>NZ_SOHI01000037.1:0-197815 GCF_004403585.1 Cryobacterium sp. Hb1 | reverse complement strand
ATCATCTACCGCATCGCACGCATGAAATCATTCGCAGACGACCAAACCTTCGCCGACTCCGAACTATCCCTCGAAGACGCAACAAGCCTCAAGCGTTCCGCACACCGTAGTTAGCGAAGCGGGGCCTGCGGAGCCAGAAATCGGTCGCGCAGGCCCTGCTTCGTATCGGGGGGCACCGGCATTTTGAGCGCCAGTGTTACGAGTGTTCGGCAGGTTCACTGTCGAAGCGAGGAGAAGGCCTGAAGGGCGGGGGCGAATGATCTATCGCTGCTGCAGCGGCTAGCCAGATCGCGCGAGCTGAAAACATCCGCTCCCCACCGACTTACATGACCTCGTTACCCTCCAACATTTCTGTCACCAGCGCTGCGATCGCGCTGCGCTCCGAACGGGTCAGTGTCATATGCGCGAACAGTGGATGCCCCTTCAGCGTTTCGATCACGCTGGCCACGCCGTCGAAGCGACCGACCCGTAGATTGTCGCGCTGGGCGACGTCGTGGGTGAGCACGACGCGCGAGTTCTGGCCGATGCGACTCAGCACGGTCAGCAGCACGTTGCGCTCGAGCGATTGCGCCTCGTCGACGATCACGAAGGCGTCATGCAGGGACCGACCGCGAATGTGGGTGAGCGGGAGCACTTCGAGGATGCCGCGCTCCATCACCTCCTCGACCACATTCTCCGACACGATCGCGCCGAGTGTGTCGAACACCGCCTGCGCCCACGGCCCCATTTTCTCGCCCTGGTCGCCGGGCAGAAAGCCGAGGTCCTGGCCGCCGACCGCGTACAGGGGCCGGAACACCATGATCTTGCGATACTGCTGTCGTTCCAGCACGGCCTCCAAGCCCGCGCAGAGAGCGAGCGCGGACTTCCCCGTTCCGGCTCGACCGCCCAGCGACAGAATGCCGATCTCCGGGTCGAGCAGCAGGTCAATCGCCAGCCGTTGCTCCGCTGACCGACCGTGCAGTCCAAAGACGTCACGGTCACCGCGCACAAGCTTGAGCGTGCCCCGGCTGGTCACCCGGCCGAGGGCCGACCCGCGGTCGGAGTGAATGACCAGGCCCGTGTTGATCGGCATGTCCTGCACCGCGCGGGAGTCCAGCATCTCTTTGTCATAGAGCACGCTCATCTGCTCGGCGCTGAGGGTGATCTCGTCCATGCCGGTCCAGCCGGAATCAACGGCGAGTTCGTGCCGGTACTCATCGGCAGCGAGGCCGAGAGAAGCGGCCTTCACCCGCAGCGGCAGGTCCTTGGAGACGACGGTCACGGTCATTCCATCATTGGCCAGGTTGAGGGCCACGGCCAGAATGCGCGAGTCGTTGTCACCTAATTGCAGGCCAGACGGCAGCACCGACGTATTCGAGTGGTTCAGTTCCACCCGCAAACTACCTCCATCGCCGACCGGAATCGGAAAGTCGAGGCGCTCATGCTTGAGCCGCAGTTCATCGAGATTGCGCAACGCCTGCCGCGCAAAATACCCGATCTCCGGGTCATTGCGCTTGGATTCCAGTTCACTGATCACCACCACGGGCAACACAACGGCATGCTCGGCAAAGCGAAAGATTGCTTTTGGATCTGACAGAAGCACCGAGGTGTCCAACACAAAGGTGCGCTCGGTTTGCGAAGCGGATACCTCCACCCGGTCAGTCGCGTTCAGGTCGGTTCGATTAGCGGTCACAGCCACTCCTACCCTGCGTCACACGGACGCGGATCACTTTGGCGAGCTGGCCATCAAGCAATTCTCGAGCCGTACTTATATGGCCGTCTCGATCAGGTGCCGTACCTGATGAAAGCGACGCTACGACCTACCGGCACAAAAAGAAACCCGACACGCCCACGAAAATCTGTCGTTCACCTTACGTTGAGTCAGACGATCGGTCTGCGCTGCAGAATGCTAGTACGTGGCGGTGAGAGCGTAGGCGGTGAGGGCCCCCCTCAACATGGTGACCGTGTCGGGGTTGAGGGCCGCGTGCACGCTCAGCCGCACCGTGGTATCGCGCATGGTGGCCGAAATGCCGTGGTTGTGCAGGCTCGCCACGAGTGTGGTGAGCAGTTCCGCCGGCGGTTCGAGTACGATGAGGCCCGCGCGCTCTCGAACATCGCGGGGCGAGACGAGATCGATGACGAATTCGTCGACGAGTTCGACTATTTGAGAGACGTTGTCATTCATGGCCGCCTGGATGACGTCGACGCCGACATCAGCGGTCTGTTCCAAGGCTGCCGCGAATCGCGCCTGCGCAATGGAGTCACCGTTGGTCACCCGAAAGGCCTTGGCGCTGTGGCTGGGCGGGGTGACCTCGTCCCAGGGCTCAGCGGTGTCGGTTCCGACATAACCGGAGTAGACCGGAACGAGGCGTTCGAGGGCCCGCTCACTCAGGGCCAGAAAACCGGTGCCCCAACCGGCCCGCGTCCATTTCTGCCCACCGGAAGCGACGACATCCGCTGCCTCAAAGGCTGCGTCAACGACGCCGAAGCCCTGGATCGCGTCAACAATGAGCAGGCGATCACCGATCACCTGTCGGATACCGTCGAGGTCGGCGCGATAGCCCGTGCGGGAATCGACGAGACACACCGCGACAGCCGCGACGGCAGGGGTGAGCTGGTCGCGGATCTGGCCGGGAGTGACGCGACCCCGCACGGTCTCCAGCCACACTGGGGTGACCACGTGCAGGGTCTCAGCAGCGCGGACCGCCGCAAACGGCACGCTGGGAAAGTCGGCAGCGGACAGCAGCACGGAACCGGTCAGGCCGAACATGGCCTGCATCAGGCCCGAGCTCGTGTTGGGCTGCAGCACAACCTGGTCGGGGGTAAAACCGGTGAGAGCGGATACCGCGGTGCGGGCACGCAAATCCTGGTCAGCCAGGTGATCGAGGCTGCCGAATCGGGCGCGGGACAGGACCTCATTCTGGCCGAGGGTCTCTGCCATAACGACCTCGGACAGTGGGCCGACCCGACCGAAGTCGAGGTAACCGGGCTCGTTACGAAAGCCATCGGTGAAGTTCTGGAGCGAATTCATGCAGGTCCAATCGGTTGTCAAACAAATATCCCCCGCCGCTCTCACCCCCTGGCGTTCTCACCCTGGCGTTCGCACCCCCTGGCCCGGGCTACCCACCGAACCGACGCTGGCGTCGGGAAAAATCGCGAAGAGCACGCAGAAAATCGATCTGACGCAGGTCGGGTCCGAGGGCTTCGACGAAGTAAAATTCACTGTGCGCGCTTTGCCACAGCATAAAGTCGCTCAGCCGCTGCTCGCCCGAGGTGCGGATGACGAGGTCGGGATCGGGCTGACCACCGGTGTAGAGGTGCTGGCCGATCAGCTCCGGCGTGAGGGTCTCCGCGAGGTCCTCCAACGTGCCGCCGTGCGCGTGGTGGGTGGCGACAATGCTGCGCATCGCGTCGGTGATCTCAGTGCGCCCGCCGTAGCCGACCGCGAGATTCACGTGCAGTCCCTTACGGTCGCTCGTGCGGGCATCCGCTGCATCGAGCGCTGCGACGAGCGAAAGAGGCAGGCCAGCCTTGGACCCCATCTGCTGCACCCGCCAATCGCGATAGTGTGAGAGCTCTTCGGCCAGATCGGCGATGATCTCGATCAGATCGGCGAGTTCATCAGCCGGCCGCTGGGTGAGGTTGTCGGAGGAGAGCAGGTACAGGGTGACGACCGAAATTTTGAGGTCGTCGCACCATTCCAAAAATTCGCGCATCTTTGCAGCACCGGCTCGATGCCCGTGTGCAGCCGTCTGAAACCCCAGTTGCCTGGCCCAGCGCCTGTTGCCGTCGATGATCATGGCGACGTGACGGGGCAAGTGCTCCGGCGTGAGTCCGCGCCTCAGCCGGCGCTGATACAGCCTGTAAAGGAGGCCGCGCGCTGAGGGGACTTGGGGTTTCTGCACACAGTTACGCTAGTCCACTCCGGCGAGCGTTCGCGGCACTTCGGTCGTGCCCTGTCGTATCCTTGCAGCATGGCCACCGAGCACGATATCCCCAATCTGCCACTGATCGAGGCGGCTGACACCCATCCGGAGGACGTCAAACCGACCTGGCGCGGCTGGATTCACGCCGGCACTTTTCCCGTGGCGATCGTGGCCGGCATCGTGCTGCTCGTGCTCGCCGAGGGGTCAGCGGCCAAGATCAGCTCTGCCGTGTTCGTGCTCAGCTCGATGCTGCTGTTCGGCAATTCGGCGCTCTACCACCGCTTCAACTGGCAGCCGCGCACTCGCATCATGCTCAAGCGCATCGACCACGCCAACATATTTCTGTTGATCGCCGGTTCGTACACGCCGATCACCGTACTCGCGCTGCCGCCAGCGAAGGCGACGCTCCTGCTCTGGCTGGTCTGGGGAGGCGCCGGACTCGGCATTATCTTTCGGGTGTTCTGGATCCACGCTCCGCGCTGGCTGTACGTGCCGCTCTACCTGGTGCTCGGCTACGGTGCACTGTTGTTCATCGTGGACTTCTTTCAGGCCAACGCCCCCATGATGACGTTGATTCTGATCGGCGGACTCTGCTACACGGTCGGCGCGGTCATCTACGGGCTGAAGAAGCCCAACCCGATTCCGGGCGTGTTCGGCTTCCACGAGATCTTCCACACCCTCACGGTGGTGGCGTTCCTCTGTCATTTCGCAGCGATTCTACTGATCGCCAGCCATCCGCTCTACCCGTAGAGCGCTGCTACTCGGGCTTGTCGTTCGGAGTGATCTCGTCGGCGTCGCGCTCCGCCTGTTCCGCTTGGAGCCGTTCTTTGATCTCAGCCCGGTACGTGGTGCGACGGATGCGACGCACCACGTCCAAACACAACAGCACTGTCGCTGCCGCGATGAGGAAGAAAACCACGAACCCGATGACACCCGGTGTGACGGTGTTCGGATCGAAGTTGGGATCGGGGGTCGGTGTGACGGCGAGCACGACGTTGATCGAGGCATTGAGTGACACGATCATTTGTCGTCCTGGATTCCGGCGAAGAGATCAGATTCGGGCATTTCGGTGTCTACTTTCGATTCGACAAGTTGGAAGTCTTCGTACGGCCAGGCCTCGCGTACCAAATCATTGGGCCAGAAGAAGAAGCTGCTGTCGGGCGAGACCTGGCTCGCGTGCGAGCGCAGGGCCGCATCGCGTACGTCGAGAAAATCCCCGGCCGGAACATGGGTGGTGGCGAGCTTAGGATAATCCTCCATGCGCTCCCGCGCCGCCTCGAGCGGTTCCAGAAGCGGAGAATCCGGCTCGGCCACGCTGAGCGCGAGGTACATCGCGTCGATGCGCTCAAGGTTGAAGATGCGGTCGTAGTAGAGCTTGCCGATCTGCCAGGGCGCTCCCGAATCCGGGTATCGGTCAGGGTCGGCGGCCGCGCGAAATGCTTCCAGGGAGACCTCGTGACAGCGGATGTGGTCGGGGTGCGGGTAGCCGCCGTTTTCGTCGTAGGTGATTAGCACCTGGGGGCGAAACTCACGCACGAGAGTGACGAGGGGTTCGGCCGAATGCTCCAGCGGAATGTCGGCGAAGGAGTTCGGCGGCACGGACTTATCCTCGTTCATGCCGGAGTCTTCGAAGCCAAGCCAGCGGTGCTGTACGCCGAGTGCCTGCTGTGCACCCTGCATCTCCAGGCGGCGTAAGCCTGATATGTCTCGTTCGGCCATCGCATGGCCGGCAAAAGCGGGATTGAGAATGCTTCCACGCTCGCCACCAGTGCAACTCACGATGAGCACCTCAGCGCCGAGGCTGCGGTAGTAGGCGTATGTAGCCGCGCCCTTGCTCGATTCGTCGTCGGGATGGGCATGTACAGCCATCAGTCGCAGCGTCACCATACTCCTCAGGAATGCCGGATAACCTTAGGCTAGATAACCTAAAGACCAAGCCTAATCGCTCCATGGAAAGTGTGAAATCACCAGTGCCCGTCAATAGCACGTCCACCGGAGTCCAGTCGAGCCGTGAGCCCTACCGCCTCGACGAATCAACTGTCTCGGGCGTGCCAGCGCCCATCGAGAGTGCCGTGATTCAATCACGCTACGGTCGTACGCCCACCCGCAAGAAACGGGACCGCCGAATCCTCTGGGGACTGGGCGGTATTTTCGTGCTGGTGCTGGGGGCGTGGGTGGTGTGGACCGGTCTGGACGGGGCATCCACTCAAATCGAAGCGCGCGATATCGGCCACACCATTATCGACGCGCACAGTGTCAGCGTGACATTCGAGGTGGCGCTGCCGGTGAACCGGACAGCGAGTTGCGCCGTACAGGCGCTCAACGAGAGCTACTCTGTGGTCGGCTGGAAGATCATCGATCTGCCGGCATCGACGCTGTACAACCGGTCGTTTACCGAGATTCTGCGCACCACAGACCTGAGCAACACGGGTTTGATTTACCAGTGCTGGCTGACCTAAACTGACGTATTCGCCCCGGCAATCGTTGGGGTGTCGGCTATGTTCGCGCAGCCTCACCGGCCTTTCTTCGCTCGAGCGTAATAAAGGAGATCACTCGTGAGTACCGAGACAACGGTCACTTGGCTAACTCAGGAGGCCCACGACCGCCTCGCAGCGGAACTGGCGACACTGAGCAATTTCGGCCGGGGCGACATCGCGAAGAAGATCGAGTCCGCCCGCGAAGAAGGCGACCTCAAGGAGAACGCCGGCTACCACGCGGCGAAAGAAGAGCAGGGCAAGATGGAGGCGCGCATCCGCACTCTCACCGTGCTGCTGCGCACCGCCGAAGTCGGCCATGCTCCCGAGAGTAACGGCGTCGTCGTTCCCGGCACGGTCATTACCGCAACAATCGCCGGTGATGAGAGTCGTTTTCTCATCGGCAGCCGCGAAATCGGCGCTAACAGCGACCTTGATGTGTTCAGCGAGCAAAGCCCGCTCGGTGCAGCCATCATCGGACTCAAGGTTGGCGCGAAGACGAGCTACACCACGCCGAACGGCAAGGAAATCACCGTGCACGTCACCAACGTAGAGACGTTCACCGGAGCCTGACCCCCCACCCTCACCATCACCCGCACCGTCACCCGTGCAACAGGCCCCCGCACCATAACTCCTGCAATTTGCCGCCGCGGCCAAAAAGTTACCCGGAATTTTGGGCATCCGCTTGGAAACCATCACTAATTGCAGGAGTTATGCCCCGATTGCTCACGGGCGCCCGAATGCGGGCGGCTAGTCAACCTGGGGGTCGTAGCCGGCGGCCCGCAGCGTGTCGACGACATGCTGACGGTGCTCCGGGCCCCGCGTCTCGACACTGACGTCGAGTTCGACCTCGCTGATGCGCAGGCCAGCCCCGTGCCGCGTGTGCAGCACCTCGATGACGTTGGCGGTAGCCTCGGCGAGCAGCTCGGAAATGCGGGCCAACTGGCCCGGGCGGTCCGGCAGCATGATGCGCAGCGTGAGGTACCGTCCTGACGCCGCGAGACCGTGGCTGATCACGCGCTGCATGAGCAGCGGGTCGATGTTGCCACCCGAGAGGATGGCCACTGTCGGCCCGGTCGGGGTGACTTTTCCGGCCAGAATCGCGGCAACCGCCACTGCTCCAGCGGGTTCGACGACGAGCTTGGCGCGTTCGAGCAGCACGAGCAGCGCCCGCGCGGTGTCGTCTTCGCTGACGGTGACGATCTCATCAACGGCGTCACGCACGATCTCGAAGTTGAGCAATCCTGGCATGGCAACGGCGATGCCGTCAGCGATGGTCGGCAGGATACTGATCATCGTGGGTTCCCCGGCCTGGAGGGAGGGTGGGTAGGCGGCCGCATTTTCAGCCTGCACTCCGATAACCCGGATGACACGCCCCTCGCGTGCGGCACGCTGCTTGAGCGCACTGGCTACGCCGGAGATGAGCCCACCGCCCCCGATGGGGACGATGACCGTTTCGAGATCAGGAACCTGATCGAGAATTTCCAGGCCCAGCGTGCCCTGCCCGGTGACGACATCCACGTGATCGAACGGCGGAATGAGGATCGCGCCCGTCTCGCGCGCATATTCGGCCGCGGCAAGGAGTGGTTCGGTGACGGTCGTACCGCGCAAAATCACT
Source organism: Cryobacterium sp. Hb1 (assembly GCF_004403585.1). Classification (NCBI taxonomy): domain Bacteria; kingdom Bacillati; phylum Actinomycetota; class Actinomycetes; order Micrococcales; family Microbacteriaceae; genus Cryobacterium; species Cryobacterium sp. Hb1. Next base: position 189,818 of record NZ_SOHI01000037.1, on the reverse strand, counting down.
TCGGCCCCGTAGTCACGCGTGGCGGACAGCTTGGGCAGCGCGACCCCAACCGGCATGAAGATGGTGGCCTTGATGCCGAGCTCCCGGGCGGCGAAGGCCACGCCCTGGGCGTGGTTGCCGGCCGAGGCCGCGACGACGCCACGAGCTTTCTCCTCGTCGGTGAGCTTGGACAGTCGGTTATAGGCGCCCCGAATTTTGTACGAGCCGGTGCGTTGCAGGTTCTCACACTTGAGGTATACCGGCGCCCCCAGCACGTCGGCGAGGTACCGCGAGCTCTCCATCGGGGTCACATCGGCGACCTTCGCGACGACCGCGCGCGCGGCCTCGAATTCAGCGAGGGTGGGTGCAACAAGGGTGGTCTCTGGCATGTCTTAGTTCTCCGAACTGTCGTGCTGGGCGCCAGGTGCGCTAAAAGCTGAGGGCGTACTACGGGGGGATCCGCCACCGGTCGTCGGGATGCTCCGGGGACGCACCCGGGCCGTGCGGGCCGGCGCCGTACCGGAGCGATAGCCCGGTCGGCTTTGCGGTACCGTCTGCCACAGCACCGAACCTCTCGTCGGCACCGCCGCGGGTGGATTGGAGCGCCACGCACCGCCAGCGATGTAGCTGGTCATCGCGTTCAACACGGCGGCAACGGGCACGGCGAACAGAGCACCGGGGATTCCGGCGAGCAGGGCACCGGATGCGACGACCAGCACGACGGCCAGCGGATGCACCTTGACGGCTGTTCCCATGATGAGCGGCTGCAGAACGTGTCCTTCGACCTGCTGCACGAGCAGTACGACGCCGAGCATGGCGAGGGCGACGGCCCAGTTATTGAAGATGAGGGCGATGATGACGGCGACGGAACCGGTGGCAACGGCACCGACAATGGGGATGAACGAGCCGAGGAACACCAAGATTCCAATCGGTATCGCCATCGGCACGCCGAGCAGGGCGGCACCGACGCCAATGCCGACCGCGTCGATGGAGGCGACCAGAATCTGCACGCGGGCGAAGTTGCCGAGCGTAGTCCAACCGGCGATACCGGCGCCATCGACGGCAGCGCGGGCCCGCAGGGGAAAGAATCGCACAATCCAGCCCCAGATCGCCTTGCCATCGATGAGGATGAACAGCAAACTGAACAGCGCGAGCAAGAGCCCGGTGAGCAAGTGCCCCAGGGTTGTCCCCACCGAGAGGGCACCGCTGATGAACACGGCGCTGTCATTCTGGATCGCGATCCAGCCCTGCTGCAGATAGTTGGTGATCTCGGTATCCGACAATTGCAGAGGAGACGCCGCGAGCACCGATTTGAGACTGTCAAAACTCGCGGCAAGACGATCGCTCAAACCGACAGTACCCTCGGCTATCTGCGTGGATGCCAGCGTGACCAGCCCGGCGACAAGCACCAGCGTACCCAGCATCGCCACGGCGACGGCCACACCCTTCGGCCAGTGGTGCCGCACCAGAAAGGCCACGAAGGGAATCAGCAGGGCCGATACGAGCACGGCGACGAGCAGGGGAATGACTATGAGGCGCAGCTGAATGACGAGAAAGATCAAAATGGCGATGGCCGCGGCGACCACAATCAGCCGCCAAGACCAGGCTCCAGCCAAGCGGATGCCGGCCGGCAGGTTTTCATCAACGCCGTTGAGGGCAGGCGTCGCGGCCACCAGCTCGACCGGCGCAGCGCCGAAATCGGATCCGGACTGATCGGTGCTCTCGCGCGCTCGAACGGCTACACGCCGGCGGCGCAGCCGCAGCTGCGCACGCGCGCCTGGACTGCCCGTGGATTCGCTCACTCGCTCATTCTAAGACCGCCCGGCGTACCGCACAGATTACGCGCGGCTTCGGCTTCCGCACCACCTGACGGTCAACATTTACTACCCGGTATCGCCCCTGCGATTGCGCGTGTCTGCTTCGATGACGGGGAGGGTGACTCCGCCGGTTTCAGGCACAAGCTTCCAGACGAACAACACGCCAAAGAGTCGAGGAACGGCGAACGCGGCAGCGGTCAACCCACTATGGATAACGTCGTGCTCAGACCCCTGACCGCTAGAATTGAAGCAATGCCAGAGACTATCTCCCCCGCTCTGGCGCGCCGCATCGCATTGGCCGCGCAGGGGTTCGGCTCACGAACCGCCACGGCAATCGGAATCCGTCAGCTCACCGGTCTCGTCAACCGGATTGAACTGTTGCAGATCGACTCGGTCAATGTCTTCGAACGTAGCCACTATATGCCGGCATTCAGCCGGCTCGGCGCTTACGACAAGGCCCAGCTCGACCGGTTGACCACCGGCCGCGAGGCCCGCTTCACGGAGTACTGGGCGCACGAGGCATCGTTTCTGCCGGTCGAGATGTGGCCGCTGTTCCACTGGCGGATGCAGCACTTTCGCGACCACTCGGCCCAAAACACTAACGATTGGTCGAACGCCAACCGTCCGATGCTTGATTGGCTCCTGGCCGAGCTTGCCGCCAATGGGCCGATGCCCGCGAGTGCGATCGAGCACGATGCCAACAAACGCCGTGGGCCGTGGTGGGGCTGGTCCGACGTGAAGACCGGGCTGGAGACGCTGTTCCGCTGGGGTGACGTGGTCAGCGCCGGACGCATCCGCTTCGAACGGGTCTACGCCCTGCCCGAGCAGGTCTTCTCCCCCGAGCTGCTCGGGCAGGGCATTTCGAGTACGGATGCCCATCGCGAGTTGGTCAGCCGATCGGCCCGGGCCCACGGCATCGGCACGATGAAAGACTTCGCCGATTACTTTCGACTGAAGTCAGCACCGACCGTGGTCGCGATCCGCGATCTCGAAGAGGCCGGCGAGTTAATCCCGGTCGAGGTGGCTGGCTGGGGAACGAGGGGCACCTCGGGAGTGGCCTGGCTGCACCGCGACGCCCGACTGCCGCGCAGCATGCACGCGCAGGCGGTCTTGTCACCGTTCGACCCGGTGGTTTGGGAGCGCGCTCGTGCCCTGCGCCTGTTCAATTTTCATTACCGCATCGAGATCTACACTCCGGAGCCCAAGCGCGTGTTCGGCTACTACTCGCTGCCGATTCTGCTCGGCGACACGGTGGTCGGCCGGGTGGACCTCAAAAACGACCGGCAGGCCGGCGTGCTTCGAGTGCAATCAGCCTGGGCCGAACCGGCGTCGCCAGCGGATGCCGCCGCTAGGCTCGCACTCGTGCTGAGGGAGGCCGCCACGTGGCAGGGGCTCGACGAGATCATCGTGGTGCCGCGCGGCAACCTCGCGGCGGGACTCGCCGCGGAGCTGGGCTAGGTTCGCTTCCGTCCACGTGGTGCCTGGCCGGATTTGTTTTTCTGCCCCGGCTCCGTGCCGTCGACCAGCCCGGATCAGCCAGCGAGGTTGGCGACCGCTGGGCCCTCTCTGATATTCTGGTCAGCAATCGAAGGAGCATCCTGTGGCAGTCATTTCTCGTGGCTTCATCGGCCGCGGTGGCGAAGCGAACCCAGACCTTCCGTCCGGGCAGTACCTCACCGCAGATTTCCCGGTGCTGTCCGCCGGGCCTACCCCGCACATCGACACCGTCGACTGGCAGTTCAGCATCCGCACGGACTCGGAGACCCTGCACACGTGGAGCTGGGACGAGTTGCACGAGCTGCCCATCGAGGATATCCACACCGATATTCACTGTGTCACTCGCTGGTCGAAGCTCGGTACGAGCTGGCGGGGCGTCTCTCTCGATTCCCTGTTCGCGAACGTCACAACGAGCGACAAATTCGTGATGGCACATTCGTACGGCGGGTACACCACAAATGTTCCGCTCGCCGACCTGCTGGGTGGCCAGGCCTGGATTGCCCTTGAGTTCGACGGTGACAAGCTCGATCCGGAGCATGGTGGTCCGGCGAGACTGCTCATCCCCCACCTGTATTTCTGGAAAAGCGCCAAATGGATTCAGGGCCTGGAAATGCAGAGCCAGGATGAACCCGGATTCTGGGAGCAGAACGGCTACAACATGTACGGTGATCCCTGGCTCGAACAGCGCTATTGGTGACGGGCACGACTGAGGCCAGGGACGGCCGCATCGGCAACTGGAAGGTGGGCGTCGTGACCTCGATCCGGCGGGAGAGTGCGTCGGGCCGCAGCATCACGATCGACGTTCCGGGGTGGGGCGGCAACATCGCCGGTCAGCACACTGATGTGCGGCTGACCGCTTCCAATGGCTATACCGCGGTGCGATCGTATTCCGTGGCGTCGGCCGGTGTCGGTGACCGCATCGAGCTCGCGGTCGACCGCCTGCCCAGCGGTGAGGTGTCGCCGTATCTGGTCGACACGCTGCGCGAGGGCGACGAACTCGAGCTACGCGGCCCCCTGGGCGGCTGGTTCGTCTGGACGCCGCAGCAGGCCGAGAACGTGCAACTCATCGGCGGCGGATCGGGGATCGTTCCCCTGATGGCAATGATCCGCTCGCACGAGGCATCCGGCAGTACGACGCCGTTCCGGCTGCTCTATTCGGTGCGCACACCGCTAGACGCATTCTTCCGCGCTGAGCTCGAGTCACCTTCGGCCAACCTCGAGGTGACCTGGATCTTCACTCGCCACGCGCCGAGCGGATGTTCCCGGCCCGCCGGGCGTATCACCGCCGCCGACCTGGAGGCCCATGGCTTTCCGGCCGCTCTGGCACCGACGGTGTTCGTGTGCGGGCCAACCGGATTCGTCGAGACTGTCGCGACCGCGCTCGTCGCCCTCGGGCACGAACCGGACCGCGTCAAGACCGAACGGTTCGGAGGCGCTTAATGGGCGAGCACATCGACGGGAACGCCCTCGCGGGCCCCCTCTCGGACCTGTTCACGTTCGACCCGACCACCGCATCCGCTCGCTGTTCCGGATGCGGCGACGTGTCGGTTCTTGCGCGTGCGATGGTGTACGCCGAACCGGACACTCTCGTCGTTCGCTGTGCGCACTGTGACGATGTGCTCATGGCCATCGTGCAGGCACCCGATCGATTCTGCATTGAACTACGGGGTATGACCTGGCTGAAAATCCCCCGCTAACGTTCCGTGCGAGACCATACGTGGTCTCTCGGTGCAGCTGCGCACCGACTCAGAACTTGCTGCCCATGGCCGTGAGGCGCTCAATGCGATCGGCGATCGGCGGGTGCGTCGCGAACAGCTTGCCCATGGCACCCTTCTTCAGCGGGTCGGAGATCCAGAGGTGCGCCATCGAGCTGTTCTGCTTCTGCATCGGGCGACCATAATTGCCGAGTTTGGCCAGCGCCGACGCGAGCGCGTCGGGGTGGCGCGTCGTCAACGCGCTCGTCGCATCCGCCAGGTATTCGCGCTGGCGGGAGATGGCGAGTTGCACCACAGTCGCGATGAGCGGAGCTACGATCATGGCGACGAGGCCGAACACCATGACGACGGGGTTGCCGTTGCTGTTGTTGTTGCGGCCGAAGAACGCCATGCGCAGGAACATATCGGAGATGAACCCAATCGCTACGACGAGGCCGAACACGACCATCGACACTCGAATGTCGTAGTTGCGCACATGGCCGATCTCGTGGGCCATGACGCCCTCAAGCTCGGAATCGTCCATGATGTCGAGCAGTCCGGTGGTGGCGGCGACGATCGCGTGTTTCGGGTCGCGGCCCGTGGCGAACGCGTTCGGTGCCGGGTCGTTGATGATATAGACCTCGGGCATCGGGGTGCCGGTCGTGATCGACAGGTTCTCGACGATACGCCACAACCTGGGATGATCGGACTGGCTGTTGACCCTGATGCCGCCGCTCATGGAGATGGCCTGGCGACCCGCCGCGTAGTACTGAATGATGACGTACAGGGCGGTGATGACGACCGTGGCGATGAGAATGCCGTAGCCGCCACGGCCGTAGACAGCATTGGCCAGCCAGCCGAGCCCCGCGATGACCACGAAGAAGAGGATCATAATAAAAACAGTGTTGCGTTTGTTTTTAGCTATCGCGCTGTACATCTAGTGCTCCGTTAGAACTGCACGCGGGGCGGCTCCGCAATCGCTGCGGAATCGGCCACCTCAAAGAATTCGCGTTCGGTGAACCCGAGGTTGACGGCGAACAGGTGGTTAGGGAAGACCTTGATCTTGGTGTTCATTTCGCGCACGCCACCGTTGTAGAACCGGCGAGCAGCCTGGATCTTGTCCTCGGTGTCGACGATCGCACCCTGCAGTTGCAGGTAGTTCTGGCTGGCTTGCAGCTGCGGGTACGCCTCAGCAACGGCGAAGATGCTCTTCAGCGCGGTCTGCATGTGGTTCTCAGCAGCGGATGCGTCGGCCGGGCCTTGGGCAGATAGCGTTTCGGCCCGCGCTTTGGTCACGTTCTCAAACACGCTCTTCTCGTGCGCCGCGTAGCCCTTGACCGTTTCGATCAGGTTGGGCAGCAGGTCGGCACGACGCTTGAGCATCACCGTGATGTCGCTCCAGGCTTCGTCAACGCGCACGTTGAGCGTTACGAGGGAGTTGTAGGTCGACCAGAGGTAGATGCCCACAATGGCGACGAGTGCGACAACGATCAAAACCGGGATGAGCCATTCCATGGCAGCGTCTCCTTGCAAATTGGCACGATGTGTACGTTGGCACGGAGACATGAACTGGCCAAACGACCCCCCGTGCGTACCTGCCTATACTAACGGCGACCCCGGAGGCTCCCACCCGCCTCTCATGACACTCCTAGCAAGCTCAAGGCGCACAGGGATCCCGCGACAGCAGGGCGAATGCCGGTCAGCCGGGCTCTTCGACGTCGAGCAAAACCTCGTTGCGGCGCAGAAACCACGGCTTGAACGGCGGATCGAACCGTGCGAATCTCGGTGAGCCCAAGACGCTGAAACCGGCGGCGGCGAGCGCCCCGCGTAACTGGTCAAGATGCTGTTCATAACGAGTCTGACTCCAGCGTCCGCTGAAGCGGAGTGCACCGGCCAGGCTTGCGGGGACCGTGCGCAGGTGCACGGCGGGGTCCGTGGGTTCCGGCGCTGTTTGAGCCGTCAGATCTTTGGGGAGCACGAAGGCGACCCGGAATTGTTCACCGGCTGCTGCGCCAGAGGCATCTTCCACGCTCTCCTGAAGCACTGGCGCAGTCATCGCGATCTTTTCTTCGGCATCCGTTTGCACCACCGGCGCCGTCATGGCGACTTTCTGGAGCGAGCGGTTGGCCCCGGTGATGTACGCGAACAAATATCGGAAGGCACGATTTCCAGCGTCTTCGAATGGGCCATCGGTAACGACCTCGGCCACCAGATGCGCTGGGTATCGGCGCAACTCGAAATCATCGTAACTCTTCACGACTTGATAGGGCTGCTGCTCGGTCATGCACCGAAGCTACTGCAGGTGGCTGAGTTCCCGCTCCCCACTGTGATCGCCAACCGCAGGGCAGACTACCGGGATCACGGGCGTCGGCCCACCGAGGCCTGGAAACGGATGAGATATCCATCCGGGTCCTGCACGAGAAACTGAGCGACGCCAGACTCTCCAGCGCCCGTTCGGTACCATTTCGTCTCTGGCTCCATGAAGAGCGGCCAGCTGGCCTCGCGAAAGGCACGCACCAACGGATCAATCGATGCCACGGAGATCTGGAAGTTGATACCACGGCCGAAGGGACGCTCCAGCGCCCCCGGAAGCCAGTTTCGGCCCTCGCCCCGCTGCTCGATCATCACATGGGCCGTGCCTCGCGCGATGTAGGCAAACCCGTCAGCGGGGCGGTCGTACTGCACCTCGAAACCGCCGAGACCGCACCAGAAATCCAAACTCTTCTCCAGCGATGTGACGAGAAGCTCCGGCACGAGGCTAGGTTCCGGCATGCTGTGCGCGGTAGTCATAGATTCAACGCAATTCTTTTCGGAACCAGTGATTCGCGTACGGGTCGGTGTTGTGCGCTTCACCCTCGATGAAACCGACCGAGGCATAGAGGCTGCGCGCCTCGATGAGGTCAGTTCGCGTATCCAACCGCAGTGCCGTGAGCCCCAGCGCACGAGATTCACTTTCCAGATTCTGCATGAGGAGCCGGCCCACCCCCTGACCTCGGGCAGCTGGTTCGACAAAGACCCTGGTCACCTCGCCGATATCGCCAGGGCGAATGCGCATTCCGGCACAGCCGAGCACGGCGCGCCCCTGGCGGGCGAGCAGCAGAATTCCGGCAGGTGGGGCGAGGTCGTCGCTTGGGTACCCCGCCTGGGCGGCGAGAATTTCCTGCTGGAGTGCAGGTCGCCCGTGGTAACGACTCACGATGTCGTCATAGTAACGAAGTGACACCTTCTCGGCTTCAGCCGATGCCGGCGCCGCTGCAGACACAACGATCGGCAGCACTGGCATCATGCATTCCACACTACTGGTCGCGCCAACGAGGTATCCGGTAGGTGGGGAGAGCTCCGGCGCTGATGCGACCTCGTGCGCCCGACGTCTGCGCCGTACAGCTTGACTGAGATGGCCGCACAGGCGCCCACCGGTGCGGCTGCTGGGCGCTCGGCGTGGCCTGAAAATCAAAGATTATGGACTTGACAGGGCGGGTACCGCGGCTGAGAGTTCGGTCATGCTGAACAGTCCGCCCCCGCGGTCGACGCGACCGATCTGCATGTGCGACGAGGCAAGCATCCGCTGCTGCACGAGTCGTGCTGTGCTCGGCGCTCGGCGCTCGGCGCTCCGCGCAGCGACGACGACCGGATACTGGCCCTGACGTACCTTACGAGTCAGACGGGTCAGCTGACGGGGTCGCTGTCCGGCGGGCAGCACTTGAGCTACCGATTGGCCAGGGCATGCTGCAGCCAGCGGTAGCTCAGCTTGGGTGTGCGCGTGCGGCGGTCGTTAGCGAAGTCAATGTGCACGAGGCCGGTGGGCTGGGTGTAGCCGGCATCCCACTCGAACGCGTCGAGCAGGGACCAGAACGTGATGCCGGCAAGGTCGATGGGCGCGGCGGCGCCGAGGGCGGCCAGAAGGTGCTCGGCCAGGTAGTCGACGCGGGCGGTGTCGTTCACGTTGTGACGGGCATCCGCTTGGTCAGCGAAGGAGGCGCCGGCCAGCGAGAGGTAGACCGGCGGTAGATCGGGGTAGCGCTCGGCCAGTTCGGCGAGCGCTACGGCCACGTACTCCGGAGCGTTGACAGCGCCGGCCGAGGTGGTGGGGTGTTCTCGAAACGGCTCGAGGTGGAACGGCCACGACGTGGTGGGAATCAACTGGCCGTCGGGCGCTTTCAGCACCGTCGCACCAGCGGCGACGCGGGCCGGCCCCGTGTAGCTGACACCGTAGAAGTCGAGCGGCTGGTGGATCGTGCGCAGGTCGTCGGGGTCGGCCTCGAGCAGGGTTCGTAGTTCGAGCGCGAACGGTTCAAGCGGGTCGGGATAGTGGCCGAGCAGCACGGGGTCGGTGAACAGGCGGTTGGTCAGCAGATCGTAGAGCGCGGCGTACGAGCGGTCCTGGTCGCGGTCGGTTGCGGACTGTACCGGGGTGTGGGAGTTGACGAGACCGATTCGGCCGCGCACGTCAGCAGCGCGCAAGGCCTGCACGGCGAGTCCATGCCCGAGCAGTTGGTGGTGCGCGGTCGGCAACGCGTCGAAGAGCAGGGTGCGGCCGGGCGCGTGGGTGCCCAGCGCGTAGCCCTTCATGGTGACCGTGGCCGGCTCGGCAAGGGTCACCCAGGCGTCGATGCGGTCGCCGAACGACTCCGCCACCGCGTGGGCATAGTCGCCGAAGCGACCGGCGGTGTCGCGGTTCAGCCAGCCGCCGCGCAGGCCTGCTGGCAGGTCGAAGTGCGAGAGCGTGGCGGTCGAACGGATGCCGTCGGCCAGCAGCGCATCGAGCAGACGATCATAGAACGCGAGTCCATTTCGGTTGAGCGCGCCACGGCCCTCCGGCTGCAGCCGGGTCCAGCCAAAGGAGAACCCATAGCAATCGACGCCGAGGTCGCGCAGCCGATCGGTGTCAGCCGCGTAGTTCTTCACGTGGTCGGCCGAGACGGAGGCGTTCGAACCGTCGCGAATGCGCCCGGAAACCTGGCTGAAGGCGTCCCAGACGCTGTCACCGCGACCGCCATCACGGGCGGCACCCTCGATCTGAAAGGCTGAGGTCGCCACGGCCACCTCGAACCCGGTCGGCAGGCGATCACCGAGTTCGGCAGCGCGGTGTTCCCAATCGCGGGCAGCGACAGCGCGATTCGATGGTGCTGCCGGGGTACGAGGCGTGGGATTCATGGCGGCGAGACTCTTTTCGGCGGGTGATGCGGAGCATCCGCTTCGTATAAAGGTTGTCACGTTTAACGCCGGGTAGAGACGCCTCGAAGAGTTCCTCTGGTTTGTTACCTTATTCCGGGCGGGAGAGGTTGACTTTCTCACCGTCTGCCCCTCAAATTGGGGCAGGGGGTGAGTTGTGTCCGAATCGGCTCGTATCGCAGTGCGGGGCAAAACGGTGCGCCCGCGACAGTTCCGCTGCGTCGTGGCCATCGTCGCCCTCCTGCTCTCCTTCGCCCTGGCCCTGGCGACACCCGCACCCTCGACGGCACAGGCCGACGAGACCCCGGCTCCAGCCACCGGGCAGCAACCGACGCCCGACGCGCCCCCCCCGGCCACCGAAAAACCCCTCCCAAAGGCGGCGACCAACTCCGCGCCGAGCCCCCGGATCGAGAGCCCGGGCAACGGGCAATTCATCAGCAGCAACCGCACCACTGTTTCGGGGTCGAAAGCTGCCGACCAGGAGATTCAGTTGCTGTCACCACGCGGCGGCGACCCCCTGTGCATCGTCGACGACTCATCGACCTCATGGAGCTGCGGCAACGTCTACCTGCCGAACGGCCCCAACATCACCCTGCGCGTAGTGGTGACCGGTGTTCCCAGCCTGAGTGACGACATTGCCGTCGCCGTACTCGGCGTCCCAACGGTGCTCGGCGGCCTGACCGGGTTGGAATCCAACGGCTGGGTGCGCGGAACCGGTCACCCGCAGGCCACCGTGACGGCATCCCTGCCAAACGATGCCACCTGCGCCAGTCAGGTCGACGGTTCCGGTGCCTGGGCTTGCCTGTTCTCCGGCACGCTCACGAACGGCAGCCAGGAAGTCACCGCCAGCCAGACTTCAACGTTCAGCAGCCCGTCAACGTCGAACGCGAGCGCGCCGGTGACAATCGTGTTCGATATCACCGCACCGGATGCCCCGATCGTCACGGCTCCCAGCGCCGGCACGCAGGTTCCTGTCGCCGGTACCCAATACACCGGAACCGGAGAAACCGGTGCCACCGTCACGGTGTTCGCCGGCGCCTACTCGGTGTGTTCTGCACCCGTGACCGGCGGAACGTGGACCTGCTCGGCCGGCGGCGTGGCCGCCGGGTCTTACTCGGTTATCGCCGTGCAGAAAGATGACGCCGGCAACGTCGGTCCGGGCAGCGCTCCCCTGTCGGTTAGCTACGTCGCCGAGGCGACAGCGGCCCCGACGCCGTCTGAGTCCGCCCCGGCAACGCCACCGGTCACGCCGACACCGAGCGCGGCGGCCTCGCCGCCACCGGACGGTTCCGTTGCCGTGCCCGGAGCTCCTCCACAGTCTCCACCGTCTTCGCAGCCTTCGCAGCCTTCGCAGCCTTCGCCCAGCGCGGCGCCGGGTACCAACGCGCCCGACCCGGAAGCTGCAGAGCCGAAGCGCAATGGGGAGGCGGCATCCGTTTTCCCCGGCCAGTGGAATGACCCGACCCGGTTTGCTGCGGCCATCGGTCCGACCGGCAGCGACTCTCCGTTTCTCTGGTTGCAGGCCGGACTGCTCGCCGTCGGCGCGCTGCTTTTGATCGCGGTGCCGCTGCGAATGCTCGCGGGTACCATTTCCCGCACCCGCGGCGGCCAACCGCTTCGGGCGCTGCCGTCATTTGCGGGACGAAACCGAGTGCGTGAAGAATTCGAGGTCGCACCGACGATGAACCCCAACCGGTGGCTGCGCGGTGGCGCGGCTTTGTTGGCCGCCGCGACCTTTGTCATGCTGTCAGGTCCCGTCGTCGACCAGCCGGCCTACCTGCGCCTACTCGTCGCCGTGGTCATCGGGCTGGTCCTGGTCAACGCGGTGGCCATTTTGGTTCCGCTGTGGTGGAGTTCGCGCGTGTTGCGCCAGAACGGAACAGCCACTTTTTTGCCGCGCTACCTGCTGATCATCGCGGCCGCCGCGATCGCCTCCCGAATGTTCGACGTGCATCCCGCCCTATTGTTCGGGCTACTGGGCAGCATCACCCTCTCGGCCACAACGGATGCCTCGGGCCAGGTCGGCGCGCAGCCCACGGGCGCGCAGCGCGGCCAGCTCGCCGCGGTCCGGGTGGGTGCGCTCGCCGCCTTCGCCGTTCTCGCCTGGTTCCTCGGGTCGCTGCTGCCCGGCGCCACTGATTTCACCACGTCGCTCGCCGCGGAGAGCATCAACACGATCGTGCTCGCTGCCATCGGCTCAGCAGTGCTGATTCTGGTGCCGATCGGCCACACCAGCGGGCGCCGTATCCTGGCCTGGTCGCCTCCGCTGTGGGTAGGGCTGACCGTCATCACCTATGGCATGCTGTTCGCGGCGCTCGCCCCCGTGATTGAGCAGCTCGAGAACGACGGCAGCGGGATGACACTCTGGATCGCTGCCGCCACCTTCGCGGCGCTGTGCGCGAGCGCGTGGGTCTGGCAGCGCTTCGTCTCCCCGACACAGCGTTAGCTCGCTGCAAGCGGTATCGTACACATGTGCGCCTTGGAGTCCTCGATGTCGGTTCGAACACCGTCCACCTGCTGGTTGTCGACGCGCACGAGGGGGCCCCGCCCGTGCCGATGGCCGCCGATAAGAGCGTGCTGCGCCTCATGCGCTACATCACGCCCGAGGGTGCCATCAACGATGAGGGTGTCGCTGCGGTTCTAAAATCTGTGCAGCATGCAGCGGATGTTGCCCAGCAACACAACATCGACGAACTGCTGCCGTTCGCCACTTCGGCGCTGCGTGAGGCGACCAACGGTCCAGAGCTGCTCGACCGGGTCGAACAAGAAACCGGTGTGTCCCTGCAGGTGTTGTCGGGTGAAGACGAGGCCCGGTTGACTTTTTTGGCCGTGCGACGCTGGTACGGCTGGTCGGCCGGCAATATTCTTCTGTTCGACATCGGTGGCGGGTCGCTGGAGATCGCCGCCGGCGGAGCTGAGTTTCCCGAGGTCGCCCTGTCCCTGCCGCTGGGTGCCGGGCGCAGCACCGTCGGATTTCTGCACCACGATCCTCCACTGCCGGACGAGGTGACTGCGTTGCGCAAGCACGCAGCATCCGTTTTACACGATGTCGTCAAAGCGTTCGCGCATCTGCCGGCACCGCACCACGTTGTCGGGTCGTCAAAAGCGATTCGGTCGCTGGCCCGCTTGGCCGGGACGACCTCGGACGGTGTCGGAGCCGCTGACCGGCTGCGCCTCGGCCGTACCGAACTCGATGACTGGGTGCCGCGTCTCGCCCGCATTCCCGCCGAAGCCCGCCCGGCGCTGCCCGGCATCACCGCCGATCGCACCTTTCAGATCGTGGCCGGCGGCATTGTGCTCAGCGCAGCGATGGCCGCGTTCGGGGCTGCCGAACTCGAGGTGTCGCCGTGGGCACTGCGCGAGGGCGTTATTCTGCGCTACCTCGACCGTCTGCGCTGATCGGTACTAGCATTCGACCGACCATGGGAGAACTCTGATGCGAAAACTGACCGCCGGCCTGTTCATGTCTCTCGATGGCGTGGTCGAGTCGCCGAACCTCTGGCAGTTCGACAGCTTTGACGAGGAGCTGGGTGTCGAGATGACCGCCATGATGAACCGCGTCGACACGGTTCTGCTCGGGCGAGTCGGCTATGAGGAGTGGGCCGGCTACTGGCCCGGTACCGAAAACGATGACCCGTTCGGAGCATTCATCAATCCGGTGCAAAAATTCGTCGCCTCGCGCACACTGACCGGCGACCTGGCCTGGCAGAATTCGACGCTGGTCACCGGCGACCTGAACGAATTCGTGACCGACCTGAAGCGCACAGAGGGCGGCGAGATCTCCCTGATCGGCGGTATCTCTTTGGTGCGGCAGCTCTTGTTTGCCGGGCTGCTCGACTCGCTCTCCCTTATGACACACCCGGTAGTCGCAGGAGGGGGACGTCATTTGTTCGAGCCGACCGACCCGGTGACTCGACTGACGCTTCAGTCATCTGTGATGACGAGCAAGGGCAACGCCCTGCTCACCTACGGCCCGCGCAGGGACTGATTTGGTGCCGCCCAGATCTACCTGATGGGCCGATGACCGACAACCCCACGCCCATCGACCGCTGCTTCCTCCGGGGCCCTCAGACCTATTTCAGCGGATCGTTTCCCCAGTTCATGAGCGAGTAGCGCCATCGTGAGTGCTCGACATCGGACTCTGGTCCCTGGGCCCCATGCCGCTTCACGTAGCCGACCACCTTATGCATGTGTTCGATATCAGACGCGGTCAGATCGGCTTTCTTCTTTCCAAGAATCGTCACGATCCTGCGGCCAGACCTATGCCCGATGGACTCTCCACTGCCATCGTCTTTCTGGCCGACCTCCCGCGATTCGTCGGTGTCGAGCCACGAGGTGATCTCACTGGCGGTCATCGTGACCGCCTTTTTCCAGTCGTCCCAGACGGCATCGACATCGTTCGCTTTATCTGCCATGGGTCAATCATTGCGGTGATGGTGCATGGCAACAAGGGGTGCTTCAGGCTTCGGTTTGATCTTTTTGACGAAGGGTCCAGTTTCACGAGGAGTCGAGTCAATCCGTCATCCGCACGAATGTTCAGCACGTTTGGAGATCATCGCAGCCGTCCAATCGAGAGATGCAGAACGGGCAGCGGCTCTTGTTCTATCCCACAGCTGAGGAACCCGCGTCCGGCTGCTGAACCACTTGTCCGAGGAGCGTCGCCGACTCCGCGCACGGGGATATTCGATCATCGAATCCTCCGAAAGCTCGTCGCCACTCAGAGCACCAGCGAGTGGGAGAACGGGTAGGAGTCGAATCGGATAGAACGTTGCAGTGGGTCGTTCCGCCCCACCGTGACGCGTTCGCGGCCCATGAGGACGAGGACGGGCCAGACCAGGTCTGGCCAGGCGACGCCGACAGCGAGCGGGATCACCGGCGAGGCCGGCACGAGCGTAACCAACACTGCAGCAGCTGCGTAGTGACCGATATACATGAGATTCCGTCGCGGGCGCGAAAACTGGTCAGTAGTCTGCAGCGGCCCGCGAGGGAAGCGAAAGGGGATATTTCGCATCCAACCGTGGGCCGATGACGATTCGGAAGAGAAAGCCGAAGAGCAACCGGACTCCAGCCCAGTAGGCGGGAATGATGAACCATCCCAGCCACGAAAACGTACCGGTGAGCTGCAGAACGATCGTCGCGAAGGTGACCAGGACGCCCATGCCTTGGAACAGATAAGTGAACGCGTTCGTGATGGAGTCACGGCGGGCTTGCTGCGCGCTCTTGCGAGCATCTAGTTGTTCCACCGCCTCACCGAAGTCGATACTCTCAACGCTCACAAAGAGGTCCCTGACAGGTACCTCTAGCGCATTCGCAATCAAAGCGACCGTATCCACACTGGCATCGTTACCCGCTTCCAATCGTTGGATCGTTCGCCCCGCGACCCCGCTCTCCGCCGCCAGCCGCTCCTGAGTCCATCCGCGGGCCCGACGAAGTTCACCAATGTGTGTCTTGTTCATGCACTCAACCTAGAAGACAACCCGGCCGCCACGCCACGACAGCACCACGACACCACCACGACAATCCGACGACAACGTCAGACATGGTGGAACACGATCAAGTTTTGAGCGAGGAACCGCCCAACAAAATGCCCCAGAACGACTGGCGTCAGATCGGCACTGATCATCGTCTGACCGGAACGAACCGGGCCCGGCCGGGGCTTCGCGAAGTGCTGGCCGCCCGCCGTGCTGGGGACACCCTCGTCAATGCCGAACTCGACAGATTCGCACGCGGTCTACAATCCAGCGCGGACTTGGCGGAGCTTTTCAACGCTTTGCAGTCGACCGTTTATCGCCCCACAAGTCAGACGGGAAAGGACGCCCACTTTGCGCAATACGGGGGTGTGGCTCGTGGTCGCGTCCAGATTCCGCAGGGGAATCGCACCCGCTACGTCAGCTTGCCAGCGATAACAGCAAGCTCATTCGGGTCACTATCCCGTTTCGTCCAAGAGGGGACTAATTCGTCGCCTTCGGAACGAGGTACGAGGTGAAAATGAGCATGAAACACTGTCTGCCACCCAGCCGATCGGTTGGACTGGAAAACGGTCAGCCCATCGGGTTGTAGGCGATCTTCCAGTCGCCGAGCCACGCGTTGCAAGCCCACTCCGAGACCCGCAGCTATCTCCGGGTTCAGATCCCACAGATACGCCACGTGCTGTTTCGGAACGACAAGGGTATGGCCGGGCGCAGCCGGCGTGATGTTGAGGAATGCAATCCAGTCGTCATCCTCGTCAATGACGTGATGCGGAAGCGATCCCGTCACAATCCGGCAGAACGGACAATCGACACTTGATGCTTCGATTTCGGTCATCTGCGCCACGATACCGCAGGCTGACGACCCCTCTCGCTCCAGTCCCGCAAGTGAACCCTAACTGGGAAGGGGAACCGTAGCAGTCAGTGGTTTGCAGTGACAGTGAGGCGATGATTGTGAACGGTGATTATGGCCAGTGTGACGAGAACAACACCGACGACAACGATCACGCTCCATATTCCGAGGGTATTTGTCAGTGCTGCCCCGCCGAAGACAAGGAGTCCTGCACCAATGCTCCGCATCGCGATGGATCCGGCCGGAATGACCGGAGGATTCCGGTTGAAGGGGATTCTCGTGTCGGGGTTGGCCCGAACTGGGCACTCGCCTGCCCTAAGCTCGGCCTGCGGCTACTACGAGGGGCGGAATGGCTGGTGATCTTGGGTATTATCATCGCCTGCGAGATCGGATTCTGGGCCGTCATCGTACTGGGCCTGATCGCGCGCTCCGGCCTCAAAGCCAAACGCCTCGGCCTCGTACTGATCGCTCTGGCCCCGGTCATCGACCTGGTGCTGTTGACCACGACCGCGGTGCACCTGCGCTCAGGCGCTGACGCGGAATGGGCGCACGGCCTGGCCGCGGTCTACATCGGTTTCTCGATCGCCTACGGCCCAAGACTCGTCCGCTGGGCCGACATCCGCTTCTCTCACCGGTTTGCCGGCGGCCCCGCACCAACACGTCTCTCCGGAACCGACTACACCGTGGCCTGCTGGAAGGACGTCGCGCGCACCCTGCTCGCAGCGGCAATCTCTGCTCTCGTCCTGTTCGGCCTGATCTGGTTGGTAGGCAACGCCGCGCAGACGGCCGCCTTGGAGCAGTGGTACCGAATCCTGATGGCGATCTGTGGCATTGAAGTGATCTGGGCTGTGTCGTACACGATATGGCCCCGCCCCCTCAAGCAGAACGTCGCAGCCGCATAGTAACGACGCACCGGGGTGGGCCAACGTTGTGCTCTATCTAATTCGTATCGGGATGTTGGCGTCGCAGGCGAATCGCGACTCTCAGCGATCGAAGCTTGCCGCAGTGCCGGCGGCTTCGTGACATTGAACACCGAGTTCTACTGCCGCCGAGTAGAACCCGTGTCCACTAACCGGGGCAAGGCCAGGCATGCCAGAGGTTCCCGGCCGTCAGGAGGCAATCACACTAAGGAGGGATGGCGGGTTGATGCTCCGCTACCCCAGAACACATCGCTGCAGGGCCTTCCCATAACGAGCTGATATGTCTAGAATGCCCATCGTTTTCATAGTTGACGAAAGATGATTTTCAGATAAACATTAGGTAGTTGAACCGATACGCCTCGTCTTTCTGTGGACCGGCCCGCTTGATTATGAGCGGCCGCAAGTCATCCTGGATTCATAGTGAGCGTCGACACGATTTCTCCGAGCCCGAAAGACGGAACGCACATGGCTATCAGCCTCACCGATCTCGAACTCTCGACCCTCGACAGCCTCATCACCCCTGTCGACCCCAATGACGACTGGATCGTCACGGACGGCGGTTCGGCTATCCGTTGCGACATAGAGCGTATGAGCGAAGAGCTTGCAGAAGTTCCTGTAGAGCACCGATCGGCACAGACGTTGGAGGCCCTTCGGGCCTACCAAGCGGATGCAAGTGCCGCCCGATTAAAATGACCCGAACTCTGCTTCGTATTCTCAAATCATCAAGAGCTGCCTGCTACCAGCATCGGTAAACGATCCCGCCACGAGTTCGTTCGTCAAGTCGCTTCCGCTACAAACTGTTCGCCGACCGATTCGATCTGAGGAAGGTCACATGATGATTGATATTGCAAGCTCCGTATTCGGCGTTATTGGAATCGTTGTTTTCTCTGTCTGGTTTTTACTGACGATCGCATTTCAGAAAAATAATCTGCTCAGCCGGCTAACTACACGGTTTGACCGGTTCACACTCATACCAAAATGGTCATTTTTTACGCCAGATCCCGGCGCGAGTAACTATCACTTTGTTTATCGCAGTCGCGACGATGAAACGAGCGTCAGTCCATGGTTGGAGTTGAATTTATCCCCGAGAGGAATTCTCTTTCCCCTTTGGAACCCGCGAAAACGCTACCGAGAGGGCATGATCGAATTGTTTCAGCTGCTGGCGCTTTCCAGTATCAACTGCCCTGCAGAGCGGCTTCAGTTCACCGCGCCATACGTAATCTTGCTTGACGTTGCGCGCAAGCGACTCGGAGGTTCATTGTCGTCGCAGGCGTTCTACCAGTTTGCTTTGGTTGAAACACGCGGTCCGAGCGGAGCTTCTGTGCCACGCGTTCGTTTTTATTCGCTGACTCACCCGGTGTCATAAGCCATGTTGACAATCGAAAGCGCCGCACGAATTACCGCCATCATCGTGGGCATAGGAATTCTTCAAGGTTCTTTACAATTGCTTTTCAGTTTAAAAGAATTCGGCTCGAGCGGGCTGTTTGACTGGAATAGCAGACAGATCCTCGCTAGGTCACACGGTGCGTCGCGTGGATGGATGGTCGGGCACAGCGGCTCAGTGTGGCTACGTATTGTTGTGATTGCTCGAATCGTCTGTTCCATAGCGCTAATCACTCCGTTTCAAAGCAACCTGCTCTACGCCAGTTACGCAACGATAATTTTGCTATCAAGTCTTTTCCTGGCCTATCAAATTCGCTATGGCAAAGATGGCTCCAATCAAATATCGGTCATCATCCTTGCGGGCTTGGCATTCACCTTCCTGCTCCCGACGTCGAGTCCTTTTCAAGCCGTGGGTTTGTATTTCATCGCGGCGCAGGCTTTGTTGGCATATTTCGCTGCGGGAATATCGAAGGTATCCAACGCACAGTGGCGTCAAGGGTCAGCGCTGCAAAGCATTCTCAACACCGCTACTTATGGACACTCCACGGCCGCAGCCGTACTTCGTAGACGCCCTTGGCTTGGAGGCTTCGTCGGATGGTCAGTTATCGTCGTGGAGATCATTTTTCCCGTAGCCCTTGTGGCTCCCCCTGGCGTCCTGGTAGCGCTGCTTTTTGCCGGGGCCATGCTCCATCTCGGAACAGCCGTGCTGATTGGCCTCGACACTTTCTTTTGGGCCTTCACCGCGACATTTCCGGCGATCATCTTCGTGCACGGAGTTCTCCTCGGCAGATAGAACAGCAGTGAAGGGTTAGGACATTTCCCACTTTCGTGACCTCACTTCGGAAAACATCGGGGCGGCGAAATGGCAGACTGTTCTCAAAATCCTGCGACTTCGACTCGATATGGTTGGAAGATGGAGCTTGTACCATTTCCAACCAGGGTCATTCTGATGGCGGAGTATGGCCAGTTGCTGCCGCTTTGGGACAAGTCCCCCTCACCTGACATGTGGTTCGGGCCTTTTGAATGCGGGGTGCTCGGACTCTCGAAAAAGCTTGAAACACGACTCGTCCGCTGGAACGAGCGCTTCGAAACACTTATGGGGTCCAATCTCGAGTGGCCGTCACCAAAAAAGCACCTTGCGTTCGTCGTTGACGGTCACCTGCTCGCCGCAGACGCTCAGCGAGAGTTCGGTCCGCGAGTCGTCGTTCTCTATTTGGACTCAGACGAGGAGCGCTCTCAGGTGCCGCAGATTGAGCGTCCAAAGAACGAGGCCTGGATCGCGGGCGGGGCGGACGGCCATGTCTTCTCGCCGCCACACCCCCCCAAGGAAAACCATTGTGGAACAGATGTGGGAGATGTCAGATGTTGAGTTCGAGGCGCTGACCCACAACGATGACATTCGGCGGTTTCTGTGGGTAGCGGGGCAAAAACCGTCGCGCATTCTGCTCCAACCGCGGGAACAGGGCTTGCCACTTGTGGACCGCTCGGCTGTGATTGACATGATTAGCGATCGGCTCGAACCGGCAACTCTGGGACTTACCAAGCTACTGATCAGCACGCTGCACGAATGGAACAATCGCTGGCTGTCTGCGCGGAGAAGAGAATCGACAGCCATAAACGATGACACGTTCTGTGAGTACCTCGTCGAAGGTCACGAACTTGCGGCCAGGGTCCAGCAGGAAGTGGGACCTGAAGTGGCGGTTCTTTTCCCGGAAGCCGACGCGAAGCGGTCGATGCCGTCTGACGAGATACAGCAGTTTGTGGGTCGGTTCAAAGCTCGTGGCGACAAGCATGCCTCCTCGTAGACCGTGATTTACTTGACCGCAAAGAGCCACCAACACCCGATTGTGCCTGAACCTCACCGCGCTGACAGTTGCCTTTCGCGATGACCGCTAAAGGAGCATGACATGTCCCGGTTTCCACCGATCGAGCCGTATACCATGGGGCGAATGGACGTCGGCGATGGGCACCGGGTCTATTGGGAGACCAGCGGCAACCCTGCTGGCACGCCCGTGCTCATGCTTCACGGTGGCCCCGGTTCTGGAACCACGCCAGGTGGTCGCCGAAACTGGGATCCATCCCTCTACCTGATCGTGCAGATAGACCAGCGCAACTGCGGAAAAAGCACCCCGCTCGCGAGCGATCCCGCCGTGAGCCTCGAATTCAATACCACCGAGCACTTACTCGCCGACATCGAGCAGTTGCGCACCCTGCTGGGAATCACCCGCTGGGTGCTCTGGGGCGGATCCTGGGGCTGCACCCTGGCCCTCGCCTACACCGAGCGCTACCCTCAGCGCGTGCGCGCCTTGGTGCTGGTCTCCGTCACTATGACCCGGCGCAGCGACGTGCACTGGCTGTACCACGAGACCGGCCGCTACCTGCCCGAGCAATGGCAGCGCTTTCGCGAGGGAGTCCCCGTCGCCGAGCGTGACGGCGACCTCGTCGCCGCCTACAACCGCCTGCTCAACCATAGCGACGACGCCACCGCACAACAGCGCGCAGCGCAGAACTGGTGCGACTGGGAGGACGCCGCCGTCTCACTCGAACCCGGCTCGGCGCCCAGTCCCCGCTTCACCGACCCGCAGTTCCGGCTACAGTTCGCCCGCATCGTCTCGCACTATTTCTCGCACGGTGCCTGGCTTGAAGAGGGCCAACTGCTGCGTAATGCCGCCCGCCTTGTCGGAATCCCCGGCGTGCTGCTCCACGGCCAGCTCGACCTCGGCGGCCCCGTCGATGTGCCCTGGCTGCTGACGCAGGCCTGGCCCGATGCGACCCTGCACGTGATTGGTGCAAGTGGACACCAAGGCAATGATGAAATGACTGAGCGGATGCTCGCGGCCGGCCGCCGATTCGCCGACGCGCTCTAATCGGCGACGTGCCAGGGTCTCAATCACCGCCGCCGGCATTATTCGGAGCACCTCCACCGAGAAACGGAGCCAGTGATCCGGCACCTTATATTCATTCCCGATAGGGGAACTGTGCTGGCGGAGGCCGGAGCGAAGAAAAGCGCCCCGCAAGCCCAACCCTCGCCGGGACGGTTGGATCGTCTGTCCACCGGGAGCGCAGGCGGCTCTACTTGGAGTCGACAATCGCGTCAGCGTAGTGGTCAATCGCACCGCTATAGAGAGGCAGGGTCTTTCCCAAAGCCTTGAGGGCGACTCGTAAAGCATCGCCGGGCCGCCCAGCGTCGAAGAGCGCTAAGGCCAGAAAAGCTTCGTGGGCGTTTCCGACCGTTGCGTCCTGTTCCATGCCTTCGAGAATCCTGACCGCTTCGGTGGCCTCACCGACGTTGCGAAGCGAGCTGGCCAGCTGAATTTGAGCTTGAGAGTTGCGGACAGGATCGAGACCAAGTTCCAGCGCACGGCGGTAGAGCGGAATCGCATCCGCTTCCCGTCCCAGAAAGTCATGCACCGACGCCCACTCGAAGATGGCGGCCGGATCATCGTCCCGTCGCTCTGCGATCAGGGCCTGCATAGAGTCGACAGTGAACTCTTGGTCGGCGCCACTGACCTCACTCCAAAATATTCTGATCCGTTCTTCCCAGCCAGTCACGGGCCTATTCTGGCAGACTGCGGGACTGCTTGAGCACTGCCCGCACGGGGAACCCCATACGAGACTGCAGTTCCTGATTAGCGCGTTTTTCGTGGACCCGACCTGACCGCCGCATGCGCCATTTCGCAATGGGACGTGGCGCATCGCGGTCAGTCGCCGTCGCCGGGAGAACTATAGTCAGATGGTCGCAATATCATGTCGGTCATCTTATAAGGACCTGCCGATCAATCAAGTGACCGCTATATATCGAGGTTCATACTATGCTGCTGCTATGGCTGATTCAGAAATGCGCGAACCGACGTTCTTTGTACTCGCCGCCCTTGCCGATCGGCGCAAGCACGGGTACGCACTTATTACTGATGCCGAGCAGTTGTCAGAGGGACGAGTGCACCTGAAGGTCGGAACGCTGTATGCAGCCCTTGATCGCCTCAAGCAGCAGGGTCTGGTCACTGGCGCCGGTGAAGAAGTTGTCGACGGTCGGCTCCGGCGTTATTACGAGCTGACGGATGATGGAGCCTCGGCGTTGCGGGCCGAGGTCGCCAGGATGCAGGCCAACGCCGAGCAGGCGTTGTCGCGTCTTCGTTTGCGTCCGGCACCGATGGCTGCACACGGATGAGCACCCCGTCGGCGGGCCTTGAGGCCGCGTATCGCGCAACGTTGCGCTGGTATCCACGCGGGTGGCGCGTTGACAATGAGGACGCCGTCGTTGGAACCCTCCTCGACGTCGCGGACGCCGAGCAGCGGACACGCCCACAGACGGCCGAGCTGCTGAATCTCGCCGTGTGCGGTCTGTTGCGGCGAATCGACCCGGTGCTGCCGGCTCAGGCGCGGGAGGTGGCATCCGCTGTGGCGTTCGCGTGCGGTGCGGCGCTGTCGCTCACGATCTTGCTCGTGTCCTATCTCGGTCCGCTCGCCAGACAGATTGTCCCGCCGTGGTGGGTTGGCCCGTCGGATCCGGCTGGGGCCCTGCCCTATGCGCTCTGGCTGATTGCGTGTGTCTTCGCCATGGCCGGCCACCGTCGCACGGCCCGTTGGTCGATGGTTGCCGTGCTCGCCAGCGTGGCCGCGCTGGCCGTCCTGCGCTCGACGACGCAAGTGACGTACTCACTGCCGAGCTGGATCGCGCTGGCTTTTATGTTGTCCCTCGCGGTTATGGCGCTCATCGCCTCGCCCCTCGTCTGGCGGGGTACCCTCGGCGTTGCCTCCATCGCCGCGCTCGCGTTCGCCGTCTTCGCTGGCGGCGCCGCAGTCGCGGGCGGCTTCGGCGGCCGGTATCACCCTGAGCGGTGGGTCTTCGAGACGGTCCTCTCCCCAAGTAATGTCGGCGTAGCACTGGTGTTCGCGCTGGCGACGGTAGGAATCCTGGCCGCGTTGCGCTTGAGGGTCGCGGCGGCAGGGCTTGCCGCTGCCACACTGCCGTGGGCCGTGCTCTGGTTTGCCGGATATTTTGCCGAGGACGTCGTTGGCTCCCTCGTCTCGGCCGCTGTCCTGGCCGGGCTGACTGTCGTTGCTGCGAGTGCCGTCGCACTGTGGGCGTGGCTTCTCCGTAGCGGCATCGCCGTACCCCGGCGTCTCGCCCACATGGTGAGCGCACCAGCCGTCTGGACCGCGCCGATACTCATCGCTCTCATGGTGTGGGGCACTCGAACTGCGAACGCAACCTGGACGACCCTGCCGTACTGGAACGCCGTGGTCTCCGTCGCTTGCTACGGTCTTCCAATCGCAGTGCTGACCGCGGCGGTCGTCACGGCATGGGAGTCGAGCCGAATGCGACGTTACGCCAGCACGGATCAACCGGTTCCCGCAACGGCATATCTCGCCCGGCTGTCGCGACGGGTGTGGCCGACGTTAGTGGGATCGATCGCCGGTTATTTGGTGACGCTGGCGCTCCTCGTACAAAACAGCGGAGTTCCCAAGGCGGGCACTCCGAACCTGTTGGTGCCGGCCGCATCCCTGGCCGTGTTGCTGTCGGCGTTCGCGTTCGGAGCGCTACTCGGCCGTCTGTGCCACACCGCAATCGCCGTGCCGACCGCTCTGGTAGCCAGCTACCTCTGGTTCGCCTTGCCGTCGGCGCAGGGTGCCAGCAACCCCGCCTGGCTAAACATCACTGGTTTTGGGCTTCCCCAATCCTCGTTCGATTTCTCCTTTGTTCCCGCCACCGGGGCGCTGCTAGCGCCTATTCTCCTCTCGGTCGCCGTCGTCGCCACCTTCGCCCTTGTGCTGTTTCTGCGCCGCGCCGTGGTCGGATACGCCGCAGGAGCCGTGCTTGTGACTGCGGCCGTGCTGGTGGGGAACGTACTCGTTGCCGGTATCGGACAGGCTCCATACGCGCCGCGACCGGTGGCCGAACTCGTCTGCTCCGGCGACGCAACCGCTGTCTGTCTCTGGCCCGAACAAGACGCAGTTGACGGTGCGCGTATCCTAAACGCGGTAGTCGAAGCACGAGTCCAAGCGAGCAAGAATGGTCTCACCCTGCCCGACCGCGTCGAAGCGTCGTCGTCGGCCTTCACCGCGCACCAGAACGCTGATGTCAGCTATCTCACATCCCTTCCGGGACCGGGAGCATCGACGCAGCAGATCAAGACCGCGTACGCTACCAGTCTGCTGGAGTCGATCTCCTGCGGCGACGCTACCCAAACTGCAGACGCTGCCTGGCAAGCGCTGCGGGCTCAGTCCGCCCTCACGATGCTCGTCGGCGCCGGAACGACGGCGCTCCTGCAGAAATCCACGCCCTTGTTCGCTCCGGACGACGGCGCGCTGACATCGCTCTTCGCAGCACGCCAAGCCCTGGACGTAGGATCGATCGACAACGCCCGAAAGGTACTCAACTCGTGGCGGAGCGAAACGAAAAAGCTCTGCAACTCGCGTCCCGCCGCTTAAACGCCAACTCGACAGGATTCGCCAGTCGCTCGCAGGCGGAACGCTCCATGGAGAGTTTTGAGGTGGTCCAAGCGCACGAGGGTTCCTTGCGAGCGTCGAGTTTCGACGAGGCCGGCCTCTTCGAGCGCGCGGTATGCGCGCGCCGCTGACGGCGAGAACGATGAGTCCGAGATGCTGACCGGGACAGGTCCGGTTTCCGGCGTGGGATCAGGTGCTCAGACTGACGAGGGCTGGAGTCCGATCACGGAGCAACGGCGTTCAATGTCCGAGATAGCTTGACCCCACGAACGGCATCCCGGTTCAGCGCGGGTAAAGGCGAGGTGGTAGGTAATCCCGGACAGTTTTCGCTTGGTCCTGGGTGTGGCAGGCAGGCTGCCCGCTCAGGCGCACCACGGTCTCGAGGAGCTTCTTTTTCATCTTGTAATTGGTCAGCGGCACGCCGCCTCTCACCGGGTGCTGTTCTGCCTCGACGGTGAATCCGTGGCGCTCGAAGAAGGGGCGGGCTGTGATGCTGACGTCGGCTGTCAGTTCTGTCACCTGCACCGAGCGCGCGTGGGTCTCCACGTGTCTGATCAGTTGGCGTGCAACCCCGCGTCGCTGAAATTGGGGCGCGACGAACAGCATGTCGATACTCACCGTGACGGGCCTGGCCTCGCGGCATTTGCGGTGTCCCGGAAGACGAATGGTTAGCGGACGACAAAGACATGAGCCGTTTACCGGTCGGACATTTATTATTCCACCGTGATCATCCTCTTAAACCGAGATCAGCGTAGATATATTCGTGGTGCCCCCACTGGGACTTGAACCCAGACTGTGACGATTTTAAGTCGTCTGCCTCTGCCAATTGGGCTATGGGGGCATGCCCGATGACGGGCGGCTACAGCGCGGGTGCTGTCGGGCGATGATCTCGCCCGACAGTACCCAGCGAAAGACCTACTTCGAAGCGGATGCCTGAGCGGCCGCCTTCTGCCCGACGGTTGCTTGCTTTGCGGGAGCAGCCGCGTCTGCTGCAGCAGCCTTCACCGTGGGCTTGCGCGGCGCACGGGGCGCGCGCGGAGCCGTCGGCGCCTTGGCGGCGGGCGCTTCGGCCGGTGCCGGTGGCTTCGGACGCGAAGCGAACTCTTCGAACACGGCGCGCGGGTTCTCGGTGGCGCGAAGCGAGACGACATCGCGACCGAGGAACACGTTGTTGCTCCAGCCCCAGACGACGCGCAGCTTGCGCTCCCAGCTCGGCATGGCCAGGCCGTGGTAGCCGCGGTGGGCGAACCAGGCCGGCAGTCCGGTGATGGCGAGGTTGCCGCTCTGGAACACGCCGACACCGACACCGAGACCGGCGACGGCACCCAGGTTTTTATGCAGGTACTGCACGGGCTCTTCGCCGCGCAGTACAGCAACCAGGTTCTTGGCGAGCAGCTTGCCCTGGCGCACAGCGTGCTGGGCGTTGGGTACGCAGTTGCCGCCCACACCGCCACCACTCAGGTCAGGAACGCAGCTCACGTCACCGGCGCCCCAGGCGTCAGCGATGATGTCGTCTTCGGTTCCGACGCGCAGGTCAGCGCGAACCCGCAGTCGACCGCGCTCCTCGATCGGCAGGTCGGTGTGACGCACGATCGTGGGGTTGGCCATGACGCCGGCGGTCCAGACGATGAGGTCGGTCTCGAAGGTCTCCCCGGTGGAGAGTTCGATCTTGCCGTCGATCGCGCTGGTCAGCTGGGTGTCGAGGTGAATCTCCGCGCCGCGACCGGCCAGGTTGTCGATGACCCACAGGCTCGTCTTGAGCGAAACTTCGGGCATGATGCGGGCCATAGCTTCGATGAGGTGAAAGTTGGTCTCTTCGAAGCTGATCTCCGGGTACAGGGTGAGCAGCGAGGTGGCAAAGGAACGCAGCTCGGCAAACACCTCGATCCCGGCGAAACCGCCACCGACAACGACGAACGTCAACAGGCGTTCACGCTCGGGGCCGGCTGGCAAAGCGGCAGCGCGGTCGAAGTTGGTCAGCACACGGTCGCGAATGGCGACGGCCTCTTCGACGGTCTTGAGGCCGATGGCCTGGTCGGCGATGCCGGGGATGGGAAACGTACGCGACACCGCGCCGGCGGTGACCACAATGATGTCATACGCAAATTCGTACGGCTCGCCGATTGGCGGCGTGATCGTGGCGGTTTTCTCCGCGTGGTTGACGTAAGAAACCTTGGCAGAGACGACGTTGGTCTTTTTGAGGTGACGACGGTGAGACACGACCGCGTGGCGGGGCTCGATGGATCCGGCAGCGACCTCCGGAAGGAAGGGCTGGTACGTCATGTACGGCAGCGGGTCAACAATGGTGACCTCGGCTTCGCCGGATCGCAGCCATTTCTCGAGCTTCCACGCCGTGTAGAATCCGGCGTAGCCGCCACCAACAATGAGAATTTTGGGCACGATGAGAAAGCCTCCTACATGATTATTATTGTGCGAAATCTTTGGGGATGCGCCGAATTCGCTTGATATGCCGAGTGGCCCCAATGCCCAGCAGCGTTACTAGGATACCAAACACCACGAGTACAGCGAGCGGCAGACTGATATAAGTCAATGTCAGTTGGTTCGGCAGCCAGGCCGTGAGCACATTTTGCACGGGCAGGGGCGGGTCCTCGTCCGCGGCTGCCGGAGCCTCAGCGACCGGAACTTCGGTAGGAACCACCTCGATTTCGGCACGACGATGCAGTGTGATCCACTCGGCCAGCAGTGCGCTCGGGGTGGCCCCGGTCGCCGGAGCGACATACCGGGTCACCGCGGCGGCAGCGTCGATCAAGCCATTGCCGTAGATCGGGCTCGGAATGGACTGCCCGTTGGCGTTTGCGGTCGCGATGACACGGTTCATGACGCCCGCCGCATCGAGATTTGGATAGGCCGCTCGCACGAGGGCGACCAGCCCGGACACGATCGGCGCGGCCGCGCTGGTTCCGTCCCACTGAACGTAGCTGGAATCGGGCATAACGCCGACGAGTTTTTCACTCGGAGCGGCGATAGCGATGGTGATGCCCTGCGAGGACGCATCGAAGCTCGCCGTTTTGTTGCGGTCGACACCCGCTACGGTCAGAACGCCGGGGATCGTCGCGGGAGCACCGACCTCGGTGGTGCCGCTCCCCCGGTTTCCGGCCGCTGCCACCACGACGACATCGTTGTCAAAGGCGTAAAGAAAGGCCTCATCCCAGCTCTCCGGCCAATACAGCGTGTTCCGGGTGAGCGACATGTTGATGACGTCGGCGCCGTTGTCCACAGCCCAGCGGATGCCCTGCGCGATCTGGTCATCGTTGCTCACTGCGGAACGGGTACTGCCGAACCCCACCGACACCGCCAGAATGGATGCTTCCGGCGCCACTCCGATGAGGCCCGTGCCGTCACCGGTGCCGCGACCGGCCAGCAGCGAGGCCACCAGGGTGCCGTGCTCGCCATCATCGTCGTCACCGGCGACCGGGGTTTGGCCGTTCGCGGAGCCGAGACCGGAGACATCCGTTCCCCCGGTCACAACGCCGTTCAACTCGGGGACGCTGCCGTTGACCCCGGAGTCGATTACGGCCACGGTGACGCCCGCGCCCCGCGTGGTATTCCAGGCTTCGGTGAACCCGTAATCGTTCAGCCAGTACTGCAGGTCACGAATCTGGTCGGCATGGGCGGCGGGTGCGTCGAGCACGACGGAACCCGCGACAGTGCCGCCGAAGAGCGCTGCGGTGAGGACGACCGCGGCGCCCGCCCTGACTCGACGCCCACTGGCCCGTTGCCCACTGGCCCGACGCCCACTGACCCGTTGCGCAGTTGGAGTCACTCCGGAACCGTCCCGTCGGTCGCGGGTACGGCGGAGTAGTCCAGGCAGACACAGACCGTCGGCGACCAGGCCGCACGCGCCAGCGCGAGGTCACCGATCGGATTTACGCCGGGTCCCGCGGCCAGGGAGTGCGCGGCGAGGGCGTGCAGGCATTTGACCCGGCTCGGCATGCCACCGGAAGAGATCCCTGCGATCTCCGGCACGGTGCCGAGCTGCTCGCGGTCGAACAGAAAACTCTCGTGAGCGACTTGATAAGCGGCGCGCACCTCGTCATCGTCGGCGAGCAGGTCGTTGTATTCGTTCATGACCTGGGTTGCTTCGAGCGAGGAGATCGCTGCCGTCGCGGCAGGGTGGCACAGGTAGTACAAGGTAGGAAACGGAGTACCGTCGGCCAGCCGGGGAGCGGTGGCGACCACGGTCGGCGCGCCACAGACGCAGCGCGCAGCGATGCCGACGACGTTGCGGGCAGGGCGACCGAGCTGGGCCGAAACGAGATCGATGTCGGCTGGAGAGAACGGATCGAACGGTGGCCGGGTCATGGAGCCACCGGCTGTGGGGCGTCCGTCGCTGGTGGCGCTGGTGCTGCGGCTTGCGGAGCGAGGCCGGCAGTCATGGTGGAGGCGAACAAGGAACCCAGCCAATCAGTTGTGGTGCTTTGAATATTGGTGCTGACCGGGCCCGTATCCGCTTCGAGCGGAGCGACGACCGGCAGGTCGTTGATGACGAGAAAACTGATGTCGCCGGGCATCACGTACGACAACCGTTCGCGTGCCTGCGTCGTGACGTAGGTGCGATCGTTCCAGCGCTCTCGCTGGCTCGTGAGCTGATCAACCTCGGCTTTCTGGTCGGCGACAGCGGCACTGAGCTGGCTGATCTGCTGACGCTGCTCGGCGTAGGTGCGCAGGCTCGGCGCAAGCACCACGACGGCGAGGATCAGCACGACCATCATCACGAGCGAAAATCCGGAGAAGCGGATGCTGCGCAGCCAGCCACCGGCGGGAGTTTCGGCCTCTGAAACAATCGGTTGCCGTAAAACCGGTCGTTTCTGATCCATGACAACTCCTTACGCGGGCGATGAACGTGCTGGTGAAAACGGTAGCAAGTGTGGCTGTGGGCCCCCGATTAGCCGAAGAACGTTGGTCGGGGGCCTGTAGGCGAAGTCGAGCGGTGTTACGCGGTGAAGCGGGGGAACGCGGAGCGGCCCGCGTAGACAGCGGCATCGCCGAGTTCTTCTTCGATGCGCAGCAGCTGGTTGTACTTGGCGACGCGCTCGCTACGTGCGGGGGCGCCGGTCTTGATCTGGCCGGCATCCGTTGCGACGGCGAGGTCGGCGATGAAGGTGTCTTCGGTCTCGCCTGAGCGGTGCGAGATGATCGCGGTGTAGCCGGCGCGCTGTGCCAGTGCCACGGCATCCATCGTCTCGGTCAGGGTACCGATCTGGTTGACCTTGACCAGGATGGAGTTTGCAGCCTTGAGCGTGAGGCCCTTGGCCAGACGCACGGGATTGGTCACGAACAGGTCATCGCCAACGATCTGCACCTTGTCGCCAAGAGATGCGGTGAGGTGCACGTAGCCGTCCCAGTCGTCTTCTTCGAGCGGGTCTTCGAGGGAGACCAGCGGGTAGTCGGTGACGAGCTCGGCGTAGTACGCGCTCATTTCTTCGGCGGAGAACTTCTTGCCCTCGAAGTTGTAGCTGCCGTCCGTGAAGAATTCGCTCGCAGCGACGTCGAGGGCGAGGGCGATGTCCTTGCCGGGAACGTAACCGGCGATTGTGATGGCCTCGACGATGAGGTCGAGCGCGGCCCGGTTGCTCGGCAGGTTGGGGGCGAAGCCGCCCTCGTCGCCGAGGCCGGTGGACAGGCCCTTGGACTGCAGCAGCGCCTTGAGGCAGTGGTAGACCTCAACGCCCCAGCGCAGCGCCTCGCTGAACGATTCAGCACCGAGGGGAACGATCATGAATTCCTGGATGTCGACATCGTTGTCGGCGTGCGAGCCGCCGTTGATGATGTTCATCAGGGGTACCGGCAGGGTGTGCGCGTTCGGGCCGCCGAGGTAGCGGAATAACGGCAGACCGGCCGAGCTGGCGGCGGCCTTGGCCACGGCCAGGCTGACGCCCAGGATGGCGTTGGCGCCGAGGCGCTCCTTGTTGTCGGTGCCGTCGGTTTCGATGAGCACGAGGTCGACGATGCGCTGGTCGGTCGCGTCGATGTCTTCGACCGCGGGGCCGAGGTCGTCGATCACTGCTTCGACGGCCTTGAGCACGCCCTTGCCCTGGTAGCGGGCTTTGTCGCCGTCGCGCAGCTCATAAGCCTCGAATACCCCGGTGGATGCACCGGACGGCACTGCTGCGCGGCTGACGGTTCCGTCGCCGAGCAAAACTTCGACCTCGATGGTCGGGTTGCCGCGGGAGTCGAGAATTTCGCGTGCGTCTACTGCCTCAATTAGGGCCACAACTGTCTCCTGATTTGTCGGGGGGTGAACGCCTGGGTAGACGCCGGGGTACTCGTCGAATGAAAGTAGGGTGTGCCGGGTGATCCAGGCGGTTTCAGTCTAACCAAACGCGTCCGCCGATCCGGTGAAGCGGCGTCAAGCGTCAGGCGCCGAGCGGCTTGAAGTCGAGGTCGACAGCGGCCTGCGTGTCAGCGGTCACGAACGCGAAGCGTCCGTAACCGGCTTCTCCAGCCCGGTCGAGCAGGGCCTTGAGGTTCTTGGTGCGGCGTTCCAGGCGCACCCGCAATCCCCCGGCGATGACGTCACGCTTGAGGGCGACCAGACGGGCCGAATCGGCGTCTTTCTCGTAAACGAGCACGACGGCATGCTGAGCGGATGCGGCATCCGCTTGCAGCAGGTCGACGATGCGTTCAAAACCGATCGAGAAACCGCAGGCGGGTACGTCGGTGCCGAGGAATCGGCCGATCATGCCGTCGTAGCGGCCGCCGCCACCGAGGGAATAAGCCAGGTCAGGGTGGGAAATCTCGAAGATGGTGCCGGTGTAATATCCCATGCCACGCACCAGGGTCGGGTCGAAGACCAGGTCGACGCCGGGCAGGGCTGCGCGCAGGTCCGTGAGGTCAGCGAACGCCGCAGTATCGAGCCACTTCGGGGCGCTGTCGCCGAGGGACCAGCCACCGGCTCCGAGTTCGGTGAGCAGCGTGGCCAGGTCGGGGGCGTTGATGCCGAGGGTGCCCAGTTCGCTGGCGACGCCGTCGACGCCGATCTTGTCGAGCTTGTCGATCACGATCAAAGCCCGTTCGGTCAGCTCCGCACCGACATTCCAATAGGCGAGCAGGGCGCTGAGGATGCGCCGGTCATTGATGCGAATGGAGCACCCCTCGAGGCCGAGCTGGTCGAGCGTCGCGGCCGTGGCGGTGATCAGTTCGATCTCGGCAAGCGGGCCGGCCTCACCGATGATGTCGATATCGCACTGCATGAACTGGCGGTAGCGCCCCTTCTGCGGGCGCTCGGCCCGCCAGACCGGGGCGATCTGGATCGACCTGAACACGGCGGGCAGTGCGGCGCGGTGGGTGGCGTAGAACCGGGCGAGCGGAACGGTGAGGTCGAAGCGCAGTCCGAGGTCGGCCAGGGACAAGAGGTCATCCTGCTCGGCCGCAGCCGCCACATCCGCTGGGCTGAGGCCGCGCTTCAGCACCGCGAAGGCGAGCTTCTCGTTGTCGCCGCCGAGCCCTGCGTGCAGCCGGTCGGAGTCTTCCATGACCGGGGTTTCAATCTCGTCGAAGCCATGCGCCCGAAAACTGTCGCGGATGATGCCGAGAGAACGCTCGCGCACGGCCTTGTCGGCGGGGAGGAAATCGCGCATGCCGCGCGGCGGGGTTACTGCAATAGCCATGGGGTAATTCTCTCAGGTGCTATCGACGCGATTCACCGTCCACCCCCGAACGGGAGTGCACCCTAGACTCGGGGGAAACAAGCGGGGGTGTGTCGATGTCGGTGACGACAGTTTTCGGGCCTGGCGGGCCTGGCGGGCCTGGCGGGCCTGGCGGGCCTGGCGGGCGTGGCGGGATCGTGCCGAGCGGCATCGCTGTGACCGGGGTCAGTCGATCGTTTGGCAGCGTGCCCGCACTGCTCGATGCCACATTGACCGTTCCGGCCGGGTCGGTCACCGCCCTGATCGGGCCGAACGGCTCGGGCAAAACAACACTGCTGCTCATGCTCGCCACGCTGCTCACCCCCGACACGGGCAGCATTCGCATCAACGGTCACGATCCGGTCACCGAACCGGAGCGGGTGCGCGCGCTCATGGGCTGGATGCCCGACACCCTCGGCTCCTGGCCGAGCCTGAGCGCCCGGGCGGCCTTGCAGACCACCGGCCGCATGTACCGCATGAGCGGCGAACAAGCCGCCGTGCGCGCCGACGCGCTGATCGCGCTGACCGATCTCGGTGACTTCGCCGACCGGCCATCGCGGGTGCTGTCGCGCGGCCAGAAACAACGTCTGAGTCTGGCCCGGGCGCTCGTGCACTCCCCCGGAGTCCTGCTGCTCGACGAGCCGGCCTCCGGCCTCGACCCTGCAGCCCGCGCTTCGCTGCGCCAGCTGCTGCGCCGCCTGGCCGGCGAGGGCGCCGCGATTCTCGTGTCCAGCCACGTTCTCGCCGAGCTCGACGAGATGGCGGATGCCGCGGTGTACCTCGCCGACGGGCGCACGGCCAGCCCGGAACAGGTGGCCGCTGCGGGAGCGAGCGCCAGAGCCTGGCGCATCCGCTCCCTCGATGAGTCAGCGTTGGAACGTGCGCTGGCTACGCCCGGCGTGGTCGGCGCCCTCGTGCAGGTTCTCGGGGTGGACCAGCTCGGCACCCTCGTGCAGGTGGAAAATGAAGCCTCCGCAGCCGCCCTACTGCACAACTTGGTGCTGAGCGGGGTGCCGGTGTGCGATTTCGGGCCGGCCGTCGGCAACCTCGAACACACCTTTCTCGACCTCACGCGGGACAGACCGGCGCGACATAGTTCTGTCGTCGTCAACCCGGAGGTCACGCCATGAGCGACCGTAACCGCCTGTTCCTGACCGGACTCTGGTTGATCGTCACGCTGGAACTGCGCCAGCGGGTGCGCGGCGTCTCCTGGTATGTGCTGTTGGGTGTCTTCATGCTGCTCGTGGGCATCGTCACGTTTCTGCTCTGGCTGGCTACCTCGGCTTGGCTATCCGGCGGCGGCGGGGTGTTCTCGACCATCATTTTCTTTGTGCTGCTGCTGGCAACATTGGTGTCGCCGGCGCTGTCGGGCAACGCCATCAACGGCGACCGGGATATCGGTACCCTCGCCACGACGCAGGTCACGCTCATCAGTACCGGGCAGCTCGTTCTCGGTAAGTTTCTGGCCGCCTGGATCACCGCGCTCTTCTTTCTGGCGGCGGCGCTGCCGTTTCTCATCTTCGCGGTCGTTCTCGGCGACGTTTCGCTCGGCACGATCAGTGTGTCGATGCTGGTGCTCGCCGCCGAGTTGGGCGTGATCGCGGCGGCCGGTGTGGGGTTGTCGGGCATCCTGAACCGGCCACTGTTTTCAATCGTGCTGACCTACCTCCTGGTCGCGGCACTCAGCCTCGGCACGCTTATCGCGTTCGCCCTGCTCGGCACCGCCACGCAGCAGGAGGCGACGAGCGTGAACTATCAGGTCGTGCAGTCGATCTACGACGAGCAGACCGGCAAACAGTCGGACATCGTCTGCTCCACCGCCCAGACCTCGACCTACACCGTGCCGCGCTTCGACTATTTCTGGTGGATCCTGGCGGCGAACCCGTACGTGGTGGTGGCGGATGCCTCGCCCGGCAGCTTCGACGCGGGCGGTCGCCCCACCGACCTGTTCGGCCAGATCGCCGTCGGCGTGCGGAGCGCGCAGGCCGCGCCAGAGCTGTACAC
Organism: Cryobacterium sp. Hb1; assembly: GCF_004403585.1. Classification (NCBI taxonomy): domain Bacteria; kingdom Bacillati; phylum Actinomycetota; class Actinomycetes; order Micrococcales; family Microbacteriaceae; genus Cryobacterium; species Cryobacterium sp. Hb1. The sequence goes on along the minus strand of NZ_SOHI01000037.1, from coordinate 154,932 downwards.
CGAGTACAACGGATGCGACGAGGCCGCCAATGGGTACGCCGACCAGCAATCCGGCATCGGTCCAACACCGCAGGAGACCTACGACGGCGCGGTGCCCAGCTGGTTCATCGGCCTCTTCATTCACGTATTGCTTGGCGCGGGCGCCCTGGCCTGGGCTTGGCGCCGCACCCGAACCCCCGCGACGCACCTGGCGGCAGGCAGTCGGATCGCCTAGCCAGCGGGAGGCTAGGTCGGCAGTGCGATGATGCCGGCATCAAAGGCATCGCCGGCATCGGCGGCCGGATGTTCGGCGCCGCGAATCTCAGACTGCAGGTCGCGCACCGCGGTTCGCAGCGCTCGTTCGGCGTCGAGGCCCTGGGCCCTGGCAGATGCCACGATGGCCAAGAGCAGCGGTCCGAGATCAGCCTCGGACGCGATCGGAAGCGGGAAACCGGCATCCGCTTCGAGCAGGCCGATCTTCTCGGCCCGGCCGAGCACCTTGTCGGCCAGGGCGAGCGCCGGCATGCCGGCTGGAATGCCGTCGAGCACACTCGTGCGCCCCGGCTTCTCCTCGGCCTTGAAACCGTCCCAGGCAGCCGACACCTCCTCGGCCGTTTCGAGGGTGAGGTCACCAAACACGTGCGGGTGCCGCCCGATCATTTTCTCGGTCAGGCGGGCAGCGACATCCTGAATATTGAAGTTTTCCTCTGGGGTATGGGCAGCCAGGTCGGCGTGGAACAGCACCTGGTAGAGCACATCACCCAGCTCCTCGAGCAGGTCATCCCGGCTGCCGTCTTCGATCGCCTCGATCAGTTCGTGAGTCTCCTCGACCAGGTGGCGCACGAGCGAGGCGTGCGTCTGGTCGGCGTCCCATGGGCATCCGCCGGGCGCGCGCAGCCGCGCAACGGTCGCGACGAGGGTCTCGAGGGCTGTTGCAGCCGGTTGCGTTGAGGATGCCGGAACAGCGGATGCCGGATCCGCGACGACGTCTGCCGCCCGCGGCGCTGGCGGGTTCGTTTCCGGCAGCGCGGATCCGGCTCGGGCTGATGAAAACAACGGATCTGTCATGGTTGTGCACTCCTCGATCGGTTCCATCGTAAACGGCCGCTTGGGGGCGGTCAGCTGCCTCGTGTATTCTGGGCAACGGTGAGCCGGGAAGTCTGGTCGGCACATCACGAGCGCGCCGGAAATACCAGAGGACTTATTATGACCAAACCATTCCGCCAGCCCAAGCCCAAATCGGCCCCGCCCACCGCCACCATTCTGCGCCGCGGTAGTCATGGCGAAGTCGTGCGCATCTCCAGTATTCTGCGCAAAGAAACCGTCGGCGGTGCCATTTTGCTGGCTGCGACCGTGGCCGCCCTGATCATGGCCAACTCTGGCCTCTCAGACGCGTACTACTCATTGCGCGACTACAAAATCGGTTACGAGCCGTGGCACCTGGAACTGAGCCTCGGCGCGTGGGCGGCCGACGGCCTGCTGGCGATCTTCTTCTTTCTCGCTGGCCTCGAACTGAAGCGTGAATTTGTCGCGGGCGATCTGCGCAGTGTGAGCCGTGCCATCGTTCCCGTAGCCGCCGCCGTCGGTGGCGTGATCGTCCCGGCCCTCATCTACGTACTGATCAACCTCGAGTCGGGCGCCGATTCACTGCGCGGCTGGGCAATTCCCACCGCGACCGACATTGCGTTTGCCGTTGCCGTCCTCGCCGTTATTGGGTCGAAGCTTCCGCCGGCCCTGCGCATCTTTCTGCTGACTCTCGCCGTGGTCGACGATTTGCTCGCCATCACGATCATCGCCTTCTTTTACACGGACGACATCGCCGTTCTGCCACTCGTGCTGGCCCTGGTCCTGATCGCGCTGTTCTGGATGTTGACCCACAAATTCTCCTACTTCTTCGGCACCAGAGCCTGGGCCGCGTGGCTGATACTGCTGCCTCTCGGCTTCATTGTCTGGGCGCTCGTGCACGGTTCTGGCGTGCACGCGACGGTAGCCGGTGTACTTCTCGGCTTTGCCGTGCCGGTGCTGCGCAGCAAGCGCGGCGGCGGGCCCAATGCAGGCCCCGGCCTGGCCGAAACACTCGAACATAGAATCCGTCCGCTGTCCAGCGGAATCGCGATACCGGTGTTCGCCTTCTTCTCCGCCGGCGTCACCATCGGCGGCGCCGATGGCCTGTACCGGGCGCTCACCGACCCGGTTGCGGTCGGCATCGTTGTCGCTCTCGTCGTTGGCAAGCCGATCGGCGTGTTGCTCGCGACCTTCATTGTGACCAAGACCACGAAGGCGGCGCTCGATCCCGATCTGTCGTGGATCGACGTTACCGGCGTCGCCGTGCTGGCCGGTGTCGGTTTCACCGTGTCGCTGCTGATCAGTGAGCTTGCTTTCGGTCAGGGAAGCCCGCACGACGACCACGCCAAGGTAGCCATTTTGGTCGGTTCGCTCCTCGCCGCACTCCTGGCCACGGTGATCCTGCGCTTGCGCAACCGCCACTATGGGCGCATCGCCGACAAGGAGGCGATCGATAGCGACAACGACGGCATCCCGGATGTCTACGAGCCGGAACAGGCGTCGAAAGGCTAAGCGGAGCATCCACGTGCACGCCCGCTAACCCGCAGCACCGTCGTTGACCCAGCGACGGTGCTGCATTCTTTAATGCCGCGGTGCTGCCTGACGACTAGCCGGCCGGGAGCGCGCTCGGCACGGCCGGCGGGAAGATCGCCGCCAGCAGCGTCTTGGTCCATTCGATCAAGGCATTGTCGTCGAGCGGTTCACCGTTCGGGCGCGGCATCGGTACGCTGAGCGCACCGGTCGCGGACACGTACCGCGAGCCGGGGTACATCCGCTGCAGTCGCACCTGCATCGAATCGGCCAGGTCGGCGGGCGCCACCCGCAGGTTCGAGCCCATGGCCACGACCTCGCTGAGGTTAGCCTGCTGGGCCTGCCAGCGCAGCCGCGACACGGCCACGAGGTTCTGCACCGGTACGGGCGGTTCACCGTACCGGTCGGTGAGCTCGTCGAGCACGAGGTCGATCTGATCATCGGTCGCCGTCGGTGAGCTTGCACTGGAAAGCTTCTGGTAGGCCTCGAGGCGCAGTCGCTCACTGTCGACGAAATCGTGCGGAATGTGCGCGTCGACCGGCAGCTCGAGCCGCAGCTCGGTCTGTCCCTCGGCGACGTCCCCGCGGAAGGTGCTCACGGCCTCACCGATCATGCGCAGGTACAGGTCGAAGCCCACACCGGCGATATGCCCGGCCTGCTCGCCGCCGAGCAGGTTGCCGGCGCCGCGAATCTCGAGGTCCTTGAGCGCCACCTGCATGCCGGCGCCGAGCTCGTTGTTGGCGGCGATCGTGGCGAGCCGGTCGTGGGCGGTCTCCGACAACGGCTTGTTCTCGTCATACAGAAAGTAGGCGTAGGCGCGCTCGCGCCCACGCCCGACCCGGCCGCGTAGCTGGTGAAGCTGACTTAAACCGAACTTGTCGGCGCGGTCGATGATGATGGTGTTGGCGTTGTTGATGTCGAGGCCGGTCTCGATGATCGTGGTGCAGACCAGAATGTCGAACTTGCGCTCCCAGAAGTCACCGACGACCTGTTCCAGCTGCGCTTCGGGCAGTTGACCGTGCGCGATGGCAATGCGCGCCTCTGGAACGAGTTCGGCAAGCTCGGTGGCAATGCGGTTGATGCTCGTGACCCGGTTATGCACGAAAAAGATCTGGCCCTCGCGCAACAGCTCCCGGCGGATGGCGGCGCCGACTTGCCGCTGCGAGTACGGACCCACAAAGGTCAGAATCGGGTGCCGGTCTTCGGGCGGCGTGGCGAGGGTCGACATCTCACGGATGCCGGTGACCGCCATCTCGAGGGACCGCGGGATGGGTGTCGCGCTCATCGCGAGAATATCGACGTTGGTCTTGAGCTTCTTCAGCGCGTCCTTGTGCTCAACACCGAAGCGCTGCTCCTCGTCGATAATGACGAGGCCGAGGTCTTTGAAGATAATCGATGGTGAGAGCAGCCGGTGCGTGCCGATGACGACGTCGACGGTACCGTCGAGCATGCCCGCGATCGTCTCACGCGACTCTTTGTCGGTTTGGAATCGAGACAGGGCACGCAGGTGAATCGGGAATCCGGCGAAGCGTTCCTTGAAGGTTTCCATGTGCTGGCTGACCAACAGGGTGGTCGGTACGAGCATGGCGACCTGCTTGCCGTCCTGCACGGCCTTGAACGCAGCACGAATGGCGACCTCGGTCTTGCCGAAACCCACGTCACCGCTGAGCAGCCGGTCCATCGGGATGGGCCGTTCCATGTCGGCCTTGACCTCGTCGATGGTGGTGAGCTGGTCGGGGGTCTCCACGAAGGGAAACGCCTCTTCGAGTTCACGCTGCCAGGGGGTGTCCGGACCGAAGGCGTGCCCCTTGCTGGCCATGCGGGCCGAATACAGTTTGACGAGCTCAACAGCAATGTCGCGCACCGCTCTGCGCGCCTTGGTCTTGGCGCTCGACCAGTCGCTGCCGCCCATCTTGCTCAGGGCCGGTGCCTCCCCGCCGATATAGCGGGTGACGAGGTCGAGCTGGTCGGTCGGCACGTACAGCCGGTCGCCGGCGTGCCCACGCTTCGATGGAGCGTATTCCAGCACGAGGTATTCGCGGGTGGTCTTAACCGGGTTGCGGCCGCCGCTTGACACCTCACGCTGGGTCAGTTCGAGAAAACGGCCGATGCCGTGCGTCTGGTGCACCACGTGGTCGCCGGCCACGAGCTGCAGCGGGTCGACGACGTTCTTGCGGCGACTGGCGAGCTTCTTGATCTGCCGCTCGGAGTACCCGACGGTGCGCCCGTAGAACTCCGACTCGCTGATCAGCGCGAGCTTGCTCTGCGGCAGCTCAAAACCGTGATCGACGGATGCCTTCAGCAGGTAGGCGATACCCGGTTCCGGTTCCAGCGGCCACACCTCTACCACCCGCGCCGGCAGTTCGCGTTCGGCGAGCACCTGGGCGGCGCGTTCGACCAGACCGGCGCCCTGGGCAACAATGCCGATGACCCAGCCGTCGTGCAGCCGGGAGGCGACGTGACCCACGGCACCGTCAACGCTGCCGGCGAAGGTGGGAACGGCATCCGCTTCGATGCGTATGGTGAGCAGCTCGTCCATTTCGAGGTGTTCGGGCAAAACCGGCGCATCGGTCGGCGCGGCCTGGAACGTGCTCAGGGTCCACCAGTTGTGACCGGAGGGCGGCGCACCAGGGGCCGAGTACATCACGCTGTCGCGCAGGCGCCCCAGGGTGAGAAAGTCGCCCGATTCGAGGTCGATCGGGGCGTCGGCACCGGCCGTCGCGGCGCTCCAGGCTGCGCCGAGAAACTCACGGTTGGTCTCGGCGAGGCTGATCGCCCGGCTCGCGACTCGTTCCGGTGATATCACGGCAACGGCGGCGTTGATCGGCAGGTAGTGGGTGACGGGCACCAGCCGGTCGACCAGGGCTGGCGCGAGGCTTTCCATGCCCTCGACCGGAATTCCCTCGGCGATTTTGGCGAGCAGACCGGTCAGGCTCGGAAATTCATGCTGCATTTCGCGGGCGCGTTGCCGCACGGCGGGGCTGAGCAGCAGTTCTCGGCTGGGCGGCAGGCTGACCGTGTCGACGACCTCGGGCAAAGATCGCTGGTCGGCGACGCTGAACAGGCGAATCTGCTCGACCTCGTCGCCGAAGAACTCGACTCGGTACGGGTGCACGGCGACCGGCGGAAACACGTCGAGGATGCCGCCGCGCACGGCGAACTCTCCGCGCCGGGTGACCATGTCGACGCGCGCGTAGGCGAGGTTGACCAGCTGCAGCACGATCGCTGAGAGATCATGGCCGCGGGCGCCGACGGTGAGGTCGATCGGTTCATAGTCGGTGAGGTTGTCGGCGACCGGCTGCAATGCGGCCCGTACGGAGGCAACGACGATGAGCGGATGCCGCGTGGCCGGGCCTTGCTCCTGCCATTCGCGCATGCGGCGCAGGGCATGCAGGCGCTTGCCGACGATCTCGGCGCTCGGGCTGAGGCGTTCGTGCGGCAGAGTCTCCCAGGCCGGAAAATCGATGATTTCGGCGCTCGTGGCGAAGCAGCCGAGGTTTTCGCGGATGGCCTCCGACTCGCGGCCGGTCGCCGTGATGACGAACAATGCCTGGGCATCGTCGCGGCGGAGGTCGAGCAAAGCGGCGAGCAGCGCGGCGCGCAGGCCTTCGGTCAGCGAGAAATCAGCATCCCGGCTGGCGTAGGCGAGGGCGTTGTCGAACGTGGAGGCGCGCGCGAGCGCTGCGATTAAGCCCTGAAGGATCACTGAATGAGTCTACGCACTGGCACCGACAGTGCCGAACTAGCCTCAGGACGGCGAGTGGAACTTCTGCTGAGCGGCCACGACGCCGTCGGAGGCGATCAGTTCGATCGCGTCGGCGGCATCCGCTATCAGATTGGGCAGAACGCCGCGCTCGGCGGCAGCGAAGTCATGCAGAACGAAATCGGCCGGATTCTGGCGACCAGGCGGGCGCCCGATGCCCATACGAATGCGAATGAAGTCGTTGGTTCCGGTGGCAGCGATGATGTCACGCAGCCCGTTGTGGCCGCCGTGACCGCCGCCGACCTTGATCTTGAGCGTGTCAAAGGGCAGGTCGAGATCATCGTGCACGACGATGAGCCGTGACACGGGCAGCGAGTAGAAGCGCAGCAGCGCTGCGACCGGGCTGCCGGAGACATTCATGAACGTGGTGGGCTTGGCCAGCACCAGTTTGGGACCGCCGGGCGCGAGGTGCCCTTCGGCCACGAGGGCGGCCGTTTTGTGACGCTTGAAGTTTGACGAGAGACGGTCGCCGAGCTGCGCCGCCGCCATCTGACCGACGTTGTGCCGGTTGCCGGCGTAGTCGGGCCCGGGGTTACCGAGCCCGACTACGAGCCACAGGTTCGTTTCCAGGGGAGTCCTCCGTTTGCGGGGGTGAAAGCCCAGACGGAACCAGTTGATGAGTGCTACTACTACGCGCCGGGCGTGGCGGCCGGGGTTCCGGCCGTGATGACCTCGGTCTCGGCTTCTTCCTCGTCCTCGCCGCGCGGGGTGTGGACGTAGGCGACGAGGGCGTCTTCATCAGAGATCAGCACAGCGCCGCTGGGCAGCGGAACGTCCTTGGCGTGAATCTGGGCGCCGTCTTCGAGGCCCTCGATCGACACGGTGACGTTCTCGGGGATGTCGGTCGCTTCGACCTCGAGCAGCAGGGTCTTGGTATCGAAGTCGGCGATCGTGCCGGGGAAGGACTCGCCCGACATGTGCACCTGAACTTCAACCTGAACCTTTTCGCCCTTGCGCACGACGACCAGGTCGATGTGCTCGATGATGGCCTTCACCGGGTCCTTCTGCACGTCCTTGACCAGAACGAGCTGCTTGGCACCGGCAATGTCGAGCTCGAGGATCATGTTGGCGCGACGCAGCAGCAAAGCGATGCGGTGGGCCGGCAGCGACACGTGCACCGGCTCGGTGCCGTGGCCGTAGATGACGGCAGGAATCTTGCCGAGCACGCGCAGCTTGCGGGCCGCGCCCTTGCCAAAGCTTTCGCGCGGTTCGGCGACGACAGCGGTAACTTCTCTAGCCATGGTATTTCTCCTTGCGGGGCGTGAGCCCAGGTTGTGGTTCGCGGGTGGAAGCCCGAGAAAGAGGGGTACTGATTCAACTCGAACGCATGTCAGCGTGAGGAAAAGCCCAAGGCCTCGTCCGCCGCGTCGATCACGGATGCCGCCGGTCCAATTGTCTGGCCCGGCAGAATCCCTCGCCGAAGTTCGTCTTCAAGCCTACACCGTTCGGGCCGGTGCTGCACCCCGGGCGTGTCGCGCGCTGCGGCTGCGGCTGCGACTCGGCAGACGTTAGGGTCGGAGAATGTCATCGAGCCTGCACAACCGCGTGATCGACGCGGTGGGCACCCATATCGTCGACGGCCACACGCCCGCCGGAACGGTCATGCTCTCGGAGCAGATCGAGCGCACCCAGGGGGTCAGTCGATCGGTCGTGCGCGAGGCGATACGCGTGCTCGCTGCGATGGGCCTGGTCGAGTCGGTCAAGCGCGTCGGAATTCGGGTGCGTCCGCAGTCAGGATGGAATGCGTTCGACCCGGTACTCATCCGCTGGCGTTTGGCTGGAGCGGGCCGGGGCGCGCAGTTGCGCTCGCTCACCGAGCTGCGGGCCTCCGTCGAGCCGATGGCCGCCGAGTTGGCCGCCCAACACTGCCCGCAGGCGATGTCGGGCGAACTCATGACCGTGGCGGCGCAGATGCGCACGGTGGGACGTTCCGGTGACCTCGAACGATTTCTGGCTCTGGACATCCATTTTCACCGCCTTGTGCTGCACGGATCAGGAAACGAAATGTTCGCCAAGCTCGACGAGGTGATCGCGGCCGTGCTCTCGGGGCGCACCGGCCTCGGCCTCATGCCTGCCCACCCGCACGAAACCGCGCTGCAGTGGCACGTCGACGTGGCAGACGCCATTCAGGGCGGCCACCCCGTGCGTGCCCGCGAGTCGATGGAACTGATCATGCGGCGCACCATCGCCGAAGTGGAAGAGTCCTGGGTGCACACTGCCCGCATTTTCTTCTAGCGCGGGCGGGCACCGCGCGAACCGATCAGGTTACAGCAGGCTGGCCAGGAGGTAGATGGCCGCGGCAATCGTGAAGCCAACGATTCCGACGAGGGCCTGACCGACCGTCCAGGTCTTGAGCGTGGTTTTAGTGTCCATACCAAAGAAGCGGCTGACCAGCCAGAAGCCGGAATCGTTGACGTGCCCAGCGAAAACCGACCCGGCGGCGAGGGCCAGCACGATGGCGGCGAGTTCGACCGGGTTGAACGCGGGGCTGCCCATCACGACCGGCTGCAGAAGCGCCGCTGTGGTGGTCAGGGCCACCGTGGCCGACCCCTGCGCGATGCGCACAAGTGCGGCGATCACAAAACCGGCCACGATGACGGGCAGACCGATTGCGTCAAGCGATTCGGCCAAGGCAGTGCCGATGCCGCTGGCGCGGAGCACGCCGCCGAACATTCCGCCGGCGCCGGTGATGAGGATGACGGCTGAGACCGGGCCGAGCGCGCTGTCCACAACGGATTCTACGAGGGTGGCCGACTTGCGTTTTTTCCAGCCCAGCAGGGCCATGGCAAGCACCACGGTGATGAGCAGGGCGACCGGGGTCTCGCCGATGGCACGCAGGACCTGCACCCAGGCATCGTCAAGGGAGACGAGCCCGGCGGTTGCCGCCATGTTCAGACCGGTGTTGAGAAAGATCAGTCCGATCGGCAGCAGGAGCAGCGTCATGATGATGCCGACGCGGGGCGCGGAGGCGAACTCGGTGAAGTCACCGGTGCTGCCGCGCAGTATGGCCGGCACGGGAATGTCGTACTTGCGACCGACATACCCACCGAACAGGTGGCCGACGACGTACCAGGTGGGCAGAGCGACCAGAAGACCGAAGATCAAAACGAGTCCCACGTCGGCACCGAGCAGGCCGGTCGCCGCGACGGGCCCCGGGTGCGGTGGCACGAAGATGTGCATCACCGAGAAAGCCACGGCCGACGGAAACGCATAGCCGAGGAACGATCCGCCGAGGCGACGGGCGACGGCGAAGATGATCGGCAGCATGACGACCAGGCCGGCGTCGAAAAAGATCGGAAAACCGAGCATAAGCGACGCAACGGCGAGTGCGATCGGCGCGCGCCGTTCTCCAAACCTGGTGATCAGGGCATCCGTCAGCACCTGCGCTCCACCGCTGGTTTCCAGCATTCGGCCAAGCATGGCACCCAGGCCGACGAGCAGGGCGACCCCGGCCAGGGTGCCGCCGAAGCCTTCAAGCAGGGTGGGCATGAGACGGGCGGTCGGAATTCCGGTGGCGACCGCGGTCAGCAGACTCACGATGATCAGCGACAGGAACGCGTGCACCTTGAACTTCATAATGAGCACGAGGAGCACCGCGATCGCGCCGGCGGCAACACCGAGCAAAGCGGGGGTGCCGAGCACCCAGTTCATTTCAAGATCGGTCATCAGTGAGCTATCCCTTTGTGGATCAAGCCGACGAGTTCGTCGGGGGTGTGGATGAGGTCGACGCGGAGTCCCGCTTCGTCGGCCGCGAGAGGTTCGAGCGTCGCAAATTGCGAGTCGAGCAGTCCGGGTGGCATGTATTCGTGGTTGCGGTGGGTGAGGCGCTCGGCGATGAGCTCCCGGCTGCCGTAAAGCTCGACGAAGACGAGCGTCGGCACGAAGGCGCGCAGAAGATCGCGGTAGCTGCGCTTGAGGGCGGAGCAGGCGACGACAACGGGTTCACCCTGGGCAACGGCATTCGCTATCGTCTCGGCGATGCGGGTGAGCCACGGCAGGCGATCCTCATCGGTAAGCGGATGCCCGGACGCCATCTTGGTACGCGCGGCCACGCTGTGCAGGTCGTCACCGTCGAGAAAACGCAGGCCGCGGGCCTGCGCCAGGGCGAGGCCGACAGTGGACTTACCACAGCCCTGAACACCCATCACGACGACGGGAATGTGAAAGTGATCAGGCATGGTGTTCCTCCGACGGCCGCTGCTTCATTACATCGGATCACGGCGCGACGAGCACGCATTAAATCTGATTACAACTATCAAGCTAACATTTATATCTGTTTCTTTGAAATCGTGCGTATCCCCCCTTTGTGGGACCATTCAGGCCCATGCGCTAAACTCGTAGATGGTCTGTTCAACGCAGCCCCGAAGGAGAAAACGTGTCAGAGTCACGGCAAGCACAGGCAAATATCGGTGTCGTCGGTCTGGCGGTGATGGGTTCCAACCTGGCCCGCAACCTCGCCGGCCGCGAAGGAAACACGGTCGCGGTCTACAACCGTTCCCCCGAACGCACCCGTTTACTCACGACAGAACACCCCGAGGCGAATTTTGTCGCCTCCGAGAACATCGCCGATTTCGTCGCCTCGCTGACCAAGCCGCGCACCGCCATCATCATGGTGCAGGCCGGACGCGGAACCGACGCCGTCATCTCTCAGCTCTCTGAGCTGTTCGAACCCGGCGACATCATCGTCGACGGCGGCAACGCCGACTTCACCGACACCATCCGTCGCGAAAAAGAGCAAAGCGCCAAAAGCATAAACTTCGTCGGCGCCGGTATCTCCGGTGGCGAAGAGGGCGCCCTCAACGGCCCGAGCATCATGCCCGGCGGCTCGGTCGAGGCGTACAAGACCCTCGGACCCATTCTTGAATCCATCGCCGCCGTCGTCGACGGCGTGCCCTGCGTCACCCACATCGGCACCGACGGCGCCGGCCACTTCGTCAAGATGATCCACAACGGCATCGAATACGCCGACATGCAGCTCATCGCCGAGGCCTACGACCTGCTGCGCAAGGTCGGCGGGCACTCCCCCGAAGCCATCGCCGATATCTTCACGGACTGGAACGACGGGGAGCTCAACAGCTACCTGATCGAAATCACCGCGGAGATTCTGCGCCAGGTCGACGCCAAAACCGGCCAGCCGTTCATCGACGTCGTGCTCGACGAGGCCGGCTCCAAAGGAACCGGGGTCTGGACTGTGCAGAATTCCCTCGACCTCGGCGTTCCGGTCGGTGGCATCGCCGAGGCGGTTTTCGCTCGCGCCGTCTCAAGCCACCCCGAGCAGCGCGGACCGGTGCGTGCCAGCATCACCGCACGGCCCGAAATCGCCGTCGTCGGCCACACCTTCCAGGAAGACGTGCGCCAGGCGCTCTACGCGTCGAAGATCGTCGCTTACGCGCAAGGTTTCGACGCGATCATCGCTGGGGCGACCAAGTACAACTGGAACATCGACAAGGGCGCCATCGCTACCATCTGGCGTGGCGGTTGCATCATTCGCGCCCAGTTCCTCAACCGCATCGTGACCGCCTACGATAACGACCCGTCGATCTCGAGCCTGCTTGTCGACCCGTACTTCGCCGAGGCCGTCGCCGCCGGTGAGGCAGCCTGGCGCCGCGTCGTCTCGACCGCCGCGCTCTCGGGCATCCCGGTTCCCGGCTTCGGTGCCAGCCTGAGCTACTTCGACTCGCTTGCAAGTGAGCGGCTTCCCGCCGCTTTGGTGCAGGGACAGCGCGACTTCTTCGGAGCGCACACCTATCACCGAGTCGACATGCCCGGAACCTTCCACACCCTGTGGTCCGGCGACCGCACCGAGATCGTCACTGAGGCGTCCACGCACTGACCGTCCGTGTTGCCGGCCGGCAGCATCCGCTCACCCCCGTCGGGCAGAGCGGATGCCACCGGCCGGCTTGGGTTAACCAGTCACTTCACACGAGGGTCTGGAAGAATGACACTACTTATGACTGATGATCACCCCGAGCTTTCCGGCTACGAGCCGAACGATAACTACCGCCCGCTGCGCGGCAAACATTTCGCGTCCATTTTGAGGATCGTCGTCGTGCTCGGGTTGATCGCCCTGATTGTGCCGGGCATACTCACCACCATGCGGGTCGCCTCCGGCACTGCCGCCAACGCCTGTGCGACCGCAGTCGCCCAGTATTATCCCTTTGCGGTCGACTTCGACGCTCGCTTCGACCTAGCCGGTCCCGGCGGCTTCGGCTGGCAGTGCTACGCCGTCGACCAGAACGAGCGCGACACCTTCGTGACACCGCTCGGGATCATTCCCTCCGCTCCGCGCCAGATCACTCCGGGCACCCCCTCGTAGCGACCTTTCATCTTCGTCGGCGCCATCGAGCCGTGGCTTTCGACGGGTCCGCACCGATGGGTCGTGCAGTTCGGTCTTTCGACGCGGTGAGATTAGAAGAGGCGATGGCCGTAGCCACCGCCTCCCTACTTCAGCCGCGTACGTGGCCGCGTGAGCTACGCCCTATGCGGCACCGTCGAACATCGAGGTGACCGAACCCTCATCAAAGACCTCGTGGATAGCGCGAGCCAGCAGTGGCGCGATCGGCAGCACGGTGAGGGTTGGGAAGCGCTTCTCCGGCGGGATCGGTAGCGTGTCGGTGACGACGACGGCGCTGATGGCCGGGTTCTGCAGCATGTCTACGGCCGGGTCGCTGAACACGGCGTGGGTGGCGGCGACGACGACGCCGATGGCGCCAGCCTCGCGCAGGGCCTCGGCGGCCAAGGCAATGGTGCGACCGGTATCGATCATGTCGTCGACAATGAGGCAGACGCGACCGCTCACCTGGCCGACGATCTCGTGCACGGAGACCTGATTGGGAACGAGCGGGTCTCGTCGCTTGTGGATGATGGCGAGCGGCACACCGAGCCGGTCACTCCAGATATCGGCGACGCGCACGCGGCCCATGTCGGGCGAAACCACGGTGAGGGTGGCCGGGTCGAGCTTCTCGCGAAAGTGCTCCAAGAGCACCGGCATGGCGAACAGGTGGTCGACGGGACCGTCGAAGAAGCCCTGGATCTGGGCGGCGTGCAAGTCGATCGACATGATGCGATCGGCGCCGGCGACCTTGAACAGGTCGGCGACCAGGCGAGCCGAGATCGGCTCGCGACCGCGACCTTTCTTGTCCTGCCGGGCGTAGGGGTAGAACGGTGCGACGACGGTGATGCGCTTGGCGGAAGCCCGCTTGAGCGCGTCGACCATGATGAGCTGTTCCATCAGCCACTCGTTGATCGGCGCGGTGTGGGACTGGATGACGAACGCATCCGAGCCGCGCACGCTCTCGTCGAACCGGGCATACAGTTCGCCGTTGGCGAAGGTGCGTGCATCGGTGTGGAGCAGCTCTGAACCAAGCTCCGTGGCAATGTCGAGAGCGAGCTGCGGGTGCGCTCGCCCCGATACCAGTACGAGTCGTTTGTCGCCACTGGACTTAATTTCCGACACTTATTCTCCAGTCTTTTCGCTGCTTGTGGGGCGCAGACTTGCTGCCGCCGCTGTATCCGCGGCTGTGCCCGGACGGTTGACGTGAACCCAGCCGTCCATGTTGCGTTGCGGCGCCACGTTGATGGCCAGTGCGCCGGCCGGAACGCTCTTGCGAACGACTGTGCCAGCCCCCGTGTACGCCCCGTCCCCAATTGTAATCGGCGCGACGAACACGTTGTGCGACCCGGTGCGCACGTGCGAGCCGATCGCCGAGTGGTGTTTGGCCACGCCGTCATAGTTGGCGAAGATTGTTCCGGCACCGATGTTCGACCCCACGCCAACCGTGGCATCGCCCACGTAGCTCAGATGGGGCACCTTGCTGCCGGCGCCGATCTGCGCGTTCTTGGTCTCGACGAAGGCTCCGATTTTACCGTCGGCGCCGAGTACGGTGTTCGGGCGCAGGTACGAGAATGGCCCGACAGACGCCCGAGCCTCGATCACCGCGAGGGTCGCGTCAGTGCGATTCACGCGGGCGCCTTCGCCGATCTCGCAGTCGCGCAGGGTGGTGTCGGGTCCGATGATGGCGCCAGATGCCACCACTGTGGCCCCGATGATCTGGGTGCCGGGCAGCACCGTGACGTCGGCCGCGAGCACGGCTTTCAGGTCGATCCAGGTGGTGGCCGGGTCTTGCACGGTCACGCCGGCGAGCTGCCAGCCGCGCACGATCAGGGCGTTGAGCTTCTGGGCGGTGTCGCCCAGCTGGGCGCGGTCGTTGATGCCGGCCACGATCCAGGCGTCGGCGACGGGAACGGCGCTCACCTCGGAGCCGGCCCGGCGCAGCAGTTCGATCACATCGGTGAGGTATTTCTCACCCTGCGCGTTCGCGGTGGTCAGCTGCGCCAACTGCACGCGCAGCGCGGCCAGGCCGAACAGGTAGACGCCCGCGTTGATCTCGGTGACGGCCAGTTCGGCATCCGTCGCATCTTTTTGCTCGACGATGCGGTCGAACGCACCCTCGACCGAGCGGATGATGCGCCCATAGCCGGTCGCATCGTCCGGGTAGGCGGACAGCACGGTTCCCGCCGCTGCGCCCTTGCGGTGGGAGGCGATGAACGAGGCGAGGGTTGCAGCGTTCAGCAACGGCACGTCGCCGTTGATGACGAGCACGTCACCGTCGAAATCATCGGGAAGCGCGGCGACGGCCTGTTCGACGGCGCGGCCGGTGCCGGGAATCTCATCCTGATCGACGATGGTACTTCCCGGCAGGTCTTCGGCCACGACGGCGGCGAGCAGGTCACGTTCGTGCCGCACGACGGTCACGACATGCGCGGCATCGAGGGCGCGCGCGGTGGCCAGCACATGGCTGACGATCGGCACTCCGGCGAGCGGATGCAGCAGCTTCGGCAGGCTGGACTTCATGCGGGTGCCCTGGCCGGCGGCCAACACGATGATGGCGAGGCGGGCGTCTGTCACAGGTTTCCTAACGCATTCGGGAGAGAAAGTGAGGGCTCCGCCACCAGGATTCGAACCTGGACCGAACAACTCCAAAGGTTGCCGTGCTGCCGTTACACTATGGCGGACCATGCCGGCCGGAGCCAGCAACCAGTCAAGTCTGCCAGATTCTGGCGGTCCGCGACGCCGCTGGCACCCTCTCGGGGCTTCTGCGCGAAGAAACCCCCGGAAAAGCGGGATAATGGAGCAATGCCTGGCCATGATGAAGTCGACCGAATCGTCGATTCGTGGCTGCGTGAACGGCCCGATCTTGATTTTGCGCCGCTGCAGGTACTCAGCCGAGTCGCTCGATTGTCCAAGCACCTCGACCGGGCCCGTCGCACGGCCTTCTCCCGCTCCGAGCTCGCGTCGTGGGAGTTCGATGTGCTCTCGGCGCTGCGCCGCGCGGGAACCCCCTACGAGCTGAGCCCGAAAGCCCTTTTGCAGCAGACACTTGTTTCCAGCGGCACCATGACTAACCGCATCGACCGTCTCGTCGACCGCGATCTGGTCAAGCGCCGCTCTGCGCCCAACGACGGCCGCGGCATCCTCGTGGGCATGACCCCGGCCGGTCTGACCCGTGTGGATGCCGCCATCACCCGGCTCGTCGACGCCGAGGCCGAGCTGCTCGACACCCTCTCGGTGACCGATCAGGACCGGCTGGCCGGCCTGCTGCGCAAGCTCAGCCTCGACTTCGACTAGCCACCGCTACCGGCGAAGGGCCTTGCGCGCGAGGTAGTTACCGAAGAACTGCACGAACTGCACCAGCACGATGATCAGCAGCACGGCCGCCCAGGTCACGATGGGGTTGAACTGGCGGTAGCCGTAGAGCAGCGCGAAATTACCGAGGCCTCCGCCACCGACGTAACCGGCAACGGCCGACATATCCACCAGCGCGACAAAGATGAACGTATAGCCGAGAATCAGCGGCCCGAGCGCCTCGGGGAGCAATACCGTGAAGATGATACGAATCGGCCCGGCACCGACACTGCGCGCGGCGTCGATCACGCCGGGCGTCACGGTGAGCAGGTTCTGCTCCACGATGCGAGCCATGGCGAAGGATGCTGCGAGAGCGATCGTGAAGATGATCGCGTTGTTGCCGATGCCGCTGCCAGTGACGGCCCGGGCCAGCGGTTGCGCCGCGGCCAGAAAGATGATGAACGGAATCGGGCGAATGAAGTTGACCAACAGATTGAGCACGAAGAACAACGGCTTGTTCTCCAGGATGCTGCCGGCTCGGGTCAGGTAGAGCCCGAGACCCACCAGTAGTCCGCCGAGACCACCGAAGAACAGGGTCATCGCGACGATATACAGGGTCTCGTAGGTCGCTGTCCACAGTTCGGGCAGCAGGTCGATGAGTGCATCCATATCAGCGCACCTCCGTGACGGTCGTGAGCGTTCGAATGTGGGCGAGTACCTGGTCGATGACCGGATCGACGCCGGAAAGAGCGAGCGTGAGATGCCCGAACGGGCGCCCCTGGATCTCATTGATGCCGCCGTAGACGACCTCGAACGCCACTCCGGCCCGTGAGAGCTCACCGAAAACGGCCGTCTGGTCAACCGCGCTGTCGCGGAAGGCGAGCGTCACGATGCGGCCCGTGTGCCGCTCGCGCAGCACGGCGAGTTCGGCCGCAGACGGTACCCCCTTGACCACGGTCGAGACGAAGCGAGCGGATGCCGCGGCTTGCGGGTTCGAGAACACGTCAAAGACCGGTCCGCGCTCGATGACCCGGCCCTGGTCCATCACGGCGACCTTGGTCGCGATGGTCTGGATGACGTCCATTTCGTGGGTGATCACGATAATGGTGACCCCGAATTCCGCATTCACCCGTTTCAGCAGCGCGAGCACCTCGTGCGTCGTCTCCGGATCGAGGGCGCTCGTGGCTTCGTCAGCGAGCAGGATGCTCGGCTGGGTGGCGAGGGCGCGGGCGATGCCCACCCGCTGCTTCTGGCCTCCGGAAAGCTGGTCGGGAAACGACTTGGCCTTATCAGAAAGGCCCACAAAGTCGAGCAGTTCCGCCACCCGGGCGGCGCGCTGCTTTTTGGGATACCCGGCCACTTCGAGCGGATAGGCCACGTTGCGGGCCACGGTGCGAGAGCCGAGCAGGTTGAACTGCTGAAAAATCATGCCGATGCCGAGGCGCACCTCGCGCAGGGCGCGCTCCGGCAGCACGGCGATGTTCTGCCCGTTCACGATGATCTCGCCGCTCGTTGAATGTTCGAGAGCATTCACGAGTCGCACAAGTGTGCTTTTACCGGCACCGGAATATCCGATGATCCCATAGATGTCGCCGGCCTCCACGTCGAGACTGACCGAGTCGATCGCCGTGACGCTCGGTGCACCCTTACTCACGGGCGGGTACACCTTGCTGACATTCCTCAGGCTTACTAGAGCCATCCGTTGTTCCTCAAAAACCTTCTTGTTACTGATATGTCGTAATTTCGTGCCGGGAACACGAACGAACAGTCTCGGCTACTGACCGTAAATCTCAGAAAAAACCGAAACTGCTCACGCGGTGAAGCTGAAGCTTACTTCTGAGCCTTAGTGTCTGCCTCGACCATGACGCGCGATGCTTCAAGCTCGGAAACGGGGGTCGTCAACAGCACAGCCGTGTCGCCGGAAGCTTCGCGAACGCCATCCTGAACGGCCTTCGTGGTCTGGTAAATCTCGACGAGCTTCTGGTACGTCGCGTTGTCTTTGTCCTCGGCGCGCGCGGCAAAGACGTTGGCATAGGGCACGGATTTGGCATCGGCCGGATCGTCCTGAGCGATGGCGTCCGAGAAACTGAGCCCGGCCTTTCCAACAAACTCGTTGTTGACGATCGCGGCGGCGACGTCGGGCAGCGAGGCCGTCGTGAGCGACGCGTCGAGAGCCGTCACCTTCACCCGTGAGGCAGCGGTGTCGATATCGTCGAGCGACGACGAAATCGTGCCGCCATCGGTGAGCTCGATCAGACCGGCTGACTGGAGTACGACGAGGGCGCGGGCCATGTTGCTCTCGTCATTGGGCACGGCGACCGTGTCGCCCTTTTGAATCTCTTCGACGCTGGTGTACTGCGTGGAGTAGAGACCCAGCGGGTAGATTGCTGTGGCGCCGATTGCCGAGAGGTCCTGGCTGCTCGCCACGTTGTAGTTGGCGAGGTAGACGATGGTCTGAAATTGATTGAGGTCGATTTCGCCGGCGGTCAGGGCGGGGTTCGGCTGCGCGTAGGTGGCGAAGTTGACCAGGTCGACCGTGATCCCCGCGTCGGCTGCAGCTTCCTTGAACACGCCCCAGTACGGTTCGCTCTCGTCGACGACACCGATTTTCACGACATCTTCATCACCAGCAGCGCCTGCACACCCGGCCAGCAGTGCCGCAAGCGGCAGAATCGCTAGTGCGGCCAATACGGACTTCTTGAGGGAACGTGGCTTGTTCATGGAGGTTCTCTTTCGCTGTGTGAATTCCCCGAGAGCGCCGATGGCGATTATGGGCACAGCGATTATTTGGGCACAGATCAACCGTGGGTATTGGGGGTGGGGGTCTGTGCCGCAGCTCTGCGAGGCACTTACTAACGATACGTGCCGAAGCTGCGACGCGTGGGCCGTTCCGACACACTGCGTCACAGCTTCTGCGACGCTAGCTCTCGATCAGCTCAGTAAGTTCGACCCAGCGCGTTTCGAGCGTGGCGATGGTCTCTTCGAGTTCGGTCAGCTTCACGCCGAGCTCGCTGAGACCGGCAAAATCGGACTGGTCGTGGGTGGCGAGTTTCTCATGCTTCTGGGCGATGCGCTCCTGCAGCTTGACCACCTTGCGGTCGATCGATCCGA
This sequence comes from Cryobacterium sp. Hb1, assembly GCF_004403585.1. NCBI lineage: Bacteria > Bacillati > Actinomycetota > Actinomycetes > Micrococcales > Microbacteriaceae > Cryobacterium > Cryobacterium sp. Hb1. The sequence goes on along the minus strand of NZ_SOHI01000037.1, from coordinate 135,859 downwards.
GCTCCTTCTGGGCGTTGCGCAGTTCAGCGCCGCCGAGGGTGGGGATCTTCTTGTGCGCGCCGGCGGCATCCGCGGGGGTTCCGGAAGCCGGGCCGGACACGGCTTTGCGGCGCACCTCGAGATATTGGTCAACGCCGCCGGGCAGGTGGCGAAAACCGCCGTCCATGACCGCGTACTGGTTGTCGGTGACGCGCTCGATGAGATACCGGTCGTGCGAAACCACCAGCAGGGTGCCGGGAAAGGAATCGAGCAGGTCTTCCATCGCGGCGAGCATGTCGGTGTCGAGGTCGTTGGTGGGCTCGTCGAGAATGAGCACGTTGGGTTCGTCGAGCACGATCAACAGCAGCTGCAGGCGACGCTTCTGACCACCGGACAGGTCCTTGACCTGGGTGGTGAGCTGGGCGCTGAGAAAGCCCATACGTTCGAGCATCTGCCCCGGCGTGATCTCCTTGCCACCGGCCATGTAACTGGTCTTCTGCCGGCCGATGACGTCGCTGACGCGGTCATTGCGAATCTCATCGAGTTCGAACAGCTGCTGGGTGAGCACGGCGACCTTGATGGTCTTGCCGCGCTTCACGTGGCCGGTCGTAGGCTGCAGGGTGCCAGCCACCAGGTTCAGCAGGGTGGACTTGCCGGCACCGTTGACGCCCATGATGCCGGTGCGCTCCCCCGGCGCGATGCGCCAGGTGATGTCATTGAGAACGGTCTTCTCACCGAACTTCACGCCGATGTCGATGAGGTCGACGACGTCCTTGCCGAGGCGCTGCATGGCCATGGACTGCATCGAGACGGTGTCGCGGGGCGGCGGCTCGTTTTCGATCAGCACGTTCGCGGCATCGATGCGGAACTTGGGCTTCGCGGTGCGGGCCGGGGCGCCGCGGCGCAGCCAGGCCAGTTCCTTCTTCATGAGGTTCTGGCGCTTGGATTCGACGACGGAACTCATGCGGTCGCGCTCCACACGCTGAAGGATGTAGGCGGCGTAGCCACCCTCGAAGGGCTCAATGAGGCGGTCGTGCACCTCCCAGGTGATGTTGCAGACCTCGTCGAGGAACCACCGGTCGTGGGTGACGACCACGAGCCCGCCGCTCTGCGCGGCCCAACGCGTCTTGAGGTGGCCGGCGAGCCAGGAAATGCCCTCTACGTCGAGGTGGTTGGTGGGCTCGTCCAGAAAGATCACGTCGTAGTCGCCGATGAGAACGGCAGCCAAGGCCACCCGGCGGCGCTGGCCACCGGAGAGGTCGTCGACGAGGGCATCCCACGGAATGTCGCGCACCAGGCCGCCGATGACGTCGCGCACCTTGGCGTCGCCCGCCCAGACGTGTTCCTCGATGCCGCCGACGATGGTGTGGCCGACGGTCTGGCCCGAGGCAAGGTCATCGGACTGGTCCAGCATTCCGATCGTGACACCGCGACGCCGCGTGACCCGCCCCTCATCGGGTTCCATACGGCCGGCCAGCAGGCGCATGAGGGTTGACTTGCCGTCGCCGTTCTTACCGACGACGCCGATGCGGTCGCCCTCGTTGAGGCCGGCAGTGACGCTGTCGAAGATGACGCGGGTGGGAAATTCGAGGTGCAGGGACTCAGCCCCGAGAAGATGTGCCATAGCCTCCAAGTTTACGGCACGGCCGCAGCCCCCGGATCAGCGAGCATAACTCCTGCAATTTGCCACCGTGCTTCGTAGCTCCCCCGAAATAACGCGGGCGTTTCGCCACTGTCCGGCAGATTGCAGGAGTTATGCCCGCAGGAGGCTAGTCGTTGATGAGGCGGGCGCCGTGCACCGGGCCGGTGGCGCGCACGACGCGCAAACGGCTGGCCGAGAGCGCGACCTGCAATTCGAGCGCGCTGTCGGCATCCGCTACCAAAAAAGCCACGGTCGGCCCTGAACCCGAGAGGATACCGGCGAGGGCGCCGTTTTCTTCGCCAAGCTGTAGCACCTTACCGAGGCCCGGGGCGAGGTGCAGCGCGGGGGCCTGCAGATCGTTATGCAGCACGTCGGCGAGCATATGCGGGTCGCCTGCTCGCAACGCCTGCAGCACGTTCGCGTCGACACTGGGCTGGTGTTCCGCCGGAAAGATGTCCTGGGCGTGGCGGTCGCGGTGCCGGTCGAGCTCATGAAACACCCCGGGAGTCGACATTCCAAAGTCGGCGAGGGCGAGCACCCATTGAAACTTGCCCTTGGCCAGTGCCGGGCTGAGCTGGTCGCCCCGGCCGGTACCGATGGCGGTGCCGCCGGTGAACGAGAACGGTACGTCGGCGCCGAGCGTGGTGGCAATGGCGAGGAGTTCGTCCTTGCTGGCGCTGGTGCCCCAGAGGGCGTCGCAGGCGAGCAGGGTAGCTGCGGCATCGGCCGAGCCACCGCCCATTCCGCCGGCGATCGGAACGTTCTTTTCAACCTCGAGGTGCACGCCGCCGCGGTAGCCGGCCTTGCGGGCAAGGGCCCGAGCAGCCTTGATAACAAGGTTGGTGCCGCCGACGGCGAGGCCGGAAGTATCGATGCTGCCGCTGAACTCGACGGAGAAGTCGGAGGCCGGGCTGGCCCTGACCTCTTCGAACAGCGAAACGGCCTGGTAGGCGGTCGCGAGGTCGTGGTAACCGTCTTCCATTACGGCGCCGACCTTGAGGAAGACGTTGACTTTGCCGGGGGCCCGCGCGTGCACAACGGTGGTACCGGCGGACGTCATCATGCTTTTAACTTAGCCCAGCCGCTCAGCCGCTAGCGACGCGGCAGTACCAGCAACGCCGATGCTGCCGCCTGAGCCCGCGCTATGTCGGCGTCCACGGCCAGACGCTGACGCGCCAGTGAAGTGGATGTTCGCCGCGCGACTTTCCCGCAGAAAACACGGCTGCCGAAGATAGAACTGTTTTCTAGTTCTCGGGCCAGACCCGGGCGATAGCGAGAAAGTCATGAACGGTGAGCTGCTCTCCCCGCGTCGTCGGGTCGATACCCGCCGCGCTCATCACGGCGGCCGCCGCCGCCGAGTCCCCGAGGACGACCGACAGGGATTGCCGCAGCATCTTGCGTCGCTGCTGAAAAGCCGCGTCGACAAGCGCGAAGGTCTTGAGCCGCAGTTCTTCGGATTCCAGCGGTGCCGCGCGGCGTTCGAAGGCGATCAGGATCGAATCAACGTTCGGAACTGGCCAGAATACCTGCCGGCTCACCTTGCCGGCGGTGCGGAAGTCGCCGTACCAGGCGGCTTTGACGCTCGGGCTTCCATAGATCTTGTTACCGGGCGGGGCAGCGAGACGTTCGCCGACCTCGGCCTGCACCATGACGACACCGGCTCGGATCGACGAGAAGTGTTCGAGCAGGTAGAGCAGCACCGGTACCGAGACGTTATAGGGCAGGTTGGCGACGAGCCGGGTGGGATCGCCGGGCAGCTCGGTGATCTTCAGGGCGTCGGCGCGAATGACGGTGAGCTGGGCGTCCGGCTGCATGAGTTCGACGGTCAGTGGCAACTGCTCGGCCAAGCGGTCGTCGATTTCGACGGCGACGACGCTCGCACCGATCTCGAGCATGCCGAGCGTGAGCGAGCCGAGGCCGGGGCCGACCTCGACGACGGTGTCACCGGGTGCGACGGCGGCGACCTTCACGATGCGCCGCACAGTATTGCCGTCGATGACGAAGTTCTGGCCGAGCTTCTTGGTCGGATTGACGCCGAGCATCTCGGCGAGGTCGCGAATCTCGGCGGGTCCGAGAAGGGTCTTGACGGGTTTCGCCTCCTCAGCGGTTCCGTCGGTCATGCGAGACGTCCAGGGGGGGCCTGGTCTGGGCGCGGAACATCATGGGCCGCGGTGACCGGCTCCGCATCCCAGCGACCGTAGACCAGCTCCGTGTTGGCGGTGATTTGAGCGGAGAGCAGGGAGACATCCGTTTCGAGGTGAGCGGCCATGCCGCGCAGCGTGTTGGGCAGCAGGTACGGCGCATTGGGGCGGCCGCGGTAGGGCAGCGGGGTGAGGAACGGGGCATCCGTTTCGACCAGCAGCAGGTTGCGCGGGGCGGCGGACAGGGCGGCCCGCAAGTTGTCGGCGTTTTTGAACGTGACATTACCGGCAAAGGACATGTACCAGCCTCGCGCGGCACAGATTCGGGCCATGTCGGCGTCGCCAGAGAAGCAGTGAAAGACGGTTCGTTCGGGGGCGCCGACCTTGAGCAGCGTTTCGATCACAGCCTCGTGGGCATCGCGGTCGTGAATCTGCAGCGCGAGGTTGTTCTTCTTGGCGATGCGAATATGCGCCTCAAAGGAGCGAAACTGGGCGGCGCGACCCGCTTCGGGAGTACGAAAGAAGTCAAGTCCGGTCTCGCCGACGGCGACCACGCGCGGCTGCCCGGCGAGTTCGTCGATCGCGGCGATGGCGTCGTCGAGGGTGCCGGCTTCTTCAAGAGCAGGCGCCTCGTTGGGGTGGATCGCGACGGCGGCGAGCATGCGCGGTTCGTTCAGTGCCGCGGCGGCCGACCAGCGTGAGGTTTCGACGTCGCCGCCGACCTGGATGACACCGCGAACGCCAACGCTCGAGGCGCGGTCGAGTTGTTCCCGATAGCTGAGCGGATACTCGCCGTCGGCGATCTCGAGATGGGTGTGGTTGTCGTAGACGGGCACCGTGAGCGGCTCCGGCAGTGGCGGGTAGCTCAGGTCGCGGCGTGCGGTGTTCTCGCGGCGGCGAATAGCGCTGCCGTAACCGTCGACGCCTCCGTCGAGCCCGGCCAGCGAGTCGCTAGCCATCGGTTGGCTCCACGATCGATTCGATGCGCGGGAACAGTGGTTCGAGCGGGCTCACCTGGGAGCCGCCTGCCCATTCCCAGGCTCGGTCGACGCGCTGGTCTGCGAGGGCGCCGTCGCCGCCGAGAGCGGTCCACAGTTTGGCGGTGGCGATGGGGATGACCGGCGAGAGCAGCACGGTGAGGGTGCCGAGTCCGCGTACGGCGGTGTGCAGCACTGTTTCCAGTCGCGCTCGCGTTTCGGAGCTCTTGGCGAGCGCCCACGGCTCCTGCAGGGTGATGTAGCCGTTGAGCTCATCGACGAGTTCCCACACGCTGGCCAGGGCGTCGTGGATGGCGAGGGTCTCGATGAAGGCACCAGCGGCATCCGTCACCCGCTTTTCGGTCGCCGCGATCGCAAGGTCGGCGGCCAAAAGCTCTCCGCCGACGGGCACGATGCCGTCGCAGTAGCGCACCACCATGGCGATCACGCGGGAGGCGAGGTTACCGAAGCCGTTGGCAAGCTCGGACTGGTACCGGGCCGAGAGGTCTTCCCAGCTGAACGAGCCGTCCTGGCCGAAGCTGATGGCGCGCATGAAGTAATAACGAAAGGCGTCGGAGCCGAACGTGTCGGTGATTTGGCTCGGGGCGATTCCGGTGAGCTTGGACTTGCTCATCTTCTCGCCGCCGACCAGTAGCCAGCCGTGGCCGAAAACCTGCTTGGGCACCTCGATGCCGGCGGCCATGAGCATGGCCGGCCAGATGACGGCATGAAAGCGCAGAATGTCCTTGCCGACGATGTGCGTGGCTGGCCAGCGGCTCGCGAACTCCTCATCGTTTTGACCGTAACCGGCTGCGGTGATGTAGTTCAGTAGAGCGTCGAACCAAACGTAGACGACGTGTGATTGGTCCCAGGGCACCTTGATGCCCCAGTCGAAGCTCGAGCGGGAGATCGACAGGTCGGAAAGGCCGCGCTTGACGAAGGACATGACCTCATTTCGCGCCGCCTCCGGCTGCACGAAATTGGGGTTTTCTTCGTACAAGGCAAGCAACCGGTCAGCGAAGGCGCTCATCTTGAAGAAGTAGTTCTTCTCGTGCAGCAGCTCGACCGGCTTGGAGTGGATCGCGCAGACCGGCTGGCCGACGTACTCCCCGGTGCCGTCGACCAGGTCGGTGGCCTGTTTGTACTCTTCGCACCCGACGCAGTAGTACCCCTCATACTCGCCGGTGTAGATGTGACCCTCATCGTGCAGGTGCTGGAGAAACTTCTGCGCGTTCACCTCGTGGCGTTCGTCAGTCGTGCGGATGAAGTCGTCGTTCTTGATATTGACGGTCTCCAGCAGCGGCTTCCAGGCGGTTTCAACCAAACGGTCGGCCCATTCCTTGGGCGTGACGCCGTTCGCGATCGCGGTGCGCAGAATCTTCTGGCCGTGTTCGTCGGTGCCGGTCAGTAGCCAGGCGTCGTCACCCGACTGCCGGTGCCAGCGCGCGAGTACGTCGGCCGCCACCTCCGTGTAGGCGTGCCCGATGTGCGGCACATCATTCACGTAGAAAATGGGCGTGGTGATGTAGAAAGAACCTGCGGACATGCGTTCATCTTATGCGGCGAGCGCTTATGGTCTGGCCCGGTTACGCCCGGGGGTGTCGGATCAGCCGAGCGGAAAGGCCGAGCGGTCGGGTTTCGGCAGCGGCGCGCCCGTCCTGGCCTGCAGGGCCTGCTCGTAAAGTTCACGCTTGCCGAGCCCGCTGGCGGCCGACACGTCGGCCGCAGCGTCTTTCAAACGGATGCCGCCGGCCACCAGCTGCAGCACCTCCGCTACCCCCATGGCTAGGTCCAATACCCGCACTTCCGCGCCCGCAACGACGATACAGATTTCGCCGCGCACCCCCGCAGCCGCCCACTCGGCCAGTTCGCTCGCCGTGCCACGTTTGACCTCTTCGAAGAACTTGGTCAATTCCCGGCAAACCACGACCCGGCGGTCAGCGCCGAGCGTTGCGGCCAGATCGGTCAGGGAGTCGGCAAGACGGTTGGGCGATTCAAAGAACACCATGGTGCGACGTTCGGCAGCGAGCTCACGCAGCAGTTTGACCCGCTCGCCGTGCTTGCGCGGCAGAAACCCCTCAAAGGTGAACCGGTCCGTCGGAAGCCCCGAGACGGCAAGAGCGGTCAGTACAGCCGAGGGTCCCGGCAGGGCCGTGACCTGTACGCCAGCCGCGGCCGCGGCATCCACTAGGTGAAAACCCGGGTCAGAAACGGTGGGCATGCCGGCGTCGCTGAGCACCAGAATGTCGACATCGCGGGCCAGTTCGACGAGTTCGGCTGCCTTGCCGCGTTCGTTGTGATCGTGCAGGGCAATGAGTCTTGGCCGATTTTCGATTCCGAGGGCCTTGAGCAGGTGCACGGTGACGCGGGTGTCCTCGGCCGCCACGATGGTGATCGTGCTCAGGGTCTCGATGAGGCGCCGGGAAGCGTCGCCGAGGTTTCCGATCGGGGTGGCAGCAAGGATGATCATGCTGCAATTCTCGCAGCACCAGCCGAACATTCGTTCTTCGCTCGCTCGGTACGATGGTGACGTGCTCGCTACTAGTCGATGGGTTCGCTGGGGCAGCCACCTCGCCGTAGTACTGCTGGCCGCCGCGTTGCGTTTGTGGAACCTCGGCCTGCCACACGCGCTCGTGTTCGACGAGACCTTCTATGTGAAGGACGCCTGGAGCCTGTTCAACAACGGCTACGAATCGACGTGGCCGATTGACGCCAACCCGCTGTTTGAAGCCGGGCAGACCGACATCTACACGTCGGATCCCTCTTTCGTGGTGCATCCGCCGCTCGGCAAGTGGCTGATCGCGCTCGGCATGAATCTGCTCGGCCCGGGAAATCCTTGGGGCTGGCGACTGGCGACGGTCGTGGTTGGGGTTCTCGCGGTTGTGCTCATCATGCTCGTGGCGCAGAAACTGTTCCAGTCGCGATTACTCGCCTTGGTCGCCGGTTTTCTGCTCGCCATCGACGGGCATGCCATCGTCATGAGCCGCGTGGCGTTACTCGATAATTTCGTGATGTTCTTCGCCCTGCTCGGTTTCGGCGCCGTGTTGATGGATCGAGAGTGGCACGCGACGCGTCTCGCGACCCGGCTCGCGGGGCGAAACAACCCCGGCTGGGGTCCCGCACTGTGGTGGCGGCCGTGGTTGCTTACTGCCGGCCTCGCTTTTGGACTGACCAGTTCGGTGAAGTGGTCAGGCCTGTATTTTCTCGCCGCGTTCGGCATCTATCTCGTCGCCGTCGACGCCCTGGCCCGGCGTCGCAACGGCGTCTCATTCTGGCTCAGTGCTGCCATCCTCAAACAGGCCCCCGCCACGTTTCTGACTCTCGTTCCCATCGCCGGCGCCACTTTCTTAATTTCCTGGACCGGCTGGTTTGTCACCCGGGGTGGTTACTATCGCGACTGGGCTGACGGGGTGGGCGCCGCCTGGACCGGACCACTGGCGTGGGTGCCGCACACGCTCCAAAGCTTCTGGCACTACCAGGCCGCTGCGTACACCTATCACGTGGGGCTGGCCACACCGCATCCGTATCAGGCGAACCCACTCACCTGGCTGTTCATGATTCGGCCAACCAGCATGTATTACCGCGGCTTGGACTCGGGAGAATTCGGCTGCCAGTTTCAGAGCTGCTCTGAGGCCATCACGTCCGTCGGCAACCCGCTGATCTGGTGGGCCGCCACGGCGGCCGTGTTCTACCTCGTCTACCGACTCGCCCGGTATCGCGAGTGGCGGGTCGGCTTCATCCTGATGGGCATGATCGCCGGTTATCTGCCGTGGCTGATGTATTTGAACCGCACGGTCTTCCAGTTCTACACGATCGCCTTCGAGCCATACCTGCTGCTCGGCCTCACTTTCGTCATCGGGCTGCTCCTCAAGCGAATTCCCGACCAGGCGCGGCCACGACGCAGGCATTCAGCACATACGCAGGTGCCGGAATATGACCCCCAACCGCAGGCGGGCGCCGTAACCGCGGTGGTCGTGGGGCTGGGAGTCGCACTGCTGGTTACGGCATTTTTCTTCCCGGTTTGGACCGGAATGCAGACTTCCTTCGCGTTTTGGCAACTCCACATTTGGATGCCAGGTTGGCGATAGATCGGTCAGATACATTCCATTTTTGGCATATAATGACTGAGAAAAACGTGTGAATTGTGAGCGAACGGGGAGTTCGCGACCGTAGACTGGCCGCTATCTGCTCCACGAGTAATTGCTCATTTCCCGGCTGAGAAGTCCCGAACGCTGAGAATTTTAGACTCAGGAAGGCCTCATGTCGGAAGCACTAGCCGCACCCTCGGTCCGCATCATTAGGACCCGGCCGGGTGGAGACACGAAAAACCCCACCACAGAATATTCAGCGCTCCTGCACACCGTGCGTAATCTCGGTCTTCTCGGCCGCCGCACCGGTTTCTACTGGCTGGTTTTCTCAATCCTCGTGGCTGCCACCCTCGGCGCTGCCGTCGGATTCGTGCTGCTGGGAGACACCTGGTACCAGTTGATCATCGCCGCCGCGCTGGGCCTCATCTTCACCCAGTTCGCCTTTCTCGCCCACGAAGCCTCACACCGCGCCGTGTTCACCTCCGGCAAAGCCAACGACCGAGCGGGCCGCGTTCTCGCCAACCTCTTCGTCGGCATCAGCTACGCCTGGTGGATGACCAAGCACAGCCGTCACCACGCCCAGCCGAACGTCATCGGCAAGGACCCCGACATCGAACCAGACTTCATCGTCTTCCGTGAAGAAGACGCCAAGAAAGTCAGCCGGCTCGGCGCCATCATCACTCGCAAGCAGGGCTACTTCTTCTTCCCGCTGTTGATGTTCGAAGGCATCAACCTGCACATCCAGGGTTTCAAGACCGTCTTCGGCAAGAACAAGGTCAGCGAGCGCTGGGTTGAGATCACGATGCTCGTGACGCGCATCATCGCCTACTTCGCGGTCATCTTCTACTTTCTACCGCTCGGCATGGCGTTCGCCTTCGTCGGCGTGCAGATGGCGGTGTTCGGGGTCTACATGGGCGCTTCCTTTGCCCCCAACCACAAGGGCATGCCGCAGCTCCCGGCCGAAAGTAAAGTCGATTTTCTGCGCCGCCAGGTGCTCACCAGCCGAAACATTCGCGGAGGCACCTTCATCGACCACTACATGGGCGGCCTCAACTATCAGATCGAGCACCACCTGTTTCCGAACATGGCCCGCCCCCACCTGCGCAAGGCCCAGGAGATCGCCAAGGAATACTGTCTCTCCCACGACGTGAAATACACCGAAACGGGCGTCTTCGAGAGCTACGGCATCGTCATCGCCTACCTCAACAAGGTCGGTCTCGCCGCTCGAGACCCGTTCGATTGCCCGATCGTGCAGCGCTTCCGCACGCACTAGGCCGACGCAATCATCGTCAGGCCGTCTCTCTTCGGGGAGGCGGCCTTTTTTTTATTTTGTGGGCATTCGGGTATTGGTATCCATGCCGGGGTGAAGTTGTTATTATGAAGGTCCTGCGACTCGGGTCGTCGGTACCGATAGGTGTCAGTCAGTGCCGAAACCGTCGGCATCTCTAGGGGGATTTTCGTGGCAGGTCACACCGAGCTCGGTCTGATCGGATTGACGGGTATCGTTCTGGCCGTCGGCCTGGTCGTCGTTCTCTCGCCATCAGCGAGCGCCGACACCTCCTCCGACACGATCAGCTCGGCGATTCTCGGCGGAGCACTCTCGGCCGTCGTCTCTGCACCAATCCAGATGACCCCCGTCGTTCTGGATGGGCGCTCCGGCCACACCTCGGTCGGCAGCCCCGCCCAATGGACCATCACGAACGGTCGCGGCTCCAGCGCAGCGTGGAGCCTGTCGGTGAGTGCCACTGATTTCACCAGCGCGCCGGGCACGCTCGACACCATCGAGCGCACCGTTGCCGTGGAAAACCTGACCATCACGCCCGGAATCGTCACCGCCCTCTCCAGTGAGGGCGCCGATGCTGCTCCCACGACCGAGCCCGTCGCTGTCTCCGGCCGGCCGCAGGCCCTGGTCTGGACCAGCACCCTCGGCAAAGGCACGTTTACCCTGACGCCCGAGTTCAGCCTGAGCGTTCCGCCCAACGCTTACCGATCGAATTTTTCGGGCGCCATCGGCGGATCCGTGGTGAATCCCTTCGTCTCGATTCTGACCTTCACGATCGCCTGACGCGGTCCTGCGCCAACCTTGAGGCAATACTGACTGACTCGCTCGCCACTAGCGCCAGTCCCCGTGTGAAAATGGCGAGATCACTTCTTTCGGGGGTCACGCCCGAAACTAAAAAAGGTCCACCCCATGCCACCCCGCTCCACCACAGAACGTCGCCCAACGAACGCCGCTCCGGCCGCATCTTCGTCTAACCTCTGGCCGGCGCGCACCCGGCTGCTGCTCCGCCTCGCGCTCCTCGTGACCGTCGCAGTGCTAGCCCCGGTTCTGACGACCCTCGTCGTTGCTGCGCCGGCGGTCGCTATCGACGACGGAACCCTCGGCATCCGCCCAGAACTAGAATCAGACTTCTTTCACATCAATCTCGCACCCGGTGCCGCGATCGAGGCCAACGCGATCGTCAGCAACCACACGGATGCCCCAGTCACGCTTCTGAACTACGCGGTCGACGGGCAGAGCACTGAGCAAGGTGCCTTCGCCCTTGCCGCGCAGGCCGACGCGCAGACGGCGGTGGGCAGTTGGGTCACCCTCGGTGCCGGTTCGATCACCATCCCGGCGGACTCCGACCTCACCGTGCCGTTTCGGCTAAGCGTTCCCCTGACCGCCACGCCCGGTGACTATGCCGGCGGGATCATCATCCAGAGCCCGCCTATCCAGGGTGATACGACTACGTCCGACGGCGATGCGGCACTGCGACTGGATGTGATCCAGCGTCAAGGCGTGCGGATTTACCTCACCGTGGCCGGTACCGCGACGACCCAGCTCGACCACGGCGCCCTGAGCTGGGAGCGCTCCGGCGACGCGGTAACGTTCACCCTCCCCATCCACAACATCGGCAACACCATCCTTTATCCCACCGCCGGACTGAGCCTGAACAGCGTGATCGGCGCCACGACCGAGCTGCAATTCGGGGCGCCAGAGAGCATCCTCCCCGGTTCCACCCTCAACCTCGAGGCGACGCTGCCCCAGGCTGCGTTCATCCAACTCGGCAGTGCCGACGCCCAGCTGGTTTCCGACGCCGGTACCCAGCAGATCAGCGCCTCCTTCACCTACGTGCCGTGGTGGATCATCGGCATCATTCTGCTGCTCGTGCTGGCGATCGCGTTCGCCGTCTGGCGCGTGACCCTGTTCGTAGGACGCGCGCGTCGCGCGCTCGCCCAGGTTGCAAGGGCCGTGCCCGCCGCTCCGAACGACCTGAGAGACCACGCAGGGAACGACACTGCCGATCCCGCAGATTTAGACACCGACGCACCCCTGCGTCGACCACGGCGATGACCGCCGTCCCTTCACTTCGTCGACGCTCACTACGCGCCGGAGGTCGCCGAACACACCTCATCGCCCTCCCGGCGCTCACGATTCTGCTGCTGCTCTCCGGCTTGCTCGAGTCACAGCCTCCGGCGCAGGCCGCCACAGCATCGGTTGACCTCAAAACGGCCGGCAGCTACTCCGTGCTCGCCACCGACGCCATTGCGAGCACCGGCAACACCGCACTGAGCGGCAATGCCGGAACCAGCCCTGGTATAGCGATCACCGGGTTTCCGCCCGGAATCCTAGCCGGCAGCATCCACGCGGGCGACGGCCACGCGATGGCAGCCCAGGTCGACCTCGCCCAGGCCTACTCTGATGCTGCGGGCCGCGGGCCAACCGGCACCCTCTCCGGAGATCTCGCCGGCCGCACTCTCACCGCTGGCGTCTATAAATCCACCGCCGCCCTCGCCGTGAGTACTATCCTCACCCTCGACGCCCAGAATGACCCCACGGCAGTGTTCATCTTTCAAATCGACGCGGCGTTCGACACTGCGGCGGCCAGCCGCATCGTGCTCACCAACGGTGCCCAGGCTTCGAACGTGTTTTGGCAGGTTGTCGGCGCGGTAACACTCGGCGCGGCCTCCTCGTTCAGCGGAAACGTACTCGGATTCGGCGCTATATCCATCGGGGCTGGCACGACCTTCATCGGCCGAGCATTGACCTCAAACGGTGCCATCACGATGGCCAGAAACATCTTCATGACCGAACCACCGCTCAACCTGCGCACTGCCGGCAGTTATTCGGTGCTGGCCGGGATATCCGTTCTGAATTCCGGAGGAACGACCCTCAGCGGTAACCTCGGAGTGAGCCCGGGCACGGACGTGACCGGCTTCTCGCCCGGCCTGGTCACCGGCAGCACTCAACGAGGAACGGCCGAGAGCGCCCAAGCCCAGCTCGATCTGCAGTCCGCCATTGACGATGCCAGCGCCCGCCAGCCCACCACCGCGCTGAGCGGCAATCTGGGTGGTCAAACCTACAAAGCCGGCGTCTACGCCGCACCTGGCGCTCTGACTCTCAGTTCGTCGGTGACCCTGAACGGGCAGGGCAACCCGAACGCCGTCTTCATCTTCCAGCTCGACAGCACCCTCACCACGAGCGCTGGTAGCAGCGTTCGCCTGATCAATGGCGCGCAGCCGTCCCGGGTGTTCTGGCAGGTCGATGGCGTGGTGCAGATCGGTTCATCGTCGTCGATCTCCGGCATCATTCTCGGCCAGGATGCCATCAAGGTGGGCACCAATTCGAGTTTTACCGGCCGAGCCCTCACCCGCAACGGGTCCGTCACGCTTGGCAGCAACACATTCACGACGGATCCGGAGGTCGATCTCGGACGCGCCAGCACCTACGCGATCCTTGCGACCACCTCGGTCGCCAACACCGGAGACTCGTCGTTCGACGGGGACATCGGCGTAAGCCCGGGAACGTCGGTCACCGGGTTTCCGCCCGACGTAGTCACCGGCACCATCCACGTCGGCGATGCTGCCGCGGCCGCTGCACAGGTCGACCTCGCTGCAGCGTACAAGGATTCCGCGGCGAGGCCAGCGAGCGGCACCGTCATCGGCGATCTGGCTGGCCGCACACTCACCTCCGGGGTCTATAAGGCTGCTGCCGCCCTCGCCATCAGCACCACGCTCACCCTCGATGGACAGGGCAACCCGAACGCCATCTTCATCATCCAAGTGAATGCCGCCTTCAACACGGGTGCCGGCAGCAGCGTCATACTGACCAACGGGGCACAAGCGTCGCGGGTCTATTGGCAGGTGGCCGGGGCTGTGTCGCTGGGGGCGGCATCCGCGTTTACCGGAACGATCATCGGCATGGCGGCGATCTCAATCGGACCCGGCGTCAGCTACCTCGGACGCGCGCTAACCGCCAACGGCGCCGTCAGCGTGGGCACGGCGAGTTTCACCAGTCCCGCGCCCACCGTCGGTGACCTCACCGCGACCACCGCGGGCGCGACGCTTTCAGCGGTGACCCTTCTCGGCACCCAACCGCAGTTCGCCATGGGTGTCTCGAGCCTGTGGACCATCATCGATGCGCGCGGCACCGGAGCTGCGTGGACCCTCTCGGTGAGCGCCACCACGCCGACCAGCGCCGCCGGCACGGTCGAAACCCAAGACCGAGTCCTTCCCGTGAACAACCTGAGCATCGCCCCTGGCACCATCAGTACCGGCCCCAATACCGATGCCGCGACCGATATCACGGCACCGACGCTTGCGCTGTCGACCAGCCCGCAGACCCTGATTGCTACAACCGGCCCACACCGGGGTACCTACCTGCTGACGCCGACGTACAGCCTGATTATTCCCTCCAACGCGTACCGGTCGAACTACTCGGGCGCCATCGAAAACTCGCCAATGAACCCCTACGTGACGGTTCTCACTTTCACCATTTCGTAGAGCCTCGCGGCCTGTGCTAAGCCCCATCCTGGGCATTGCGCCAACCTTGAGCTAACGCTGATTCAACCCTGCGCGACGAACCACCAATTTGCGCGGCCCCCGTGTGAGTATTGATTCATCGCCACCGGAACTCGTTTACAACGGATAACGAGTTCGGTTCACCGCCTGCGATATCCGTTTCTCCCACACTTTCGTGGACACGCTATTTGGCGTGCTCGCGCCACCAGTAGCAACCCAGAGGACACACCATGCGCACTCTCACCAAGACCGCCGGAATCATCGTCGCCACCGGCATCCTGTTCGCTGTGGCTCTCTCCCCGGCCCAGGCCGACACTGACACCGTAAACGCGACCATCAGCGGCGGCAGCCTTACCGCCGACCCGACCGCGCCCAACGCGATGAGCGCTGTCGTTCTCGACGGAGTCAACCCGCAGGCATCCACCGGAACCGCGCCCCTGTGGACCATCACCAACGCCCGCGGCACGAACAGCGCCTGGTCGTTGTCGGCCAGCGCTACCGACTTCGTCAGCGCAGCGGGTACCGTCGACACGACCGCCCGCACCCTGCCGGCCTCCAACCTCGTCATCACGCCGGGCACCATCACCGCCGGCATCGGTTCCGACGATGCGCCGACAGTCAAGGCCGTCACCATCAGCAATGTCGCCCAGTCGCTCGTCTACACCACGACTCTCGGCAAGGGCACCTTCACCCTCGCCCCGACCTTCGACTTGAGCGTTCCGGCAAACACCTTCCGCTCCAACTTCTCGGGCGCGGTCGGCGCCACCGCCGTCAACCCCTACGTGTCGACCATCACGTTCACCATCGCCTAGCGACCGTTCTCGCCGGGTCCCCGGCTGGACCTCTCGGGCAGCGCCTCGCACTTTACGGTGCGGGGCGTTTGGGGTTGAGCGCCGTGTTGAATCCCGGTATCACTCCCTGCCCACCACGTCTGGGTACCGTACGATGAAGACCGTGACAGCGTACGTCTCAGCCCTGGACCTGTTTTCCATTGGAATCGGCCCTTCCAGTTCCCACACGGTGGGCCCGATGCGTGCTGCGCGCCTATTCGCCGAAGACCTCGTGGCAACCGGGCGTCTCAATGCGGTGGGGCGCATCCGCTGCTCACTATTTGGATCTCTGGGGTCGACCGGTCTCGGCCACGGTACGCCCGATGCCGTGCTCGCCGGATTGACCGGCCTACGCCCGGAAACCTGCGACCCCGATCAGGTGCGCGCCGCCTGGTCCGGTATCCAAGACGGTGCCAACCTGACCCTGCTCGGCGGGCACAGCATTCCTATCCATACCAACGACGTGCACTTCGAGCCTCGCACGCGCCTACCTGGGCACCCGAACGCGCTCACGCTGTCCGCCTATGCGAGCGACAGCAGGGCAGATTCCGTTCCTCTCCTCGAGGAGACCTTCTATTCGATCGGTGGCGGGTTCATCCGCCGGGGCACCGAACGCTCGAGCGCCCAGACCCGCGTCACCCAGCCACTCCCCTACGACTCCAGCGCACAGCTGCTCGCCCTGTGCGAAGCCCATGACCTGTCGATCTGTGAGGTCGCCCGCTGTAACGAGGAAGCGATTCACGGCGCCGCAGCACTCGACGAGGGACTCGACGCCATCTGGAAGGCCATGCACACCTGCGTGGAGGCCGGACTCAGCACCACCGGCGTGCTGCCGGGCGGCCTCAACGTCAAGCGCCGGGCGTCCGCGGTACGAATCCGCTTGGAAGAATATGACGGGCTGGCCCTGTGCGACCATGACACGTCAACAGAATGGCTGCACGCCTTCGCGCTCGCCGTCAATGAGGAGAACGCGGCGGGCGGGAGAGTCGTCACCGCGCCGACGAACGGGGCGGCCGGCATCATTCCCGCTGTCGGCCATTACTACCTGCGTTTCGTTCCGGGGGCGGATGCTGCCGGTATCCGTCGGTACCTGCTCACCGCCGTCGCCATCGGCTCCCTGGTGAAGGCCAACGCCTCGATCTCAGGAGCGGAGGGCGGTTGCCAGGCCGAGGTCGGAGCCGCGTGCGCCATGGCTTCTGGCGCACTCTGCGCCGTGCTCGGCGGAACGCCGCGTCAGGTCGAGAATGCGGCAGAGATCGCCATGGAACATCACCTCGGGCTCACCTGCGACCCGGTCGGCGGGCTCGTGCAGGTTCCCTGCATCGAGCGCAACGCGATCGCCTCGTCGACGGCGGTGTCGGCGGCACGGCTGGCGCTGCACGGCGACGGAACACACCTGGTTTCACTCGACACCGTAATCGAGACAATGCGGCAGACCGGACTGGACATGATGACGAAATATAAGGAAACCAGCGAGGGCGGGCTCGCGGTCAACGTCATCGAATGCTAAGCGCAACACCCCGAACGGGGGTAACCGAGTCGGATGAGCCACCACGCGTTCAGCCTAAACTGACTGAGTGCGCGCATAGACGCGAGCACAGCGTGTCTCAGAAAGAAGGGTTGAACCATTCGCAGCTCACTCGTACGTCGCCCGTGGGGCATCATCGTTACCGCTGTCCTGCTCGTGGCGGTGGCTGGCTGTGCCGGTGAACCTGCTCCGGCCGTCACTGTAACGATCACCCCGAGCGTGCCCCCTACGCCCACCCCGAGCCCCACGCCGACACCGACGCAGTCGCCGGTTCCCACCGAGGAGCCGGCGCTTATTCCCAACCCAACGGTTCCCGACCTCGTTCCCAACGCGGAGCCCGTGCCCCTGCCGCAGGGACCCGCCGCCGACCAGGGCAGCACACCGGGTGCCCGCGGCACAACGACCGCTGACGGTGCGGGAGCCCTGATCACCTATACGGTCGTCGAGGGCGACGCGTTCTTCGACATCGCCCAACGATTCAACGTTCCGGTTCAACTTATGCTCACCATGAATCCCTCGGTTCCCGGGCTCGGCGAGAACATCTATATCAAGCAGATCATCAACCTGGACTGGACCACCACCCGGTAGCCGTATGTCGCCGGATGACTCGCACGGGCACCGGTTCTGCCCCGTGTCGGCGGCCGCCGCTAGCCTTATGTCATGAGTTCTCCCGTTCCCTCGTCGCCCGTCGTCTCTACGCAGTGGCTGGCCGATCATCTCGGTTCTGACCACCTCGTCATTCTCGACGCCACCGTGCTCGCGCTCGCACCTTCAGATTCCGGGCCGCGCTACCTCAGCGGGCGTGACGACTACCTCACCAAGGGGCACATTCCCGGAGCGGTGTTCGCTGACCTGTTCGACGTCTTCTCCGACCCAGCGGGTGAATTCGATTTCTCCCGGCCGAGCGCCGCCCTGTTTGAAGCGGCCGCGGCATCCGTCGGAATCGACAACACCACGACCGTCGTCGTTTACGATGCCGTGGTGGGACAGTGGGCTGCCCGCATCTGGTGGCTGTTTCGCGCCTTCGGCTACGACGATGTCGCCGTACTCGACGGCGGTCTCACCAAGTGGCACGCCGAGACCCGCCCGTTCGCCACCGGCGGAACGCGACCACGGGTCGTCAGCGGCTTCACGGCCACCCCGCGTCCCGAGCTGTGGGTCGACAAAACCTTCGTCGAGTCGATCGTCGCCGGCAAAGCGGATGCCGCCCTCGTCTGCTCCGTTCCGCCGGCGGAATTCGCCGGCACGGCCGGGTCACGCCCGCGCGTCGGACACATTCCCGGCAGCGTCAACCTACCGGCCGGCACACTCGTCGACCCCGCCACGAACACGTTCCTGCGCGGCGACCAGCTCCAGGCAACGGTCGCCCCATCCATGGCGGCGTCGGCAGCTGGGACGTCGGGCCACCTGGTGACTTACTGCGGTGGCGGAATCGCCGCAGCCGCGAGCGCCCTCGCTCTCATCCGTGCCGGCAACGAGCACGTCTCCATCTACGACGGTTCCCTCAATGAGTGGGCCGCCGATGCCTCCGCTCCGCTCCGCGCTCCCGGCGTGTAGTGCCGCGATCTCTCGGGGCGGTAAGCGCTACAACCGGTTGACACCGGTCACGCGCACGACCGCCGCGCCGAGTTCATCGGAGTCGGCGAGGTTCACGCTCGCGCTGATCCCCCAGTCATGGTCACCGGCCGGGTCGTCGATGATCTGGCGCACGGTCCATTCCTCGGCCCCCTCCTCGATGATGAGCAGGTCAGAACTGCGGGCGTTACCGCCGGTGAGTATCTCGTCATGCTCGGCAAAATAGCCGTCCATCGCTTCAGCCCAGACATCATCCGAGTAGCCGTGCTCCCGGTCGAGCTCGCCGAGCTCGTCGTAGTGTTCCAAGGCGGCGAGCTGCACCCGGCGGAACAGTTCGTTGCGCACCAGGATACGAAAAGCTCGCACGTTGGTGGTGAGTCGACGCGGCGGCGGAGGCAGAATCGTGTGCGCTTCTGCCTCGTGCGCGGCAAGATCGGGGTGCAGCAATTCTTCCCACTCGTCGAGCAGGCTCGAGTCCACCTGACGCACGAGCTCACCGAGCCATTCGATCAGGTCGAGCAGGTCTTCGTTCTTTGCCTCGTCGGGAATGGTCTGCCGGGCGGCCCGATACGCGTCCGATAGGTAGCGCAACACGACGCCCTCGCTGCGGGCGAGCTTGTAGAACGCGATGAACTCGCCAAACGACATGGCCCTCTCATACATATCGCGCACGACGGACTTGGGCTTGAGGTCAAAGTCGGCGATCCACGGCTGGGAAGCCTTATAGGTGTCGAAGGTGTAGTTCAGCAATTCTTCGAGCGGCTTGGGGTGCGTGATCTCCTCGAGCAGCGCCATCCGCTCGTCGTATTCGATGCCCTCACGCTTCATCGCGTTCACGGCCTCGCCGCGGGCGGCGAATTGCTGCCCCATGAGCACGGGTCGCGGGTCGTCGAGGGTTGACTCCAGAATCGAAATCATGTCGAGCGAGTAGGTGGGCGCTTCCGGATCGAGCAGTTCGAACGCGGCCAGCGCAAACGGCGACAGCGGCTGGTTGAGCGCAAAGTTCGCCTGCAGGTCGACGGTCAAACGGATGCTGCCGCTCGCGCCCTGCTCCACGATTCCGGCCTCGCGCAGGGTCTTGTAGATGCCCAGAGCTCGCCGGGCCAAAACCAGTTGACGCTTCCAGGGCTCGTGGTTGTCAAAGACGAGGGAATGCACATGGGCGAAGGCATCGCCGCCGCGGCCGATCACATTGATGAGCATCGCGGCGGTCATCTGCATGCTCGACGAGAGGGTTTCGGGTTCAGCGTCGACCAGCCGGCGGAAGCTCGGTTCGCCCCAGGACACAAAACCGTCCGGCGCCTTCTTGCGCACGATTTTGCGTTTCTTCTTCGGGTCATCGCCGGCTTTCTCGATGGCCTTGAGATTGTCACTCTCGTGTTCGGGCGCCTGAATGACCACCGTTCCTGCGGTGTCATAGCCGGCCCGCCCGGCCCGGCCCGCGATCTGGTGAAACTCGCGCACGTTCACCTGGCGCATTTTCACACCATCATATTTGGTGAGGGCGGTGAACAGCACGGTGCGAATGGGCACATTGATGCCGACCCCCAGGGTGTCTGTGCCGCAGATCACCCTCAGGTAGCCGCGCTGCGCGAGCTGCTCCACCAGGCGGCGGTATTTCGGCAGCATGCCGGCATGGTGCACGCCGATTCCCATGCGGATCAGCCGCGACAGGGTCTTGCCGAAACTGGTGGTGAACCGAAACTCGCCGATCAGCTCGGCAATGACGTCACGCTGTTCCCGGGAGGCCACCTTCGCGCTCGCAAGAGCTTGAGCACGTTCCAGTGCAGCCGCCTGAGAGAAGTGCACGATGTAGACCGGCGCTTTGTCGGTGTGCAGCAGCTCTTCGACCGTTTCGTGCACCGGGGTCTGCTCGTAGTAATAGCTGAGCGGAACCGGGCGCTCCACCCCGGTGACGACCGCGGTAGCTCGCCCGGTACGCCGGGTCAGGTCATCGCTGATGAATTTCACGTCGCCGAGTGTGGCCGACATGAGGATGAACTGTACCCGTGGCAACAGCAGCAGGGGAACCTGCCAAGCCCAGCCGCGCTCCGGGTCCCCGTAGAAATGGAATTCATCCATAACGACGAGGTCGACCTCGGTGTCTTCGCCGTTCCTCAGCGCGAGATTGGCGAGAATCTCGGCGGTACAGCAGATGATTGGGGCGTCGGCGTTGACGCTCGAGTCCCCGGTCATCATGCCGACGTTCTCAGCCCCGAAAGTTTCGACCAGCGAGAAAAACTTCTCACTCACGAGGGCCTTGATCGGCGCGGTGTAGAAGCTGCGTTTACCGGCGGAGAGTGCCGCGAAATGAGCTCCGACGGCCACGAGCGATTTGCCGGTTCCCGTCGGTGTGCTCAGGATGAGGTTGGCCCCCGAGACTATCTCGATGACCGCTTCCTCCTGCGCCGGGTACAGGGTGAGGCCCTGTTCGGTCGCCCAGGTTTCAAACGCCTCGAAGAGAACGTCGGGGTCGGTTTCGTTTTCGAGGCGCGCAAGCAGAGACATAGTCCCTCAAGACTGCACTACTTCGCACCGTGTCTTCGACTCTGCCCCTTCTCGTCTTTCCACTGTCACAGTTCGCCGCACGCCGGCTCGGCCATCGCGCATAACTCCTGCAATTCCCGAGCCGCCTGAACGCTCGGCGCGAAAAGTCGGGCAGGTCCGGAGCCTCGCCCCCAAATTGCAGGAGTTATGCACGGTTGATGGCCAGTCTGGTGCCCATTTGGACGGCCGGTGCAATTTGTCGAATTGGCCACCCAGCCGAGCCGCAAGAATATTGCGGATGTCTGACGAAACCCGCCGAGGCCGCTGGCCGGGTGGCAATCACAGTCGCCCGTTCTAGGCTGGTGACATGGTCTACGTCACTCCTGACACTGCGGTTGCTCCGCCACACCGTGCTCAGGCACTTTGGCGCCCGGCGGCCGCCGGTCTGGCCGCCGCCCTCGCCGGTCTCGGTGTCGCCGAGTTGACCGCGGCCTGGATCGCCCCCGGCGCGAGCCCGGTGCTGACGGTCGGTGTCCTTGTCATCGACATCGTTCCGGCTAGCGTCAAGGACCTCGTCATCGGCTTGTTCGGCACGGCCGACAAGATCGTGCTGATCGTGACCATCGTGCTCGTGCTCCTCCTGGTCGCGGCTCTGGCCGGCATTCTCGAGAGTCGGCGCCCGCCATTCGGCCGCCTGCTGGTGGTTTTCATCGGCGCGATCGCCCTGTTCGCGGCGCTCTCCCGTTCGAGCGCCTCTACCCTCGACGCGGTCCCAGCCGTCGTAGCCATGGGCGTCGCAGCCATCGCGCTGACCTTTCTCACGACCAGGCTGCCCGTCGATCACCGCACCGGGCACGCCGCTACGGCATCGGTTTCGGAACAGGTGCCGGCACGCCTCGACGGCAGCGGCCCAGGCCGTCGCCGCTTCCTCGTCTACACCGCAATCACCGCGGGCACCGGCCTGCTGGCCCTGGCCGGCGCACAGTTCAGTGCCGCGGCCACCCGGGCAGCGGACGCCGCGCGCGCGCTATTCACGCTGCCCACGCCATCCATTCGCGCCGCCGCCATTCCGGCCGGGGCGAGCCTCGACGTAGCAGGGATCACCCCGCTGATCACCCCGAACGCCGACTTCTACCGCATCGACACCGCCTTGAGCGTGCCGCGCATCGACCCGACCACTTGGCGACTGAAGGTCACCGGCATGGTCGAGAACGAGGTCGAGATCGATTTCGCCGAGCTGCTCGCCCTGCCGCTTGAAGAGAGCACGACCACCTTGGCCTGCGTGTCGAACTACGTCGGCGGCGACCTGATCGGCACCGCTACCTGGCTCGGCTACCCGATTCGCGCGCTGCTGGCGCGGGCCAAGCCCACGGATGGTGCCGATATGGTGCTCTCAACCAGCCAGGACGGCTTCACCGCCGGCACCCCGATCGAAGCGCTAACCGACGGCCGCAACGCCATTCTCGCCGTCGGCATGAACGGCGAGCCGCTCCCCCTCGAACACGGTTATCCGGTGCGCATGGTCGTGCCCGGCTTGTACGGCTATGTCTCGGCGACGAAATGGGTCGTCGAACTCAAACTCACCCGGTTCGACCAGGAGCAGGGCTATTGGACCCCGCGCGGTTGGTCAGCACAAGGACCGGTCAAGCTCTCCTCCCGCATCGACGTGCCCCGCCAGGGGACCTCGGTATCCACCGGGTCGGTCGTCATTGCCGGTGTGGCCTGGTCGCAGCAGGTGGGGATCAGCGCGGTCGCCGTGCGGATCGACGACAGGCCCTGGCAGGATGCCACCCTCGCCGACGCGATCTCGGTCGATACCTGGCGTCAGTGGGCCTACACCTGGGACAACGCGGGCGCCGGCGCCCACACCATCACGGTGCGGGCAACGGATGCCGCGGGCCTCGTCCAGACATCGGCCACCGCCGACGTCGCCCCGGACGGCGCCACCGGACTGCATGAAATCTCGGTGTCCGTCTCGGCGTGACCTGCTGGGCGCAGGCTAAAACATGTGCCCGGCCGCCACACCAGTGATGATCGCGTCGGTAGCACACCGTTGAGCGGATGCGGGGCGCTTACCCAGCCCCGCCGATCCCGCCGGGTGCAGGTGGTGCAGGTGCTGCCGCACAGTTGAGCCAGCCGAGACCGCGATACACGGGGGTCGCGCCTCGGCGGGGAGGTTCGGGCGTGGCCAGAACCTCCCCATCAAACGTGTGCGGGAGTACCGCCACTGAGCGAGAGTCGTACCTCTCGGTCAGCGACGATACTCCCGCGCCAGGGGATCGCTGTTGCCTAGCCGTTGGCCCCGCTGGTGTTGATGACGCCGTTCACACCGGCCGGGAAGAACCCGCCCGACTTCACGGGCGCCGCATTGAGGTACGCGATGTTGAGCACCTGCGCGGCGCTGCGGCTGTAGACCAGGCCGTTGGCGTCGGTTGGCACGAGGTTCGACATCGACGCGGTGCCAATGCCCTGATCGAGGTCGGTCGGACCGTCGACGGCGTCGCGCAGATCGGAGATCTTCTGCACGGTCGTGTACACCGAGGGAAGCGCGATGCCGAGTGCGTACAGCGTGCTGCGGATGACGCCGGCGTGATAGGCCTCGACCGCGAGCAGCCCGGCGGCCGCTTCGAGGAATGTCTTGTTCGTGATCAGCGGCGCGGCGCCCTTGTACGCGGTGACTCCGACATCCTCGAAGATGAACGCCCCGAAGAGGAAGTTCGCCTCATTGGCGTACACGTCGAATTTCTGACCGGGCTTGACCAGGCCGGCCGCCTGGGCAGCAGCCGTGAAGCTCGCGTCGAGGTTGATCTTGGGACGAGACACCTTTGCGCTGCCCAGGGCGGACCGCAGGAAGGCCACGTGGGCCTTCTCGTCGGCGGCGATTTCATCGGCGTACTTCTTGATGATTGCGGTCTTGAAGTGCACCATACGACCACCGGTCACACCGCCGCGCGTGCCGGTTCCCGTCGTCATGCTGTCGGGGAGCCCACGGCCGGTTGTTGCCCGCAGGTAGAACTCGGCCTCGAGGTATTCGAGGTTGAGGGCGAAGTTCAAAATGGCCGAATCGCTCGGCGCCTCTGCCGGGCCGGTGGATTCGGCGGCCAGCGCCGGGCCGCCGGTAGCGAGCACCGCTGCTCCTACACCGAAGCCCGCCACGCCCGCCGCACGTAGAAAGTTTCGGCGATCCGACGAATTCTCCGCGCTGCGATTAATGGCATTAGTGATAAAACCCTGATCAAACATTCCAGTTCTCCTGACGGTAAGTGAACGTTCCGGGTATGGGTCAGTAACACCGGTAACGTACCCTCGGAATTCAATTCCGTGCAAGGGCGAACGAAGGTTGTAAGCAAACGATAAGAATCATTCTCACTTTTGTGCATGAGTAAGTGTGTGCGCTTTTTGGGCGCGACTTAAATGTGTAGTCTCGGTGAAATCATCGAGTCGGAGCGATCGCAGGTTAGAGCAGCAGGCCGTCTGCACCAACTCGTGGCACACGGCGGGCGACCCGGCGGTCGTGAAGTAGTGCAATCCCGTAAGCGGTGAAGTACAGCACGACCATCGGCACGGCGAGCAGGAACATGGACACGACGTCGGCTGCCGGCGTCGCGATGGCGGTGAACAGGATGATCACCAGAATGGCCAGGCGCCAGGATTTGATGATGGATTTGGCGCTGATCACCCCGGCAAAGTTCAGCAGCACAATAAATACCGGCAGCACGAACGCGATCCCGATGGCGATCATCAGTTTGAGCACGAAGTCGAAGTAGTTTCCCGCATTGATCAGTGCGGCGTCCTGCTGCGGCGCGAAACTCGTCATGAGTTCAACCACGTGCGGCAACACGTACCAGCCCGACGCGCACCCGATCAGGAACAGCGGCACAGCGGAAAAAAAGAACCCGAACGTGTATTGCTTCTCTCTGCGCGTGAGGCCGGGTGTCAGAAAAGCAAAGACCTGATACAGCCACATCGGGCTCGAAACGATCAGTCCGACGTAGAAGGAGATGCGCAGTTTGAGGTCGAAAGCGCTCGTGATATCCGGGTAATTGATCTGGGCGTTGCGGTTCTGGGCGCGCACAATGGCGTAGATCGGCTCGCGCAGACCATCCCAGACGAAGCCGGAAAGAAACCAGCCGGCGATGGCACCGATGAGGATGCCCGCAGCAGCGAGAAAGAGTCGCTTGCGCAGCTCGAGCAGATGCTGCCCAAGCGACATCTTTTTCTTGGCGGGCGCGGTGCGCACGCCCTCCACCACCACGATTGCCTAGGCTTTCGGGTTCGGCGTGCTGCTCGGGTCGGCGCGAGCACCATCGGCGCGAGAATTGTCGGCGCGGGTACCATCGGCGCGAGCATTGTCGGCGCGGGTACCATCGGCGCGAGCACTGTCGGCCGAACTATCGGGCGTGCCGTCGTCGGTGCGTTCCGGGGTGATCTCGCTCTTGAATATCTTCATGGACTGACCGAGACTGCGGGCGAGCCCCGGCAGTTTCGGTGCTCCGAACAACAGCAGGATCACGACGAGAATTATCAGGAAATGCCATCCGGTCAGGTTGCTGAGCATGCGAATTCTCCCTCGAGTGAGTCGGTCGACCAGCAGTGTAACGGTCTCAGCGGGGATAAAACCGGGTAAACCTCATTTATTCTTCCCGTATCGGGTATTTCCGCACTTCCGCAAACAGAATTCACGCTGTCAGTACGTCGCCCCAAACGTTGCGAAGCGTTCGAGAACCTCGCCGATGCGCATTTTGCACCCGCCGCATCCGGTGCCGGCTCGGGTCGCTGCTCCGATACAGGCGACACTCGTGTTGCCGACCTCGGCTGATTCGGCAATGGCACCCACTGTGACGCCGTTGCACCAGCACACCGTCGCGCCCGAGTCGAAGGCGCCGCCGACCGAGGGCTCGTAGTCCGGCCCGTCGTAGCGCAGCAGCACTGAGCGGTCAGCCGGTAGTTCGCTGCCGCGCTCGAACAGTAGCGTCAGTTCGGCGGCGGTGCGCGGCATACCGACGCAGATGAAGCCCTCGAGAATCCCCTCGCGGGTGACCATCTTCACATAGCGGCCGTGCTCGGGATCAGCCCACTGCGACACGTACAACGACGCTGCGTCACACGCGGCGGCATGACCATCGGCCCCACGATCCCACGGGTCGGCTGCGGTGTTGCCGACCGACACAACCTCAATGCCCTCAGCTTTCAGCATCACCACGGCCGACGCCGCACCGATCAGGGCATGGACCTCCCCCGTGCCCAGCACCTCGTTGCTGAACCGCCGGGCGAGCCAGTCGGCCTGGCGCCAGCCCGGCCCGATCAGACCGCTCGGGCCGCCGGTCGGAAGCGCCGTCGACTCACCGGCACGGCGGGCAGGTGCCACGTGGGCGCAGTCGCCGATCGCGTAGACGCGCGGATCGCCCCAGCTCTGCAGGTTCGAATCAACCAGGATTCCGGTCGAAACCGGCAGCCCGGCCAGCTGTGCCAGCTCGGTTCGAGCGCCGACTCCGCACGAAAGCAGCAGCAGGTCGCCGTGGATCTGCTTGCCGTCGGCGCAGATAAGAGCGTCGAACCGATCTACGCCGTCGTCATCCTGGTGAAAGAGCAGGCTCTCAGCGCGGGAATGATTGACCATGGTCACGCCCGCCCGTCGGGCGCTCTGCGCCAGTACGCTGCCGCCGCCGCGGTCGAGGTTACGGTTCATGGGAATTTCCCCGTGGTAGACGACGCAGGCCTGCGCCCCGGCCGAAGCCGCGGCGAGCGCGATCTCCATGCCGAGCACGCCAGCGCCGAGCACGACGATGCGCTTGCCTGCGGTCACGGCCGCGAGTACCCGCTGCGCATCATCGAGGTCACGCAGCACGGTGACCCCGCGTGGAAGTGTGGCGCCGCCGGTATCGAGGGCAGCGGCATCCGCTGCCGGCATCTGCCGGTCACGATGCACCCGGATGATCCCATCCAGGGTGGGAATGTTGGCGCGGGCGCCGGTGGCGAGCACGAGCCGGTCATAGGTCAGCAGGGTGCCGTCGCTGAGCGATACAGCAGAGCGGCTGCGCAAAATCGCGGTGACGCTCACGCCGAGGTGCAGGTGGACACCGGCCTCGCGGGCGGCGAAGGTGTCGGTGATCTCGAGGCTGTCACGGTCGGCGTTGCCGACTGCGTGTTCGGCGATCAGCACGCGGTTGTAGGCGTCGGTGTTTTCGGCTCCGACCACGGTCAACGTAGCAGCGCCCCGGCGCACGAGCGGCAGGAGTTCTTCGACGAAGCGGGCCCCGACCGGACCGTAACCGACGAGCACGATGCGCTCAGGGTTGTGCGTTTGTGAGGTGCCTCGTTCAGACATTGGCGCCTGCTTTCACGAGTGCACGCACCCGAACGGTTGTCTTCTTGAACTCGGGCATGCCGCTCACCGGATCGGTCTCGTCGTCGGTCAGCAGGTTCGCGCGCTGGTCGCCACTAAAGTGAAACGGCAGAAAGACCGTATCAAAGCGCATGTCGGTGCTCACCTGTGCGCGGCAGCGCACCGTACCGCGGTCGTTGCTGACCTCGACCCAGGCCTCGTCACTGATTCCAAGCTGCTCGGCGGTGGCCGGGTGGAGCTGCAGTCGGGCCTCCGGCTGGGCGTCGGAAAGCTCCCGCACCCGCCGGGTCTGGGTGCCGCTCTGGTAATGCTCGAGCAGCCGGCCCGTGATGAGCGTCAGGGAGCCACCGACCTGGGCCGGCGCGCCGAGGCGTCGCGCCTCGACAACTACGAGGCGAGCCAGGCCGCCGGGGTGGGCGAAGCGGTCCAGAAACAGTCGCGGCGTACCAGTCGACCCGACCGGGTAGGGCCAGAACGCCGGTTCCTCGGTATCGAGCAGGGCATAGCTGAGGCCCGAGTAGTCGGCGAGTCCGCCCTTCGACGCCCGGCAGAGTTCGTCGAACACCTCGCTCGCCTGGGAGCTGAAGGTTCCGGCCGAGTCGAGGCGTCGCGCGAGCTCCTGCCAGATCCACAGTTCGCTGCGTACGCCCTCCGGCGCATCGACAGCTAGCCGGCGACGGATGACGCGGCCCTCGAGCGAGGTCATCGTGCCCTCTTCCTCGGCCCACTGCGTGACCGGCAGCACGACGTCGGCGAGCACCGCGGTGTCGGAGAAGAAGAAGTCGGCGACCACCAGAAAGTCGAGGGTTTTCAGGGCGGCCCGCACCCGCTCGGCGTTGGGCGCGGAGACGACGATGTTGGAGCCGTGCACGAGAAGACAGCGGATCCCGCCCGGCTCCCCCAGCGCGCCGAGAAGCTCGACCGCGGGCAGGCCAACGCCGGGCAGGCTGTCGGGATCGACCCCCCACACCCCGGCGACGTGCGTGCGAGCGGCGGGATCGTTGATCCTACGGTAGCCGGGCAGCTGGTCGCTCTTCTGCCCGTGCTCGCGACCGCCCTGACCGTTGCCCTGGCCGGTGAGGGTGCCGTAGCCGGAGTGCGTGGTTCCGACGAGGCCGAGTACGAGGCTCAGGTTGATGGCGGCAGTGGCCGTGTCGGTGCCGTCGGCGTGCTGCTCAACACCGCGCCCGGTGAGGATATACGTTCCGCTGCCGGTCGCGGCCCCCCGTGCCGCACCGGCCGCGAGACGGCGGGCCAGCTCCCGCAGCTGCCAGACCGGAACGCCGATCTGTTCCTGCACTCTGGTCGGCCACCAGCGGCTCACGCTGCGGCGCACCGCGTCAAACCCCGTGGTGCGATTGGCGAGGTAGTCCCGGTCGGCAAGTTTCTCGGCGATGACGATGTGGGTCAGGCCGAGTAGCAGCACGAGGTCGCCGCCCGGGGTGGGCTGCACGTGCATTCCCGCGCCATCGTCGGTGAGCCGCGCTGTCGCTGTGCGGCGCGGGTCGATGACCACGAGGCCCCCGGCGGCGCGAGCACCCTCGAGGTGACCAATGAACGGCGGCATGGTCTGGGCCACGTTGGAGCCGAGAATCAAAATGGTGTCGGCCGTGTCGAGGTCGTCAACCCGAAACGGCAGGCCTCGGTCCAGTCCGAAGGCCCGGTTGCCGGCCGCGGCGGCACTGGACATGCAGAACCGGCCGTTGTAATCGATGCGGCTGGAGCCAAGCGCCACCCGGGTGAACTTGCCGAGCTGGTAGGCCTTCTCGTTGGTGAGGCCGCCGCCGCCGAACACGCCGACCGCGTCGGCCCCGTACTCAGCCCGGGTGACGCGCAGTTTCGCGGCAACGAGGTCGAGCGCGTCGCTCCAGGAGGCCGGTTCGAAGGTGCCAGCAGCCTGCCGCACCATTGGTTCGAGGATGCGGTCTGGCGAGACGAGCAGTTCGGCGGCGGTCCAGCCCTTCTTGCACAGGCCGCCCCGGTTGGTCGGGAACGCCCGGCCGGTCACCGTCAAGGAGGCGGCCGGGGCGGCCGGTGAAGCGGACGCGGCGACATCCGCTTCACCCGGCGTCGTTTCACCGGGACTGAGGTTCATGGCGCACTGCAGGGCACAGTACGGGCAGTGCGTGGCGGTGGGCAACGGGCGCCTAGATCTTCTGGCCGGCGACGGACGAACCGCGGCGTAGGTAGACGAAAGCGGTGACGCACATCATGACGACGTAGGCGATAGCGAAGGCGTAGATCGCGCTTGAGTAGTCGCCGGTGGTGGTCTTGGAGAAGCCGAGCACCTGCGGAATGATGAACCCGCCGTAGGCGCCGACGGCGGAGATGAGGCCGAGGGCCGCGGCGCTCTTGCGCTGGGTAGGGACGTCACCCGAATTCTCGTGGGCGTCTTTCACCCCGCTGCGCGCCGAGAACACGCTCGGGATCATGCGATACGTCGATCCGTTGCCAATGCCGGTGGCAACGAAGATGAGCAGAAAGCTGCCGAGGAAAGCCCAGAAGTTACCGAGCGGCAGCACAGCCGCGACCACGAGGGCGCCGGCGCCCATTACGCCGAAGGCTGCAACGGTGACGAATGCCCCGCCGAAGCGATCGGCCAGGCGTCCGCCGGCCGGCCGGGCCAGCGACCCGACGAGGGCACCGATGAACGCGAGGGAGAGCGACGCTGAAGCGACCTGAAAGGTGGAATAGGCCGGGAACTGGTCGGCGATGAGCTTGGGGAACACGCTCGCGAAGCCGATAAAGGAGCCGAAGGTACCGATGTAGAGCACGGCCAGAATCCAGAAATGTGGTTCTTTCACCGCGGCGATGGAACCGGCGAAGTCGGCTTTGGCGTTGGTGATGTTGTCCATATACTTCCAGGCGCCCCACATGGCGAGGAGGATGAATGGAATCCAGAACCAGCCGGCGAGGCTGATGTTGAGCGTGCCGACGGCGCCGAGGGTGATCACGATCGGCACGATGAGCTGGGCCATCGCAGCGCCGAGGTTGCCGCCCGCAGCATTCAAACCGAGCGCGTAGCCCTTCTGGCTCTGCGGGTAGAAGTAGGTGATGTTTGACATCGAGCTGGCGAAGTTTCCGCCGCCGAAACCGGCGAGGGCCGCGACGAATAGCATGACACTGAACGGGGTATCCGGGTTGCCGACGCAGAAGCCCAGGGCGATGGAGGGGATCAGCAGCAGGCCAGCCGAAACGATGGTCCAGTTGCGGCCACCGAATTTGGGCACCATGAACGTGTAGGGAAAACGCAGGGTGGCGCCGACGAGGCTCGGCATCGAGATGAGCCAGAACACCTCGGCGGTCGAGTAGGTGAAGCCGACCGCCGGTAACGACACGACGACGATGCTCCAGAGCTGCCAGATGGCGAAGCCCAGGAACTCGGCCAAGATCGACCATTTGAGGTTGCGAGCGGCGATGAGCTTGCCGCCCTGTTCCCACTGCTTCGTGTTCTCGGGGTTCCACTTGTCGATCCACCCACCGGGACGGTGCACCAGCACCGCGTCGTCGATCGTGGATGCGGTGTGGCCGAGCGCTGATACCACTGTGCTGGATGTCATCGAAGTCCTCCTCGGGATTGGAATGAAACGGCGGTGCAAAAATCTGCAGGCAGCCGGGGCGACTTCCCTGCTTCGACGTTAGCCAGCGCGTGTTTCCGACAACGCTGGCACCGGTTACCTTTCGATCACCAGATGATCACACGCCGTTCGAGGGGGTGTTGGGGCGCTGTTACACGACGGACACAATCGGCGCTCTGGCCCAGCAATACAGGTACCGGATGCCGGGGGTGGCAGACTGGTAGACCCGCGCCCGCGCATCCGCTGTTTGAAAGGCCCACATGACAATCACCGCCGCCGCCGACGGTTCTGCCCTCGGGAACCCCGGACCAGCCGGTTGGGCCTGGTACGTCGACGACTCCTGCTGGGCCGCCGGTGGGTGGAAGCACGCCACCAACAACCAAGGCGAATTGAAGGCCGTGCTCGAACTATTTCGTGCCACCGCGCACATCGACGACGACCTGCTCGTGCTGTGCGACAGCCAGTACGTGATCAACTCCGTCACCAAGTGGATGAAGGGTTGGAAGGCCAAGGGCTGGCGTAAGGGTGACGGCAAACCGGTAATGAATCTCGACCTGCTCCAAGAGATCGACGAGGTTATCGCCGGGCGTCGGTACCGATTCGAGTGGGTGAAGGGACACGTGGGGCATCCGCTCAACGAGGCCGCCGACGAGCGGGCGCGCGGCGCGGCCGAGGCGTTTCAGCGCGGCCGGCCGGCCCCGGCCGGACCCGGTTTTGCCGGGCGGAAATCAGAAGCTCAACCGGTTGGACGGGCGAGCGCTGCGGCATCCGGTGGGCTGCGTACCGCGGGATCGCCGACTGCGTCGACCCTGAGCACTGGCCGAATCACTGAACGGGCGGTCGCCTTCGCCCACGACGAACTATTCTCGTTTGACGATATTGGCGACGATGTCGGCGAGGATCGCCGTGATCTCATCGATCCGAACAGCCCCGACGCCAGGCGCAGCGGCGATGAGTTGCACCAGGTGACGCTCTCGCTCAGCGCCGAGGAGCATCGGCGTCTAATTTCGCGGTCAGAACAGCGCGGCGAGACCGTCGAGGATTACCTGCGCGGCCTGATCATCTAGCCGACGCTGCCCACCGGTCCGCTCGCCGACCCGTGTCGACGTCTAAACAATGCGGCCCCCGGCCCGGTCAGCGCACTCCGATAAGAGACCGCAGGCCGAATTCGGAGACGATCGGAATGCCGTAGTCGCGGGCCTTCCCGGTCTTGCCGGTGATCGACGCGGGGTTGGCGGCAACGAGCAGGCGCGTGCGCAGGGTGACCGCCGTGCCCAGGGACAGACCCCGAGCAACCAGTTCTCGGCCCCAGTCGGAACGGGCCCTGGCCATATCACCGGTGAGCACGACGATGTCGCCCTGTTCCAGCAGCACACTGTCGATCGAGGCGAGTGGCAGCTGCACCACCGAGGCGGGTGCTGCCAGTGCGGCGGCAACGATTTTCGGAGCGACATCGAGCATGCGGGCGACCGCGATCAGGTCGGCAGAATCTGCGACGCTGAGGGCGCCGTTCAACCAGGCAACCTGCACGAGGTCCTCAAAATAGCGGCGATGCAGTGCGATGCCCTCGGCGACCGTTACACCGCTGAATTCTGCCAAAACCCGAAGTTCACGTGTTTCCTGCGGCGAGAGAACATGATCGAGCAGGCACAAATCGAGCAGGGCGAGGTAGTCGAGATGTTCTTCGGGACCGGTGTAGTCGGGGAGTTTTACAGCCGCGCGGGCCAGGAAGCTCGGTGCCGGTGCTTCGTCGCCCGGCGTTGACGGGTCGCGCTGCACCCACTCTGCGTCGGTGGCAGCGGTGATTCTCGGCCAGGCGGATCGCTCGGCACGGTCAAGAGCGTTGTTCCACGGCGTGACGAGGGGCGAACCCTGCACGTAGGCGGCGAGAAGACTCGCGCAGGCCACGGCCTGCACCAGGGCCCCCGGTCCGGGCTCGATTTCAATGTCATAGGCGGCGCAGCAATCGACCAGCAGCCGACCAGCGCCGGGCAAATAGGTGCGGGCCAGGTGCATGGTGCAGACGGCCTCGAGTCCGCGGCCGGGGGCATAACCCATCAGCTCGAACTCGCGCATGAGAAATCCGGTGACGAACTGGGCATTGTGCGTCACCAATACCCGGCCCCGGAGCAGGTCGACCAGGCGCGGTGCAATCTGCTCGAACGTCGGCGCGCGCAGGAGTTCGGCGGTGCTGACGCCGTGGTTCGCCACGTCCCCGGCGTTGCTCCCCGGGTTCACAACGGTTTGCCAACGCGCAGCAATGCGACCGCCCACGTCGAGGTGCACCACAGCGACCTCGACGACCCGATCCCGTTGATACGGGAACAGTCCGGTAGTTTTCAAACTTATAACGGCGTATCCACGTTCGGGCATGGCCACACTCCACAATCTTGTCCTGTGAAGTTATCCACAAACCGGCCGAATCGCGACAACCCGTTCGGGGGCTTGTGGGTATCGCCAAATACTGCTTAGATGCCTACTTGACGGAAGCGGCCTTCCGTGCTGAGTTCTTCGGCGGGAGCAGAGTGTCAGCCTCCTCCAGCGACATTCCATTGGTTTCGGGCACCTTGCGCAGCACGAACCAGAATGATAGTCCGGCGAACAGGGCATACAGGGCATAGGTGATCGGTAGGGAGGCATCCGCCATCGGCGGAAAGCTGACCGTGATCAAGAAGTTCGCGATCCATTGCGCGGCGGCAGCCAGCCCGAGGGCCTTGGCACGAATCGAGTTGGGGAACATCTCGCCGAGGAGCACCCATACAACCGGGCCCCAGGAAGCTCCGAATGAGATCACGAACAGGTTTGCGGCAACGAGCGCGATCGGCGCCCAGGCACCCGGCAGGCTGAGCGCGCCGTCGACTGTGACCGACTGGCTGAACGCCGCCGCCATTGTTGCCAGCGACACCGTCATGCCGATGGAGCCGGCCAACAGGATCGGTCGTCGGCCGATCCGGTCGACCAGGGCGATCGCCACCAGGGTGACCAGAATGTTGGTGACCGAGGTGATCACCGAGATGGTCAGCGAATTGGATTCCTCGAAGCCGACCGCGCTCCAGAGGGTGGTCGAATAGTAGAAGATCACGTTGATGCCGACGAACTGCTGGAACACCGACAAGATGATGCCGACCCAGACAATCGGCTTGAGACCGAAGGCACTGCCGCGCAGAGACCCCGCCTTCTGTGACCGCGCATCGACCTCGATCGAGCGACGCATGTCGCGAATCTCCCGGTCGACGTCCCCGCTCGGCCAGAGCCGGGTGAACACGGCGCGGGCATCCGCTTCTTTGTCTTTGAGAATGAGGAAACGCGGGGATTCTGGAAGGACGAACGCGATACCGCCGTACACGACGGCCGGCACGGCGCCGACGAGGAACATCCAGCGCCAGGCTTCCAGCCCGAACCAGAACTCACCGGCTGCTCCGCCAGCACCCTCGGCGAACATGGCGTCGGAAAGCAGCGCGGTGAAGATGCCCAGCGTGATCGCAAGCTGTTGCAGGGAGCCGAGTCGTCCGCGCATGTGCCGCGGTGAAATTTCGGCGATATAAGCCGGTGCGACAACGGACGCGAGGCCGATACCGAGCCCGCCGATGATTCGCCAGATGATCAGGTCGACGACGCCGAACGCGAAACCTGAGCCGATCGAGCTGACCAGAAAGACCACGCCGCCGACCACCATCATGGGGATGCGTCCGTAGCGGTCGGCGAAGCGACCGCCGAAGAACGCACCGGCCGCGGCGCCGAGCAGCGCGCAGGCCACCGCGAAACCGGTAAGGGTAGCGTTCAGTCCGAATTCCTGCTGCACCGCGTTGACGGCCCCGTTGATGACCGAAGAGTCGAACCCGAACAGAAATCCGCCGAGGGCGCCGGCGACGGCCAACACGATGACTTTTCTGTTCGATCCGGGTGCCAGGTCAGTTGCCTTCGTGGACGCGTTCATCGTGCTGGGTATCGATTGCTCACCTGATCAGCCTACTTCGGGTGTCCGCGGATGCCGCGCCGAGCAGTCGAATAAACCGGTGTGCGTCAGTTTCGAACCGGCGTACAAGCGTCGGAGGACCTGCTTTCCGCGCAGCCGAAACGGAATTCATCATCCGTTCAGCCGTCGCGAACGGCGCACCCCGTGGACCCGGACAGCTGACGTCTCCGCGCGTCATATGCGATGATGACCCGCTAGCCCGGCAGCCGCTTACGGCAGTCGTCCAGCGAGGCGGGGCTACCATCCGGATATGGGCAGATTCACGGATAGCTGGCGCTCGCATCTCTTAGTGACCCTCTCGGGGAACAGCGAGGGGCGACCGAAATGGGTCGGCCAGATTGCCACGGGAGACAACGCTGGCTTCTTCGGCCCGGGAAGTGCTGTCTGGACCGTGCATGGTGGCATGGCAACCATGGTCGCCGGCATTCGCGCTCTCCTCATGCAGACCCTGCATCCGGGCGCTATGGCCGGCGTGCACGACTGGTCGCGGTACCACGAAGACCCGCTCGGCCGCCTCTCCGGCACCATCCAATGGCTCATCACGGTCACCTTCGCCGATACCGTTGTCGCTGAGCGGGAATCGGGACGGGTCGCACACTTTCACGACCGGGTGATCGGCACCTATCTCGATGCTCGAGGCGAGGAACGGCCCTATGCCGCCGACGACCCCGAGCTTCTGTCGTGGGTACACGTCGTCTTCACCGACGCTTTTCTGCAATCCCACCTGCTGTGGGGCACAGCTATTCCCGGTGGCGCCGATCGTTACGTCGACGAATGGGCGACTGCCGGCGAGCTCGTCGGCGTGCGGAATGCCCCGCATTCGGCGGCCGAGCTTGCCGCGCAGCTCGAAGCCTTTCGCAGTGCCGGAACGCTCAAGAGCGACGCCCGCGTGGCCGAAGCGGTACGGTTCATCCGTTACCCACCACTCAGCCGCGGGATGCTGCCGTTCTACCGCATCATGTTCGCCGGCGCCGTCGCGTCGATCCCCCGCGAGTATCGCGACATGCTCGGCCTGAAACGATCACTCCTGCCCACGATCTGGGGAACCCGACTGGTCCTCGGTGTCGTGCGCGCTCTGCTTGGCCCCTCGTCGACCTCAGAGGATGCCGCTCGGACGCGGCTCGCGCGCATCGCCGCAACGAAACAACTGGAGCACCCTAGCGCGCCGTAACTCCACCGGTCACGCGACCGACAGAGCGTTCTGCCCGCGCTGGGCGCGACGCCGCACTCCCAGCAGCAGAATCACCGTGATGGCGAACGCGGCGCTCAGATGCAGCAGGGCAACGACGGTGCGCGGTCGCCGAGGGCGGGGCCCTGCACGGATCAGACTTCGGGTGCGAAGAAAACCGCGGTCGCTGCTGCGAGCGACTGCGGATCGTTGACGTGGCACATTTCCCGGGCCGAGTGCATCGACAGAAGCGGCACGCCGACATCCACGACCCGGATGCCCAACCGGGTCGCCGTCAGCGGCCCGATGGTCGAACCGCAGGGAACGGTGTTGTTCGAGACGAACTCCTGATACTCCACGTTCGCCCGGGCACAGGTGCGCGCCCAGAGGGCCGCGCCATGGGCATCCGTCGCATAGCGCTGGTTGGCATTGATTTTCAGTAACGGGCCGCCGCCGAGAATGGGCTGGTTGGCCGGATCGTGGCGCTCGGGGTAGTTCGGGTGCACGGCATGGCCGGCGTCAGCGGAGAGGCACCACGATTCGGCGTAGGCCTGCAGCCGCTCCGACCCGGTCGCGCCGAGGCCGTGACCGATGCGGGTCAGAATGTCGTCCAGAAACGGCCCGCTGGCGCCGGAGCGGGACTGCGAACCGAGCTCTTCGTGGTCGAAGGCGGCGAGCACATTGATCGAGTCCCCCGTTGTCAGGCGGCTGGTCGCGATGAGCGCGTGCAGGCCCGCATAGACCGACGAGAGATTGTCGAGACGGCCGGCGGCGAACAGTTTGTCGCCGAGGCCGAAGGTGGCCGGCGGGTTGGTGTCGGCGGTGAGAATGTCGTAACCGGCGATATCCGCTGCCCGAAGCCCGGCCAGGCCCGCCAGGTGGGCTACCAGGTCTGCCTCGGATGCCTCGCCGACGCCGAAGACGGGCGTGAGGTGGCGTTGCCGGTCGAGGGTCAGGCCATTGTTCACGTCGCGGTCGAGGTGCACGGCGAGTTGTGGAATGCGCAAAAACGGTCCGGTACGCACGAGGTGCTCGATACCCTGCCGGGTGACCAGCCGACCGGCGAGTTCAAGCTCGCGATCAAGCCACGAGTTCTGCAGCGGCCCGCCGTAGACCTCGACTCCCGCCTGCAGCCAGCCGTGTGAGCTGATGGTGGGTTTGGGCTTGAGCTTGAAACCCGGGGAGTCGGTGTGGGCGCCGAGAATGCGAAACGGTGTCGTCGGCTCGGCCCCGGCCGGCTGCGACCAGGCGATGACAGCGCCGTCACGCACGACGTAGTATCCAGCGGCCTCGTCGATCGTCCAATTCTCCGGCTCATCCAGCCGGATGAAGCCGGCCGCGTGCAGCCGCCGGGCTACTTCTGCAGCGGCGTGGTACGACGACGGTGACGCTTGCAGAAAGGCGGAAAAATCGGCGATGTAGTCGAGTGTTGCATCCATTCATCCATCCAACCACCCGCGCGGGGGCAGCGGATGCCGCGGGCGTGCTCCTACTCGGCGGGCGCGTCGGCCTGCAACGCAGCGCGCGCGAAAGCGGCGCCGCCGACGGTGACCGTGCCGCGGTCGCCGTGCCACGCTTCGGTCTGCTCGAACACTCCGAGTCGGTCGAGCAGGCGCCATTTCGTGTCGACGAGGTGCCAGACCGACTGCGTCGTCGGTTCCTGGCCGTCGAACTGTACCCAGCCGAGCGAACCGAGCGAGCGCGACAGGGTTGTGAGGTAGTCCTCGCGTCGCGCCAGGCCGCGGGTCGCAACGAACAACAGCAACAGACGGGTGGCGTCACCCACGGCCGGTGTGCGGCTGTGGTGAATGGTGCTGGCAAGGTACCACCAGAGTTCGCGGGGGGTGCCGGAGAGGGA
Source organism: Cryobacterium sp. Hb1 (assembly GCF_004403585.1). Lineage (NCBI taxonomy): Bacteria > Bacillati > Actinomycetota > Actinomycetes > Micrococcales > Microbacteriaceae > Cryobacterium > Cryobacterium sp. Hb1. The sequence continues at coordinate 97,902 of NZ_SOHI01000037.1, read as the reverse complement.
GCGACCCTTCTTGGTGAGCACGAGCGTCCCCTTGCTGACCCGCAGCAGCCCGACGTCGCGCAGGTGGCCGCGCAGTTCCTGCAACGGACGCAGGTGCGCCTCGCGGTTCACGCTGATCGGCCAGCCCCAGTCGAGCTCGGCCGATGCTTCAAGGACGACCGAAGGCGGCAGGTTTCCCGCCTTGGTCAAACGGATGCCGTCGGCCCCGACCCGGGTCAGGATCCACTGCGCCGGGGCCACCATGCGGGCCATGGCCCGCTCCTGCAGCAGGATCGGATCTTTCACCCGAGCCTGCCCGATGAGTCGGCGAAAACCGACAACGGCCTGTTCCGGCAGCCGCGTTTCGATCTCCTGAATCACGTTCACCCACCGAGCCTACTGAGCGATCCCGCTCGAAGGTGGCGAATACCCTGCGACACGCGCTGCAGACCCAGCCCGCGCCGCCATGCGCCCAGAAAGTTCCACATGTACGTTGTGGAGTAACGGCGTTTCGGTGAGTTGCGCCAGGCGAGTCGACCAGCGATCAGTATCGCGAGAATATGGGACGGTGTTGTCGGTGGCATCTGGCACCCTTGAAGGATGACCGACACCCGCGAATCCGCTCTCGCCATTCTGCGCACCCTGGTAGGGCGAGCCGACGCCGACTTCCATGACGGACAATTCGAGGCCATCGAAACCCTGGTCGACGACCGACGCCGCGCGCTTGTGGTGCAGCGCACCGGGTGGGGCAAATCGGCCGTGTACTTTGTAGCGACCCTGCTGCTGCGACGCCAGGGCGCTGGCCCGACCATTTTGGTCTCGCCGCTGCTCGCCCTGATGCGTGACCAGGTCGCCGCCGCGGCCCGTGCCGGGGTGCGGGCGGTGTCGATTAACTCATCGAACGCGCACGAGTGGAACGATGTGCGACTCCTGCTTGACGCCGACGAGGTCGACGTGCTGTTGGTGTCGCCCGAACGACTGAACAATCCCTCTTTCCGCGATGAGCAGCTGCCCGCCCTGATTTCCCGGGTTGGACTGCTCGTGGTCGATGAGGCGCACTGCATCTCCGACTGGGGCCATGATTTTCGACCGGACTACCGCCGCCTGCGCGACCTGATCGCCCAGATGCCGGCCGGCGTGCCCGTGCTCGCCACCACGGCCACCGCCAACAGCCGCGTCGTGCAGGATGTCGCGGAGCAGGTTGGCATGGTCGCCACCGGCTTCGATGGCGCCGTCGCCAAAACCGCTGAAGTCGTCACCATTCGCGGTCCGCTCGCCCGCTCGTCGCTGCGGCTCGGTGTGCTGCGCCTGCCCGATTCGCGGGCGCGCCTCGCCTGGCTGCTCAGCCACCTCGGCGACCTGCCCGGCAGCGGCATCATCTATACCCTCACCGTGGCGGCTGCCGAAGACACCGCCCGGCTGCTGCGGGAGGCCGGTCACGCCGTGCGCGCCTACACCGGCCAGACGGACACGGCCGAACGCGAAGAATCCGAGGAGTTGCTCAAGACCAACCAGGTCAAAGCCCTCATCGCCACGAGCGCCCTCGGAATGGGATTCGACAAACCCGACCTTGGCTTCGTCCTGCACCTGGGCGCGCCGTCCTCCCCCGTTGCCTACTACCAGCAGGTTGGTCGCGCCGGCCGTGCCACCGCCTCGGCCGACGTATTGCTGCTGCCCGGCGCCGAAGATGAGGCCATCTGGCATTATTTCGCCACCGCCTCAATGCCCAATCAGGCCAAGGCCCTCGCTGTGGTCGGCGCACTCGAAGCCGCCGGCGCACCCCTATCCACCCCGGCGCTCGAGGCCCGGGTCGACCTCAAGCGCACCCCGCTCGAGCTGCTGCTCAAGGTACTCGACGTCGACGGCGCGGTGCACCGGGTCAAAGGCGGTTGGCAGTCCACTGGGCAGCCCTGGGTCTACGACAAGGAGCGTTACGAACGCATCGCTGCCGCCCGGCTCGGTGAGCAGCAGGCCATGCTCGAATTCGAAACCACCAGTGGATGCCGCATGGAGTTTCTGCAGCGCGCCCTCGACGATGAGACTGCGGTGGCGTGCGGTCGTTGTGATAATTGCCAGGGCGCCTGGTACCCGAGGGATGTGGCCGAGGGAGCCGTGGCGACGGCCACGCAATCGCTCGATCGAGTCGGCGTCGCCATCGATGTGCGTGCGCAGTGGCCCACCGGCATGAGCAGCCTCGGCGTCGCGGCCTCCGGCAAGATTGCGCTCGGCGAACGCGCCGAGCCCGGCCGCGCGCTGGCCCGCCTGACCGACCTCGGCTGGGGTGGCCCGCTGCGGGACCTATTCGACGCCCAGGCAGCGGATGCCGCCGCCCCACCGGCCCTTCTGGCCGCCTGTGTGCGGGTGCTCGCCGAGTGGGGGTGGGCAGAGCGTCCGGCAGCCATCGTCTCGATGCCGTCGCGACGGCATCCACTCCTCATCGATTCGGTGGCACGATCGTTATCCGACGTCGGTCGGTTGCCCCTGCTCGGCGCCTTGGACTGGGTGAACGGAGGCCCCACCGGGGAGCCGGGCGGCAACAGCGCCTACCGGCTATCCAGCGTGTGGGACCGCTTCGCTGTTGGCGCCGAGCTGGCTGAGGCACTCGCTGCGTTCGACGGCCGCCCCATTTTACTGATCGACGATCTCGCCGACAGCCGGTGGACCGTGACCGTGGCAAGTCGGGTGCTGCGACGGCACGGAGCATCGGCAGTGCTCCCATTCGCCCTGGCCCTGCGTTCGTAGCCCTTATATTGGACGTAGCCGGAATAACTGCGCCTTGCAGCTCCTTGGCAACCTACAGAAGGCGCTACTCGCGACTTCCGCACACTCCGGGGCAGCACCAACACGACTCGCGCTCCCCATCTAGCTCGTTAGGCGTACTTTTTATGAAGCTCAGACTCTTTCCGGCTGCCCTGCTCAGTGTCGTTGCCCTCGCCCTCACCGGCTGCTCCGCGCCGAGCGCCACCGATGAGTCGCTGAGCAGTGTGCTCGACTCGGGCACCCTCACGATCGGCACCGAGGGTACCTATCGGCCGTTCTCGTTCCATGAAGGCGGTTCGGGCGAACTCACTGGCTACGATGTCGAGGTGGCGCGAGCTGTCGCCGCCGAGCTCGGCGTCGACGCCGTGTTCGAAGAAACCCAGTGGGATGCCATTTTCGCCGGCCTCACCGCCGGCCGCTGGAACATGATCGCCAATCAGGTCTCGATCACCCCGGAACGCGTGGGCTCGTACGAGTTCTCCACGCCCTACACCTACTCCACCGGCGTCATCGTCGTTCCCGCCGACAATACGTCGATCACGTCGTTCGCCAGCCTCAAGGGCCTCACCACGGCGCAGTCGCTGACCAGCAACTGGAACACGCTGGCCACCGAGAGCGGCGCGACCGTCGAAGCCGTCGAGGGCTGGGCCCAATCGGTCACCCTGGTCGAGCAGGGTCGAGTGGATGCCACGGTCAACGACAAACTGACCTTCCTCGATTACCAGAAGTCCACCGGCGCCGACAACCTGAAAATCGCCGCCGAGACGACGGAACGTTCGGAGAGTGCCTTCGCCTTCGCGAAAGACGGCACCGCGCTGGCCGAGGCCGTGAGCGGTGCGCTCGCGACCCTCACCGCCGACGGAACGCTCGCCGAGCTCTCCGACAAGTACTTCGGCGCCGACGTCAGCCAATAGCTCGATTATTCGATGATTCAGCCTGATTGGGAGTTGTTCGTCGGCTCGCTCTGGCCACTGCTGGACGGCGCGGTGCGGGGCACGATTCCCCTTGCCCTGACGTCGTTCGCGATCGGCCTCGTACTCGCTCTCGTTCTCGCTCTCATGCGGTTATCGGCGAAGCGTTGGGTGTCGGGCATCGCTCGCGGCTATATCTCGATCGTGCGCGGCACGCCGCTGCTCGTGCAGCTGTTCGTGATCTTCTACGGACTGCCGTCGATCGGCGTGACCATCGAGCCATGGCCAAGCGCTGTAATCGCCTTCTCCATCAACGTCGGCGGTTATGCCGCCGAAGTCATCCGCGCAGCGATTCTTTCCGTGCCGAAGGGCCAGTGGGAAGCCGCCTATATGATCGGCATGTCCCACCGTCGGGCCCTCGCCCGCATTATCCTGCCGCAGGCTGCCCGTGTTTCGGTGCCGCCCCTGTCGAATACGTTCATCAGCCTGGTCAAGGACACCTCACTCGCCTCCCTGATTCTGGTCACCGACCTATTCCGTGAGGCGCAACAGATCACGGCCTTCAGTCAAAAATTCATGCTGATCTACCTCGAAGCAGCCCTCATCTACTGGGTCATCTGCCTGGTGCTGTCCACCGGGCAGAGTTTTCTTGAGAAGCGATTGGACCGCTATGTCGCCCGCTGATCCCCCCACGACGACCGGCCAAACAGATGATGCGGCATCCGCCGCCCTGCTCCGCGTGCGCGGGCTGCAGAAGAGTTTCGGCAGCAATCGGGTGCTGGAATCGGTCGACCTCACCGTAGGCCGCGGCCGGGTGCTGGCCCTGATCGGTCCGTCCGGCTCCGGTAAGACCACAATTTTGCGGTGCCTGAACGGACTGGAGCTTCCCGACGGCGGCACCATCGAGGTCGCCGCTGCAGGAATTGTTGACCGGGCTGGTGGCGGCACCACTACCGGCAGGGGCCCCGCGTCGTCCGCGTCGGTGACCATTGACTTCGCCGCGAAGACCTCGCCGAAAGCGCTCGGCGCCCTGCGTGACAGGTCGGCCATGGTCTTTCAGCACTACAACCTGTTTCCGCATAAGACCGTGTTGCAGAACGTGATCGAAGGACCGGTCATCGTGCAACGCCGCCCGATCGCCGAGGTTACGGCCGAGGCGCTCGCCCTTCTCGCACGGGTCGGCCTGACAGACAAGCAGGGCAGCTTTCCGTTTGAACTCTCCGGCGGCCAGCAGCAGCGGGTCGGCATTGTGCGGGCCCTCGCGCTGCGCCCGCAGCTGCTCTTATTTGACGAGCCGACCTCGGCCCTCGATCCGGAGCTCGTGGGCGATGTGCTGCGCCTGATCAAGGAGCTGGCCGACGAAGGCTGGAGCATGGTCATCGTCACGCATGAACTCGAATTCGCCCGCGAGGTCGCGCATGAGATCGCCTTCGTGGACGGCGGCGTCATCGTCGAGCATGGCGAGCCGAAACAGTTGCTGCGGCACCCGCAGCAGGAACGCACCCGCCAGTTTTTGCACCGGCTGCTCCACCCGTTCTAGGGTGTAACAGCCGGCACGGAAAGAACTACGGGTGTGGCGTGATGATCACGACGGTGATGCGGTCAAGGCCGGGGCCGTAGTGCCAGTAGATGCGGCCGGCGGTCGGCGTGCGATGTTCGATATACGAGTCCCAGACCGCCTCTCCCTTCTTTCCAGCTAGCGACACGTATCTGTGCGAGCGCAATGCGGGATCGTCGGGGTTGAGCTGCAGCCGTCCGAGAGCAGTACGGACCCGCTTCAGTCGACCGACCAGTTGAGGTTTCGTTTCGAGGATGGATAATCCAGACGCCGCTTCCCTTGTGAGTAAGAGCGTAAAGCTCATGACTGGGGCTCGGCGGGAGCGGCCGACTCATCGACCGCGTGCTCCTCACCGGCAAACCGGGTAAAGTCGCCACCCTCGCTGGTGTCTTCCTTGCTGCTGTGTTCGAGGCCGCGCACCAGTGCGGCACGGATGCCTTCGTCGTCCCAGACCAGAAGCTCACGACGCGGGATCGACACGAGCGGGGTCAGGAGAATCTCACCCTCGGCGTTCACTGCTACGGCATACCGGTCGTCGCGGTGCACACCCGCTTTGCCGAAAGCCATTCTCGAACGCTCATCGGCACACACCTCGCCCATCGGAATGAAATCCGATTTGAGTTCCGTCGTCTTCTTCAGTTCCACCATCGTCTTCACCCGATCACTTGGTGGCCCGCACCAGCCCGAGTAAATCACCGAGACCGATCCATGCCTGTCTGAAAGTGAGATTACCCCATATTCACATGTGGGTAAACCCCTAATCAAAAGATCACGACTTAGTTTGGTGAGCCGCGAAACGTGATTACCGGTCGGAATCGTGCAACGCAGGAAGGACCAGTTCGTTCGGCAGGGTACCAGAACTGGTCCACGCGAACTTTAATATACAACGCCGCAGGCGGGCACTCAAGGCCTACGTCAACCTTTTCCGCTGCGGGTTTCACTCAAGTAAGTTGAGACCGGTCGAACGGCATGAGGATAGCGAGACAATCGCGGTTATCGAGAAAAAGCGGCTCCGCCCCGTATCGCCGGTCGCTTTCCGGTCCGGCGCGCCACGTCCGGGTACGGCGAGTTGCCGGCACGCTCCAGCAGATAGCGCGTCACCGTGTTCCAGTCGGGAAACAGTGGGGTCAGAAACTTGATCAGTTCGCCCTCAAACCGGTCAGCGCCAACGGCTGATCCGTCGTCGACGAGAAAGTCGCCGCGATTGAGATGCTTGTGGTGCGACAGAATGAGCCGTTTGTAGGCCGGCCCACCGGCCTCTGCTCCGAGGTGTTCCTGCACCCACTCAAGCTTGTGTTGCCAGGCACTCGCGTTGCCCCACGGGGCCATCGAGAGAATATACGTATCGAACGATTGGGCGAGGGTGTGAAAAGCGTCGATAGCACCGCTGATCGGTTCCATCCGGGCGAAAATTCCAGGCACTTCGTCGAGTCTTTTCTCATAGCGCGAGTATTCGGCATTGGTGAGTCGATCGATTCCCGACTGCACATTGACGAGGGTGTTATCGAGGTCGATATAGAGGATCTTTTTCATTCGGGCTCCCTGGCAGGCTCGCTTCGTTGCGGTAACGCTCCGATCGTGACAGGCTCACCACTGATCGGCAATGGCCAAAGCCCTCCATTTCCTCAGCTCGGCTGCCCCACAGGGCAATTGGACAGCAAGAGTACGGCCTGTGAAAAGTCATTCGATCGGGGTGTCGGCCTCGATTCGGCTGTATCCCTGATCGGTGACCGAGATGCGCAGCGTCGCCGGAATCTGCTCTTTCATTGAGTCAACGTGGCTGATCAGGCCGATCGTGCGTCCGCCGGCGCGCAGCGTGTCAAGGGTGCTCATGGCAGTCTCGAGGGTCTCGCTGTCGAGCGAGCCGAAGCCCTCGTCGACGAACAGGGTATCGAGGGTGATACCACCCGCTTGCCCGGTGACCACCTCGGCTAGCCCGAGCGCGAGTGCGAGAGAAGCAAGGAATGTCTCGCCCCCGGATAGCGAATGCGTTGGCCGGGCGCGACCGGTGAACTCATCTCGGATCGCCAGCCCCAACCCAGACCGCGCGCCACCCTTCACGCGCGAGTCATCGTGTTCAAGGGTGTAGCGTTCGCTTGTCATCGTGCGCAAACGCACGTTCGCCGCCACGACAATTTCTTCCAGCTGGGCGGCCAGGACATAGGTCTCCAAACGCATCCGTTTCGTGTTCGGTTCGTCGCCCTGCATGACATCGGCTAGCGCACGCACCTGAAAGTGCTGGTCTATCAGGTCAGCGGATGCCGCAAATCGTGTCGTGACTCCCTGCACGAGCGCTTGCAGCTGGCCGGCACGTTCGGCGAGCGAGCTGTGCGAGCTCACAGCGTCATCGCGCGCGTTGCTCGCGGCTTCGAAGGCTCGCAGGGACGGCTCAAGATCGATCGGATCTGAGGGAAGATCGACCAACTCAGGATCGGCCACAGACGCCAAGGCTGCTGCACGTTGGTCGTCGTAGGACCGCACGACGTTCGCCAGCTGGATGGCCTGGCCCTCGTCAAGCCGCGCCCCGGACGCCGTCTCCTCATCATCGAAGTCTTCCTCCGCCAGCTGGTTCGCGAGGTCGAGAGTGGACGCATCACGGGCATCGGCGCGTTGCCGGCTGAGTATGAGGGCGTCGCTCAGTGTGCGCGCGCAGTCCAGCTCGTGCTGCAGTGCGCGTACTTGATCGGTCACGGTATCGCTTGCACCACGCTGCGCGCCCACGCGGGCCGTGAGCAGGTCGCGCTGCCCAGATCGCTCGCTATGGGTATCGGCCGCCATATCGCGTGCCGCACGGAGGCTCACCAGCGCAGCCGAAGCGGTGGTCTGGGACTGCCGAAGGTCGGCTTGTTCGCGCCGAAGACCGCCAATCAGGTCAGCAGCCGTGCGCGCGGTGGCCAACCGGGCACGGGCAGCAACGCACTCGGTTCGCAGTTCACCGACGCTTCGCTGCGCGGCCAGCGCCTGCGCCTGCCCGAGACGATTCGTCAGCGACGTCGAGGTCTCCTGGGCATCGGTCAGCTCCTGTTGGCGGCCCTGCATATGCAGGCGGGCCGTGGTGAGGTCGGCTGCGGTGACCAGCTCGCCCTCCGCTGCTGCCGGAGCCGGGTGTTCGATGGCCCCGCAGACCGCACAGGGATGACCTTCGACCAGACGGCTGGCTAGTTCAGACGCCTGCCCGGCGAACCGGCGGGTCACGAGCGCCTCGTAGTCGACAGCGGCTGCCGCGTTGTCACGACTGCGCTCCAACAGTTGAGTGTCTGCCGTGGCCAATTCCTGCAGCAAAACCACCACGTCTTCGGCGGCCGCAAACCCGATTTCAGCCCGGCGCAAGGCCTCAGCGGCGTCTGTCGTTCCGGCTGCGGCGAGGGTTGCCGCCGTGAGTTGCTCGCCGACGAAATCGATCTGCTGGGGCAGTTCATCGATTCGCTGCTGGGCACTCGTCAGGCTATCGGTGTGGCCGGCGAGCGCGTCAAATAAGGCTGTGATCTCTCGGTTCAGGGCTGGAAGCTGTTTTTCTTCCGCGAGCACCTCTGCCAGCGCGCCGAGCCGTCCTACGAGGGCATCCATGATGGGACGAAGCGCCCGCTGCGAATCGCCAGCGCTGTCACTGGCACCGCTGTCACTCGCACCGTTATGACTGGCACCGTTGTCACCAAAAGGCAACCAAGCGGTCCTGGCCGTGGTTTCATCGGCCAGGGCTGTCTGCCATTCACGAGTCGCGGCCCGGCTAGTCCGAATATGCGGCCAGACCCGTGCCGCACGGGCCGCGCGCAGCAGCGTGCCGCGTTGCCCCTCGACCGCGGCGTGGCGGCTCTCGAGGGTGGCAAGAGCTGTGTCGGCCAGAACGCGCCGAGCCTGACGTCGCTGGGTCTCCGTTGCCGCTCTATGTTCCTCGCTTACAGCGGACAGCCGAGCCGCCGCACGGGTCGCCTCCGCCGAGGCGATGTCGACTGCGCTAGTCAGGCCGGCCAGAGCGTCACGGAACCAGCCGAGGTCGGGCGCGACTGGTGCTTCGGCCAGTCGAAGCTGATGCAGGGCAGCGGTGGTCTGTTCCGCGACATCACGCTGTACGTCAGCGAGCCGGTCGTCGAGTGACTTGCGGCGCAGCACGAGCGCGGTTTCCAGTCGTTCGAACCGGGTGGTTCCGAACAGGCTGCGCAGCACGGCACGCCGTTCATCGGTTTTGGCCAGTAGAAAATATTGGAACCGGTTCTGGGCGAGCAGGATCACCTGGAGGAATTGGTCGGCCTTCAAGGGCAGGATCGCGCTCAGTTCAAGGCCGACGGCTTGTACCTTGGCCGCACTCGCCCGCCATTCGGTGCCGTGCAGAACATAAAGCACAGCAGTGGCGGCTGCCGTGGTGGTTCCAGTGCCCTTCTTCTTGGCTCGCTCATACTCCGGGGTGCGCAACAGACGGTAGTCACGCCCGCGCAGGCTGAAGTCGAGTTCGACATAGGTGGGATCATCGGGCTCACAGTAGTCGCTGCGCAACGGCTGCTTTCCGTCGGGAAACCGCGGCACCTTGTCATACAGAGCGAAACAAATGGCGTCGAGGATACTGGATTTACCGGCGCCGGTTTTACCGGTGATGAGGAAGATTCCGTCGGCATCAAAGCGTTCAAAATCGACAACCTGTTCGTTCTTGAATGGTCCGAACCCGGCCAGACGCAGTCGCTTGATCTTCATACGTTCACCTCCTTCGCATTCTGTTCGTTCAGCAGTTCTGCGATCAACGCCCTTTCAAACTCGCTGGGCCCGACCCCATTGCGCACGAACGACAAGAATCCCGCCACGATCTCGGGATCACCCGTGGCCGCGCGAATACGCTCGGCGTAGGTCGAGCCATCCGCTTCGACGGTGAACGCTGGCCGGTGCTCGAGCGCAACCGCGTGCGCAAATCGGGAGTGAAGTGCGCGCATGGCGTCAAGCGGGCGCACCTGGTCGGTCAGGATGGCTTTCACCCAATCGCCCTCGTTGTCGGCGTATGCCTCGTCAGCGAGCAGATCAGCGAGTTCACCCGTAAGAACGACGAGTCGGCGCGGAACGGGCAGGTCGACCCACTCGATCGGGCCGAGACCACCGGCATCGAGTTCGACCAGCCAGGCGCCGCGCGCCTTGCCGGCCTCGGCGAAGGAGTAGTGCAGCGGCGCCCCGGAGTAGCGCACCCGCTCGGTCAGAGTGGCCCGCCCGTGGATGTGGCCGAGGGCGACGTAGTCGCACCCGTCGAAAACCTGAAGCGGTACGACGTCGAGTCCGCCGGCGGTGATGTCGCGCTCCACATCGCTCGACTCGGTGGCCGGGGCGACGCCGGCCGCAAAGCAGTGCGAGAGTACGACGCTGCGGCCCCCGCACTCAGTGGGGCGGCGCAGTGCCAGATCGTCGCGAATCCGCGTCATGGCGAAATCGAGAACCTGTTCGTGCGTTTTCAGCGATACACCCGGGTGCAGGTGGCGAATGAGTGCGGGCTCGAGATACGGGATTCCATAAAAATGCACTGGGCCATGCTCGTCGATGATGGTGATGGGTGAGGCGTATTGATCGGGCCGGGTCACAACGTGAATGCCGGCCAGTGCCGCCCACTCCGACTGGAAGCCGAGCCGAGTCGCCGAATCATGATTGCCGCTCGTCATCACAACGGACGCCCCGGCCTCCTTCAACCGCCGCAACGTGTCGGTCAGCAGTGCATAGCTCTCTTTGGAGGGCATCGCAGAATCGAACACATCCCCCGCCACCGCCACCACGTCGACAGCGCGTTCCGCCACCACCGCAACGAGGGCATCCAGCACGAGTCCCAGGTGCTCGAGCGTGGGATGGGTATGGAAGGTGCGCCCGATGTGCCAGTCCGAGGTGTGCAGGATCTTCATGCTGTTTACGCTACCGGGGCCCACCGACAGCGCCGACCGGCGGAATCCGCTGGGCGCTGCTCGCTCCGAGTCGACCCTGCGGCCCACCGGTGATTCTTTGTTTTTCTTCTTTTTTTTGACAAACAGAAATAAACGCAGGTAAAGTCAATGAAACCAAATTCGTGACTTCGTCACTCATCGTCGAGGAGGCTTTCGTGTTCGCCGAAGAACGTCAACTCTTAATCGCCGCCCTGGTGGCAACCGAGGGGCGAGTCAGCGTGACCGACCTCGCAGCGCGGTTCGCCATCACCGCCGAGACCGTGCGGCGCGACCTCGACACCCTTGAGGCCGCCCGACAGTTACGTCGCGTGCACGGCGGCGCCGTGGCCATTGATCGCCTGAGCCTGTCGGAGCCGAGCCTCGATGAACGCCAGACGCAGCGCCTCGACCAGAAGTCGCGCATTGCCGACACGGCAATGCGCATGATCCCCACCAGTCGCACCGGGTCGATCCTGCTCGACGCCGGCAGCACCACGGAGCGCCTCGCTGACCGTCTGGGCGGCTTCACGCCCGCGGTTGCCGGTGATCAGCTGCTCGTGGTCACGAATGCGGTGCCGATCGCCGGCAAACTCTCCCGCAATGAAGCGATCCAACTGCATATACTCGGTGGCCTCGTACGCGGATTGACCCGTGCCATCGTCGGTGCCGGCACCGTGGCGCAGCTCGGGGCGCTCCGTCCTGATATCGCCTTCATCGGCACCAACGGCATCAGCGCAACCTTCGGCCTGAGCACCCCGGACTCGGTCGAAGCGGCCGTCAAATCGGCCATCGTGCGGTCGGCCCGCCGCGTTGTCGTGCTCGCCGACTCCAGCAAACTCGACCAAGAGACGCTGGTCTGCTTTGCCGCGCTCGCAGCGATCGATACCCTGGTAACGGATGCTGCGCCATCCGCTCACCTTGCCGCCGCACTCGCCGCAGCCGACGTCGACGTGGTGATCGCATGATCGTCACCCTGACCCCCAACCCGAGCCTCGACCGCACCATCGAACTGGCCGGCCCGCTCGAGCGCGGCAAGGTACAGCGGGCGGTCGCCGCCCACGGCGAACCCGGTGGCAAAGGCGTCAACATCTGCCGCGCCCTCGAAGCGAGTGGCATCAGAAGCCTCGCCATTCTGCCGGGCGACCCCGACGACCCGGTGCTGATGGCCCTGACCAGCCACCAGATCCCGCATCTCGGCCTGCCGATCGGCCAGCCGCTTCGCAGCAACGTTGCGATCACCGAACCCGACGGCACGACGACCAAAGTCAATGAACCCGGCCCGAGTCTGAGCCCGGACCAGCAGCGTGCACTCATCGACCTGGTGCTGGAGCAGTCGGTCGGCGCGAGCTGGCTCGTGCTGGCCGGGTCGGTTCCACCCGGCGTGCCCGACGATTTCTACGCTCGCATCATCGGCGAGCTGCGCGCTCGCCTCGGCAGTGACGCACCGAAGGTCGCCGTGGATTCCTCGGGCGGCCCTCTCGCCGCAGCCGCACTGGCTCACCCCGATCTGCTCAAGCCCAACGCTGAGGAACTCGCCGAGCTCAGCGGACTCTTCGACGGCGACACGCTCGAGGCGAACCCCGCGCGAGTGGTCGACGCGGCTCGCGTGCTCATCGCGGGCGGTGTCGGTGCCGTGCTCGCGACCCTCGGAGCGAAGGGTGCCGTACTCGTCACCGCCGACGGCAGCTGGCTCGCTACCACTCCCCCGATGCGCGCCGTCAGCACCGTTGGCGCCGGCGACTCCGCCCTGGCCGGCTACCTGCTGCAGAGCAATCTCGGCGCGAGCGCCCCCGCCTGCCTGCGCCAGGCCACCGCCCACGGCGCCGCCGCAGCTTCCCTACCCGGTTCCACTGTTCCTGCCCTGCACCAAACCAACCCGAGCGCCGTCACCGTGACGGACCTTGCCCCAGCACCGGCCCCCCGGCTGGTACTGGCCACACATCCAAAGGAGGATGACCAGTGAGTGCACTGATCACCCCGGAGCTTGTCGCTCTGGACACCTATCTCGGTACCGAGCCGAAGGACGTCATTCGGCACTTGGCCGAGCTCGTCGTCGCGTCGGGTCGTGCCACGGAAATCGAGGCTCTGTACGCGGATGCCCTCGCCCGCGAGGCGAAGACCGCCACCGGTATCCCGGGGGGCCTCGCTATCCCGCACTGCCGCTCCACCGCCGTGCTGGAACCTACGCTCGCGCTCGCCCGCCTGTCGACCCCGGTCGATTTCGGCTCGAAAGACGGCCCGGCCGACCTCGTCTTTCTCATTGCCGCACCCGACGGCGCCGACCAGGAGCACCTGCAGATTTTGGCCAAGCTCGCCCGGTCGCTCATGAAGAAGGGCTTCACCGCCGCGCTGCGCGATGCATCGAACACGCAGCAGATCGTCGGACTCGTCAACAACGTCGTCGCCCCGGTGGCCGTGGCGGCCGGCGCCCACGCCGCCGCTGACAGTGCGAACATCGGTACCGGTTCAGCACGGACCGGCATGAAGCGAATCGTCGCCGTCACCGCCTGCCCGACCGGAATCGCGCACACCTACATGGCCGCCGACGCCCTGGTTGCCGCGGCCAAAGCGGTTGGAGTCGATCTCCAGGTGGAAACCCAGGGGTCGGCTGGCCTCACCCCGCTCGACCCCGCGGTCATCGCTGCGGCCGACGCCGTCATCTTCGCCGTTGACGTCGACGTGCGCGGCCGGGAACGCTTCGCTGGCAAGCCCGTCATCAACGCCCCGGTCAAGCGCGGCATCGACGAACCCGGCCGGTTGATCGAGGAGGCCCTCGCGGCTGCCCTCAACCCGAATGCCCGTCGGGTGAGCGGAACCGTTGACCAGAATGACGCGACGGAGAAGAGCGAGCACCTGGGCCAGAAGCTCAAGCGCGCGCTGCTCACCGGTGTCAGCTACATGATTCCCTTCGTCGCCGGCGGAGGGCTGCTCATCGCCCTCGGCTTTGCACTCGGCGGCTACGCGATCACGGAGGTAGCCGACGAGGTCGTGCTGAACAACAGCTTGTTCAATCTGCCCGACGGCGGCATGCTTACCTACCTCGGCGCTGTCTTCTTCAAGATCGGCGCCCTATCGATGGGCTTCCTCGTTCCGGCGCTGGCCGGATACATCTCCTTCGCCATCGCCGACCGCCCCGGTATCGCACCGGGCTTCGTCGCCGGCTCCGTCGCCGGCTTCATGGGCGCCGGATTCCTCGGCGGCATCGTCGGCGGCCTGCTCGCCGGTATCGTGGCCGCGAGCTTCGCCAAGCTCAACGTTCCGCGTTGGCTGCGCAGCCTGATGCCCGTCGTGATCATTCCGCTGGTCGCGTCGATCGTCGCCTCCGGTTTGATGTTCATCGTTCTCGGCGGGCCGATTGCCCTGCTCACCGTGGGACTGGGCGACTGGCTGAACGGCATGACCGGGGCATCCGCTGTGATTCTCGGTGTCATCCTGGGCCTCATGATGGCCTTCGACCTCGGTGGCCCGGTCAACAAGGTCGCCTACGCCTTCGCCGTCGCCGGCCTCGGCGCGGCAACCCTCGCCAACCAGGCGCCGTGGCAGATCATGGCCGCGGTCATGGCCGCCGGCATGGTGCCGCCGCTCGCGATGGCCCTCGCCACCGTTCTCGACAGGAAGCTGTTCAGCGTGACTGAGCGCGAGAACGGCAAGGCGGCGTGGCTGCTCGGTGCCTCGTTCATCTCCGAGGGCGCCATTCCGTTCGCCGCCGCCGACGTCTTCCGGGTGATTCCGGCCGCCATGCTCGGCGCCGCCGTCACCGGCGGGCTGTCGATGGCCTGGAACATCACGAGCAAGGCGCCGCACGGTGGATTATTCGTGTTCTTCGCGATCGACAACTTCCTGCTGTTCCTGCTCGCCGTTGCGATCGGTACTGTTGTATCGGCGTTTGCCGTCGTCGGACTCAAGCGTTACGCGGTGCGGAAGCGCATGGTCGATGCCCCGGAAGCCGTTTTCGTGAACGCGTAACCCGACAAGCATCAGACACGCGCGCGGAACGACACGCAGTACAGTGACGCCAGCCGCCCGCTGGGGAGAAAAGGAATGAGGACGATCGTGCAGACTCTCCCAGGCAGTGCCAGTACAGACCAGTCCGAAACCGGCCGCACCTTCGCTGGAGTCGGAGTCAGCCCCGGACGCATCATCGGCTCCATTTTGTTGATGCCCCAGGCCGTGCGCGAACCCGCTGTGGGCGAGCGTCTGGCCGAGGGAACGTCGCCGGAGGAAGCATCCACCGCTCTGCGTACCGCCGCGAAGGCTGTGCAGACCAACCTCACCGCCCGCTCGGTCGGCGCCTTCGGTGCCGGCCGGGAGGTGCTGGAGGCGACAGCTCTGATGGCGAATGACCCGATGCTGGTCAAGGCCGCTATCAAGCTCATTACCAACGGTGCCTCGCCGGAGCGGGCCATTTGGGACGCCGCTGCCTCGGTGGCCGAGATGCTGCACAACCTCGGGGGCTACATGGCCGAGCGGGCGACCGATGTGCTCGACGTGCGCGGGCGCATCGTCGCCGAACTGCGCGGCGTTCCGGCCCCTGGCATTCCGCACTCTGACACCCCGTTCATTCTGATAGCCGAGGACCTCGCACCGGCCGACACCGCCACCCTCGACCCGGCTAAGGTGATCGCGCTGGTCACCTCGAGCGGCGGACCGCAGTCCCACACCGCTATCATCGCCCGGGCTCTCGGGCTGCCCGCGGTGGTCGCCGCTGTCGGGGTCACCGCCCTCGCCGATGGCACCCGCATCTTCGTCGACGGGGCTGCGGGCACCATTCTGGTCGACCCCGGCGTCGACGAGGTCGCCCTCGCCAAAGCGTGGGAGACCAGCACCGCCGCCCTAGCCGTGTTCGACGGCACCGGGCGGCTGCAAGACGGCCACCTGGTTCCCCTGCTCTCCAATGTCGGCGGCTCGAAGGATGCGGTCAAGGCCGCGGCAGCCGGCGCCGAGGGCGTTGGCCTGCTGCGCACTGAGTTTTGTTTTCTGGAACGCGACACCGAGCCTTCCATCGCTGAACAGGTGGAGGCTTACCGCGGGGTGTTCGATGCTTTTCCCGGTAAGAAGGTCGTCGTGCGCACCCTCGATGCCGGCGCCGACAAGCCGCTACCGTTTCTGACGGATGCCTCCGAACCGAACCCGGCGCTCGGCGTGCGCGGCTACCGCACCGATTTCACCTCGCCCGGCGTGCTCGAGCGTCAGCTCACCGCTATCGCCCAGGCCGCTGAGGGTACCGAGGCGCACATATGGGTAATGGCCCCGATGATCTCCACGGCGGAGGAAGCCGAGCACTTCGCCGCACTCTGCTCAGCCGCCGGCCTCGCGACACCCGGCGTTATGATCGAAGTGCCCTCGGCCGCGCTGACCGCCGCGAGCATTCTCGAGCACGTCGATTTCGTGAGCCTCGGCACCAACGACCTCACCCAATATGCCATGGCCGCCGACCGCCAGCTCGGCCCGCTCGCCGCCCTCAACACGCCATGGCAGCCCGCCGTTCTGCAGCTCATTCGTCTCACCGTGAACGGCTCGCGTGACGAGGGGCACGACAAACCGGTCGGTGTCTGCGGCGAGGCCGCAGCCGACCCCGCCCTGGCAGTCGTACTCGTCGGACTCGGCGTGGCCACACTGTCGATGACCGCGCGGGCACTGTCGTCCGTCGCCGCGGTTCTCGCGAGTGTGACGCTCCCCGAGGCGCAGCAGCTCGCCAAGGTGGCCTTGACGGCGCACTCGGCAACGGACGCGCGTCGTTTGGTTCGCGAGAAACTACCCATACTCAATGCGCTGGGTCTCTAACCCGTCGAACCCTTTTCATCCCGCCGACTTTTCACACGCCTACTCAGGAGGATCCCATGTCTGAACGAACCGCCGTCATTGCCAGTCGCGTCGGCCTGCACGCCCGCCCGGCTGGTATTTTCGTCGCCGCCGTTGGCGAATTACCCATCGAGGTCACCATCGCCATGGCCGGCGAACCGGTCGACGACGCCATGGATGCCTCGAGCATTCTCTCGATCATGAGCCTGGGCGCCTCCAACGGCGACACCGTGGTGCTGCGAGCAGAGGGCGACGGCGCCGACGAGGCTCTCGACTCTCTCGTCAGGATTCTCGAGACTGACCTCGACGCCGAGTGATACCGGTTCCCGTTTACGTGGAATCCTTTACGCCGCACAACTAGGTAGCTAAAGTAGGGAATCTCGGGGTTCGTCCTCGTGACCGGCGCAGTTACCGGAACCGGCAACATTTTTCCCTGCGAGCGAAAAGGAACCTACCGTGACCGAACGACAGACGTACCTGGGTAATGTCGAAAGCTCCCCTGACAACGCGGAGCGCACCATCACAGACTGGACCGACCTCGGGCAGGAGATGTGGTCGTACCTTACGGGCAAGGGCGCCGCTATCAACTACAGTTTCGTAGACATGGTCGTCGAGGTTCCCCGTGACATCGGCCCCGACGCCCCGCGTGCAGTGTGGAAATTCAACGGAACCCTGCGCGTCACAACCAGCGACGAGAAGACAGTCGGCTCCGACCCCTTTCGGAGCTAATGTGAACGCCGCAGCGGGCTCCCCAACCGGAAACTCGAAAGCATCGGCCGCCAAACGGACACCTTCCCGCGTCAAGCTGAACATCGATCTCGGCTTTTCCCTGGTGGAGCCCACCGGCGCAGTCGGCGCTTCGAAGGCTAATCCTGATAAGGATTCGACCGGTTCAGAATTCGGTGATTCCTTCGGGGCCGAGGATGCCATGCACGGCACGATCACTGCCAACGGTACGGAAATCACTGTCTTTACGAGCAACCCCGAAATGTTCGTGCAGGGCCGAGCACTCAACCTGGAACCGTTACGCACGCTCGCCTCCGAGTTGGCCAATCGCGGTCTGACTGTCTCCATCACCGGTCCCGTCGGGCTGATCGCCCGGCTGGGCGACGTGCAGGCATCCGTCACGCAACGTCTCGTGACGCGGTCGCCGAACATCGTACTCGGGTCCCGCACCGCTTTGGGCCCGCTGGTACAAGCGCGAATGCGGGGACAGTCGCGGATGCCCGTGGCGATTCCGCTTCCGCCATCAACCGTGTTCCCGCTCGTTCCGACCTTCGACCGGCGCAGCCGCCGTCGCGTCACGACGACTCACTACACGCCCGGTAGCGGGCGTCCTCGCCTCATTTTCGTCGTGGGGTCACAGAACTGGAACGGGCAGATGCCCCGTGAATTCAATCTGCTGCCGGGCATAACAACGATCGGGTCCTCGGCTGCGGCCGACCTGCAATTGCCGGGATTGAAACCCCTGCACGCCGAGATTCGCCACGATGACAACGACGAGTACCGTCTGTTTGCCACCGGTGACGTCGCGGCCAGCTCTCGACCGTCCGACGACGGTCACAGCATCCGCAACGGGCAGATTCTGCGCACCGGTTCGCGACTCGAAATGGGCCCGTGGCGGATGGGCTACTTTCGCGAGGAGTTCGCCGACCACGGCCGTCCGTTCGGCGGACGAGTGGGGGGCGAACTGGCCGTGCAGAAACCCCAGCCGCCCAGGCGTCGCGCCTGACCAGCAGACGAGACAGGGGTGCCGCACTTTTGGGCGGCACCCTACGAGGTGAAGAGGTCGGTCCAGACTGCCCGTGATCCCGATTCTCCAATGAGCGCCACGGTGACCACCGCTCCGACCGCGCTCACCACAACCATGAGATCGATAATGACAGTGGCAATCAGGCGCCCGGTACGGCTGCGCAGAACAGACGCGGAACGGGTGCCGTCACCGTTGCTGTAGCGATACCAGCCCCATTGCAGCGCAGCCACGAGGAACAAAGCGATCACCCACGGCAGCAAGGTGCCACCCAGGGACGTGTGCGCGCCGAGCAATGGTGTGATGGTGACGAGGCGGGACTGCAGCCATTCGCCCGCCTGCACCGCGAGGGGAACCAACACGAGCGCGGCGAGGGCGATGAGCGGCGTCACGATGCCCAGCCGCCGCCGAACGGCCGGCCAGAACGCGGTGAGCACCGCGCACAGCGCGGCCAACGGCACCACGATCACGACCGCGTGCACGATCAGTACGTGCAACGGCAATCCGTTGAATTCCCAGTCAAAGTTCATTTATTGTCTTTCCTCGTCTCGGGTTTGCGCAGCTGTCGGGCATAGATCCTGAACACAGCCTGCGACGACAGACCCGCACACTCTTGGCCTGATCATCGCACGAATCGAGCCGATTCGAGGCAGATAATCGAAGACATCCGGCGGCCGGCGTCCGATCACGCCGCAACGACTCCGGGTGGGCTCCCGGGGCGCACCGTGCCACCACTCGTGCAAGGGTGGGGAAGTGACCTATACCGCACCGAACGTCTTCACCACCCGTCCGACCCTGCGTGGAACCTTCGGAATGACCGCCTCCACGCACTGGCTCGCTACGGCCTGCGCCCAGGCCGTGCTCGAACGGGGCGGCAACGCCTTCGACGCGGCCGTGGCCGGTGCCTTCGTTTTGCACATCGTGGAACCGCACCTGAATGGACCCGGCGGCGATATGACCGGCGTCTTCGTAACAGCGGGTGACCCGGATGCTCCGCGCGTGCTGATGGGGCAGGGGCCGGCCCCACAGGCAGCCACCATCGACCACTACCGGGCTGAGGGCCTCGACCTCGTTCCCGGATCGGGGGCGCTCGCCGCAGCCGTTCCCGGCGCAGTCGACGCCTGGCTCGTGCTGCTGCGTGACTTCGGTACCTGGGAGCTGCCCGAAGTGCTCGCGTTCGCCTGCGGCTACGCCCGCGATGGGCATCCTGTTCTGGGCCGGGTCGTCGCCACGATCAGCTCGGTCGCAGCTCTGTTCTCCGAGCACTGGCCTACCTCGGCAGCACAGTGGATGCCAAATGATATCCTGCCCGCAGCCGGTGACCTGGTGACCAATGAAGCCTGGGCGAGGAGTCTCGACCGCCTGATCGCGGCCAGCGCCACAACGACCGTCGCGACGAGAGAGGGACGCATCGACGCGGCCCGGCGGGAGTGGCGGGAAGGATTCGTGGCCCGGGCCATCGTCGACTTCGGGCAGGCCCCGCACCGGCATTCCTCCGGCACCGATCATGCCGGCGTCATGACACTGGCCGACCTGGCCGGCTTCGAAGCGAGCATCGAGGAAGCCACAACGGTCGTTTTTCGCGGCCATACGATCGCTAAAACCGGCGCCTGGGGGCAAGGACCGGCGTTGCTCCAGACCCTGATGATTCTGGAGGGGTTCAGCGACGCCGAGCTCGACCCCTCTACCGCGCTCGGCGCGCACACCATCCTGGAGGCCCAGAAGTTAGCGATCGCCGACCGGGAAGCGTACTACGGCGACGCCGAAGGACCGCTTGACACCGGACCGCTCGATTACCTCTTGTCGGCCGTCTACGCGGCCACCCGTCGGGAGCTCATCACGGAGACCGCCTCGCACGAGTTTCGCCCTGGCCTCGTACCCGGCTACACCCCGTATTACCCGGTGCTGCGCACCGCGTACACGACCGCGGCGTTGACGAAGCAGGGTGCGGAGGCATCCGCTGCAGTCGGTGAACCGACGATCGATGCACTGGCCCGCACCGCAGCTGAGCCAGAAGCCCTCGCGACCGGTGAAATGCGCGGCGACACCTGCCACATCGACGTCGTCGATCGCTGGGGCAACATGGTCTCGGCGACACCGTCTGGTGGCTGGCTGCAGTCGTCGCCCACCATTCCCGAGTTGGGATTCTGCCTCGGTTCACGCCTGCAGATGACCTGGCTCGAGCCCGGCTCGCCGTCGGCGCTGACCGGCGGTAAGCGCCCACGCACGACCCTCACCCCGACGCTCGTGCTGAACGACGGGCAGGCGGTGGCGGCGCTCGGCTCCCCCGGCGGTGACCAGCAGGACCAATGGCAGTTGCTGTATCTGCTGCGCACGATCGTCGGCGGGTACACTCCGCAGCAGGCGATCGATGCGCCCGCCTTTCACAGCACCTCGTTTCCGGGCTCGTTCTGGCCGCGTACCTGGGAACCCGGCAGCGCCGTAGTCGAGGATCGGCTCGGCGAGACGGTCATCGCCGAGCTGGAAGGGCGCGGCCACCGGATCACCCGGGCCGGCGACTGGGCGCTCGGTCGCATCTCAGCGGTCACTCGCGACGCGCGGAGCGGGCTGCTGCAGGCGGCGGCGGATGCACGCGGGGCACAGGGATACGCGGCCGGTCGCTGACCTGGCCTTAAAATACCACCGTTTCGCGTATTTTTCTGTCCCACGAATGGGGAGGACATTGACTTGTCTATCCCCACTAGATTGAAGTTATCGAACCGATTACCCGAGTCGGCGATGGAACGGACAATCGTGAAAATGTTGCAGACAGAGTGCCCAGAATGCGAGCAGATGGTGTGGATCACGTCGGATACCCGGTTTGCGACCTATCACTCGCTGGCCAACTCAACCAAGGATTGCCCCGGCTCCCGAATGAACGTTCCAGTACCGCCCAAGCAGACCGCCGCGAGCCGTCGACGCGCGCAGGCTGAATTGCTCGCCTGGACGCACTCCACGACCGCAGTTGGCGCCGACAAACACCAGGCTGCCTGAACCCACTTCTTGTCCCCGACCGATGCCATTGACTCACCCAACCAAGTGCTGCCGTCGGTAAACCAGACGAGGCGATGCCCCCGAATTGCCGGGACGGCACCGCCTCGTCTGGGTTAACGCGGCCCCCGCCCTTCCCATGTGCGCCCCGAGCAAGACGCATCGGTCGAGCGCTGGTTACAACGGGTGCATAACAAACCGACCGACCGGGAGGCGCCGGTCACGCACTGGGGGTAGACTCCGTATTCCATTTTTATCAGCCCCTTCTCAGGCCATCCCCCGTACCGTTATGTACGGAGTTCCCCCACTCCAACGATTGGCCCCGGCATATTTCTCACCTCCCCCCAGGCGAGAAGTGCCGGGGCTTTTTCGTAGTCGGTACCGGCCAGGTGGTCACCCCCCGATACGTAACGTTTCATGTTGGACGCTGCGCCAGGTCTAGCGTGGAGGGATGACCTCTCGCACCGAACCGAACCCGGCACCACGGCCGAACAAGCACGATCCGGCCACGCTGGGCTTTCAGACCCAGTCGGTTCACGCCGGCAACGCGATCGATGTCGGGTCGGGGGCGCTCCGCACACCGATCGTGATGGCCAACTCATACGCGCTGCCCGACGACCCGTCGATGATGAGCTGGTCGGGCGCGACGCCCGGTCTCTACACCCGCAACACCGGCACAAATCAACAGGGCCTGCAGCAGAAGCTCGCCGTGCTCGAGCGCGGCGAAGACGCCGTGGTCCTGGCCAGCGGTGTCGCCGCCCTGCACGCCGTGTTCTTCACACTGCTCAAGACCGGCGACCACGTCGTCGTCGCCAACGTCACCTACGAGGCCTCGTATCGGCTCTTCACCGAGCTTTTGCCCAACAAATACGGAATCGAGGCCACCTTTGTGGACGCGACGGATCTGGCTGCGGTGCGGTCCGCCATCCGCTCTACGACGCGTCTGATTCACATTGAGACGGTCGGTAACCCCACGACCGCGGTGACGGATGTCGCGGGCGTCGCACAGATCGCGCACGAAACCGGCGCACTGCTGTCGATCGACAATACGTTCACGCCGCCGCCGCTGTTTCGCCCCCTCGAGCACGGAGCCGACCTTGTCGTGCACTCGTTGACAAAGTACATCAACGGGCACGGTGACGCGATGGGTGGCGTTGTCATCGGTAGCGCGGCGCTGATTCGCCGGATCAAGGTTGACGCGATGGTCGACGTGGGCGGTGTGATCAGCCCGTTCAACGCCTGGCTGATCATGCGCGGCTCGGTTACGCTTCCCCTGCGCATCCGACAGCACTGCGAGTCGGCGCTCGCCATCGCCCGTTTTCTCGAGGCCGATCCGCGGGTCGCGTACGTCGCCTACCCGGGGTTAGCCTCGCATCCGCAGCACGCCGTGGCCCTGCGGCAGCTGCCGCACGGTTTCGGCGGGGTGCTCGCCTTCGCCGTCACTGGCGACAAGGCGGCGCAGAACCGGTTCGTCGCGAACCTGCGCGTGATCACGTCGGCCGTGTCGCTCGGGCACGATGAGTCGCTTATCGTGCACGTCGACAACTCCGGGCCGCGCGTCGCAGCGTACCCGGCACCGTTTCGCGAATTCGGGCACCTCCGCTTCTCGGTGGGCCTCGAAGACACCATTGACCTGGTGGCAGATCTCGCGGCGGCCCTCGATGCCACGTTCGACGCCGTCGTGCTCTAGTCCGTCGCGCAGCTAAGCGGCCAGGGCGCTTTTGATTCGGGCCTCGACCCGCGTGCGGGCGTCGTGCTGAGCGGCCAGTCCGGCCAGGAGCAGAGCCAGCTGGTCGGCCGGGGAATCGGGCGCTTCGGGGTGCCACTGCACACCAACGATCGGAGCGCTCCCGTGCTCGAGCGCTTCGATCAGCCCGTCCGGAGCGTGGGCCGCGGCTACCAGCCCGGCGCCGAGACCGTCGACGATCTGGTGGTGGGCGCTTTGCACCGAGATGTCCACCCCGCCGAGGACGGTCGCGATAGTGCTGCCTGTGGCCAGTGTGACGTCGTGGGTGGAGAGGATCTGGTCGATCGGCACGTCGATGTTCTTGTGAATACCGTCGTCGATGTGCTGCACGAGGGTGCCGCCGAGGGCGACGTTGATGATCTGCAGGCCGCGGCAGATGCCCAGCAGCGGTGTGCCGAGCGCGAGCGCACGCTGCACGAGAGCGATCTGGCCTTCGTCTGCGGAAGCAAAGTGCACCGTCTCACCCTCATAGCCGGTTGTGCCGCCGTAATAGTTGGGGGAGATATCTTCGCCGCCGACGATGACGACAGCGTCGGCATCCACGGTACGGCGCAACAGTTCGGCGGGGGTGACGTCGGCGGCGGCGACGCGGGTGACAGACCAGCCACCTGCCTTGGCTTCAGCGACGACGCGAGAGTTGAGCACCTGTACCTTGGCGTGGTAGATGGGCCGGTCGGGACGCGCGGTCGTGACCTCGACGACGGCGAGCATGCGGTTCGTGAGTTCTTCGTTCATGCGGGGCTCCCGTCGGTGTCGATCGCGCTGCGCAAAATCAAGGCCGCGTTCATCCCATTTTGGGCGGCGCGCGCGTAGTGTGCGAGCGGTCCTGTAACACGGGGCAACATCGCCCTCGGGCAGATTTTTGGAGGTTCCCAGACTCGGGTCTACCGGTCACCCTAAACTTTGCAACAGACACGCACTTCCCCGGCGGAATCCTTCGGCCAGGGTCACTCTTTGTGAAAGGACCTCCGAATGACCAAGCAGTCCATCTTCGGCCGTATCTCCCAGCTTGCGAAGGCGAACATCAACGCCATCCTGGACTCGGCGGAAGACCCGGCCAAAATGCTTGACCAGATGGTGCGCGACTTCTCGAGCAGCATCTCCGATGCCGAAAGCGCGATTGCCGAGACCATCGGCAACCTGCGTCTGCTCGAAGACGACCACCGTGAAGACCAGGAAGCCGCCGTGGAGTGGGGCGACAAGGCCCTCGCTGCGAGCCGCAAGGCCGACGAGCTGCGCCTGGTCGGCAACGCTACCGACGCCGACAAGTTCGACAACCTCGCCAAGGTCGCGCTCGGTCGACAGCTCACCTCCGAGAAGGAGGTCAAGACCGCCGAACCACAGATTCAGGCGCAGACCGCCGTCGTCAACCAGCTCAAGACCGGCCTGAACGCCATGAAAGAGAAGCTGGTGCAGCTCACCAACAAGCGCGCTGAGCTGATCGCGCGCTCCAAGACCGCCAAAGCGCAGGCGCAGGTGATGGATGCCGTCAAGAGCATCGACATGATGGACCCGACCAGCGAGGTCAACCGCTTCGAAGACAAGATCCGCCGCGAGGAGGCCCGCGTGCGTGGTGCCCAGGAACTCGCCGCATCCAGCCTCGATGCGCAGTTCGAAAGCCTCGACGATCTCGGCGAACTCACCGAAGTGGATGCCCGCCTCGCCGCTCTGAAAGCCGGCAACACCGCCGCCATCGAGGGTTAGGCCTGCTCACTCGACACTTGCGAGTCAAGACGACCCGGTGTGTACCCGACACATTCGTCGAGTGACGGCATGGCGGCATTCGGTCCCCTGTCGGCCGCAAGAAATTTGTTGTCGGCGAAGCGGATGCTGCCTGCACGGTCGCTGGGCCATACTGAGGTATGGCTCCCACCTTCGTTGTAGTACCGCAGTGGCAGGGTTCGACTTCTCCGCGCGCAATGCGCCTGATCGACGGGGCGGCGGCCATCCAGGGCGACCTCCCCTTTTCGGCCACGCGCCTGGTCGATGTGCCGGTCGAGGCCGGTGATTCGCTCGATACCGGCGTGCGTCGGTTCTCGGCGATCCAACAGGTACGCGAACGACACACCAGGATCTTGCAGGACACCACCGATTGGGCCCTCTCGATCGGTGGCGACTGCGGCATCGCGTTGGCCGCGGTCGAACACGCGGCGCGCACGCATCCGGGCGATCTGGCCGTGGTGTGGTTTGACGCCCACCCCGACCTGCACACGCCGGAATCCTCGCCGTCGGGCGGATTTTGTGGCATGGTCTTGCGCGCGATCAGCGGCGAAGGGCCGGCCGAACTCGAGCTGGCCGCCGCGAGCAGCGTGCGGCTGCAGAACGTCGTTCTTGCCGGCATTCGTGACATCGACGATGCCGAGGACGTACTGCTGAACGAGCACGGCCTGGTGAGCGTCTCGTGCTCCGAGCTGGCCGACCCCGCCGCGCTCATCGCCGCGGTTGCTGCAATCGGCGCCACGCACGTTTTCGTGCACATCGATCTTGACGTGCTCGATCCTTCGGCGCTCGATGGCCTCAGCGATCTCATTCCCTTCGGGCTGAGCGTGGCTGATCTCGGCGGCGCGATCACCGCCCTGCGCGCCGATTTCACCCTCGCGGGCGCGACCATCACCGGGTTCGCGCCCGCGTCCCCGGCAGCGGCGACCGATGACCTGCCGAGTATTCTGCGCATCATCGGCGCGCTCACCCGCTAGCTGGATGCCTCGTCACTGCGCCCCGAGCCGGCCACAGAGCATCCGCTCGCCACTTCCGCCTGCAACGTCACCTGTACCGATGGAGGCCCCATGACCGACGAGCCCCGCATTCTCACCGAGCGTCGCGGCCACATTCTGCTGATCGGGTTCAACCGGCCCGAAAAACGCAATGCCGCCGATTTCTCGCTGTTGCAGCAGCTCGCGCTCGCTTACGGTGAGCTCGACCGCGACCCCGACCTGCGCGTCGGCCTGGTCTACGCGGTCGGGGAGCACTTCACGGCCGGACTCGACCTCGCCGATATCGGCCCAAGACTCGGCCCGAACGGGCTCGAGATGGTACCGGAGGGCGGCATCAACCCGTGGCAAGTGGATGGCCGATCCCTCAGCAAACCGGTCGTCATCGCTGTGCAGGGCACCTGCCTCACCCTCGGCATCGAGCTGATGCTGGCGAGCGACATCGTGGTCGCCGCCGAATCCACTCGGTTCGGTCAGATCGAGGTCGCCAGGGGCATCCTGCCGTTCGGGGGCGCGACGATTCGGTTTCCGCGTGCGGCCGGCTGGGGCAATGCCATGCGCTGGCTGCTCACGGGCGACCTGTTCGATGCCGCCGAGGCGCACCGCCTCGGCCTCGTGCAGGAAATCGTGCCCGACGGCGCCCAGTTCGACCGGGCTCAGGAGCTCGCCGAGAAGATCGCTGCCCAGGCCCCGCTCGCCATCCAAGCCACCCTGGCCAACGCGCGCCTGGCCGAGCGGAGCGGTGCGGCATCTGCTGAAGGAGCACTGCAGCCGGCTCTCGCCCGTCTGGTGGCCACCGAAGACTCCCGCATCGGAATGCAGGCGTTCCTGACCCGGATCCCCGCCGTCTTCCTCGGCCGCTAGTACTCCACGCCCCATCCCGTGTGGACGGGGCCTGGGCCCGGAACGCGGGCCCAGCTTATAAACTGGGCCCGCGTTCATAAGGTGGGCCCGGGGTCACAGCACTCGTCGAAAGCCAGATAATCGGATCCCAGTCGTTCGCGGCAGGCGGCAACGTCTCAAACAAACTCACACACTGAGTAAGAACGTCAGGGTAGGCTGCACTGATTCAAGCTCTCCATGTCCCGGCCAGCGACCACCAGCCCGAGCAGCCGTGGCCAGTTTTTCGTCACCAGGCCGGTACATCCCGATTCAAGGAGATTCAATGTCGAGTCAGATCTACGACGTCATCGTCATCGGCGGCGGCGCCGTCGGGGAGAACGTTGCCGACCGCACCGCCCAGGGCGGACTACGCACGGTCCTCGTCGAGAGCGATCTGGTCGGCGGCGAATGCTCATATTGGGCCTGCATGCCATCGAAAGTGCTGCTGCGCAGCGGCGCCGCCCTCGCTGCGGCCCGCCGGGTTCCGGGCGCCGCCGAGGCCGTCACGGGAAGCATCGACGTGCGGGCGACCCTCAAGCAACGCGACTCCATTACGAGCAACTGGAAGGACGACGGCCAGGCGAAATGGCTGGAGTCGGCTGGCATCGGCCTCGTGCGTGGCCATGCCCGCCTCACTGGCGTTAAAGAGGTCACGGTCACCGCACCGGATGGCGCGGTGACCGTTCTGACCGCCACCCATGCGGTCGTCGTCAGCACTGGGTCGGCGGCGTTGCTACCCGACATTGACGGTCTGAAAGAGATCGAGCCGTGGACCAGCCGCGATGCGACAAGCGCCCAGCAAATTCCGGAGCGTCTCGCCGTGATCGGCGGCGGCGTCGTCGCAGCCGAGATGGCTGCAGCCTACTCCTCACTCGGCTCGACGGTGACCGTGATCGCCCGCAGCGCGCTGCTCGGCAAGCAGGAACCCTTTGCGGGCGAACTCATCACCGCCGCGCTCGAGGAGAATGGGGTGACCGTGCTCGTCGGCCCGTCTACCACGACGGCGCACCGGGATGAAACCGGGACGGTCACGCTCACGCTCGATGACGGCACCACCGTCGCGGCCGACCAGGTGCTCGTGGCCATCGGGCGCACCGCGCGCACCCACGACCTCGGCCTCGACACGGTCGGCCTCAACCCCGGTGACTGGCTCGTGGTAGACGACTCGTTGCTCGTGGAGGGCGACTCCCCCGCGCTGGCCGGCGACTGGCTCTATGCCACCGGCGATGTCAACCACCGAGCACTCCTCACGCACCAGGGCAAATACCAGGCCCGCGCGGCCGGCGACGCGATCGTGACCCGTGCAGCCGGCACCCCGGTCGATGATGCGCCCTGGGGGGCGCACGTGGCGACGGCCGACCACGCCGCCGTTCCGCAGGTGACCTTTACCGACCCGGAGGTTGCCTCGGTAGGGTTGACCGCAGCGTCCGCCGTGAAGGCGGGGTATCGCATCCGCATACTGGATTACGACCTCGCAAACCTGGGCGGCGCCTCGGTACTCGCGGTCGGCTACGTCGGCAAGGCCCGGGCGATCGTCGATCTCGACCGGGAGGTCCTCCTCGGCGTTACTTTTGTCGGCCAAGACGTCGCCGAGCTGCTGCACTCGGCCACGGTCGCGATTGTCGGCGAAGTTCCCGTCAGCCGTTTATGGCACGCGGTACCGAGTTACCCCACCCTCAGCGAGGTGTGGCTGCGCCTGCTCGAAGCCTACGGACGCCCGGGGTTCACCGACGAAGCTTCACAGTAAGGCATGCGTCGCATCCTCTTTGATTCACCGGTCAGCCGGGCCGGCTACCTCTACGCCACCGCAGTCGGGCTGGTCTGGGGGTCGATTTGGAGCACCGGGCGGGTCGAGAAGAGGGCAGGGTTGTTCGTGTTTCGCGGCATGCCGTCGTGGACCTTCGGTCGCGGCGGCTCCTGCGTTGGCGGCTGCTACCTCACCAACCAGAACGTCACAGCCCGTGTGCTCGAGCATGAAGCCGTGCACAAACGCCAGTGGCAACGGTTCGGCATGGTCTTTCCGCTGCTGTACGCGGTCGCCGGGCGCAATCCGCTGAAGAACCGTTTTGAGATCGAGGCTGGCCTGAAAAAGGGTGGCTACCTGCGTTAGAGCAGCGGCTGGCCAGCGCGGCGGCCACCCATCCCTCGCGTGAGGTTCACCCACCGACCAGAGCCGGCCCCCGACGGTCGATTTGCGACCCCTCACGAGCGGAAGAGCACACAAAACCGCCCGGCCTGCAATCAGGCCGGGCGGTTTCTGTCGTGCGGGTGTTACTACTGGCCGGCGACGTATGCCGCGTCGACCGCTGCAGCCTCGGCGAAAACGGCGAGGTTCGCGCGCAGCTTGGCGCCGAGGTCGGCGTCAACGCTGGTCCAATACCAGATTGCCCGCTCGGTGACCTCGGGGCGAGTCACGCCGCTGATGGCACCGGTGATGGTGTCGAGAAGACGCGCCTTGGCGCCATCGTCGTAGACCTCGCGGTAGAGCGTTCCGGCCTGGCCGAAGTCGCTGTCCTCGCTGCGCAGGGTCGCGGCGGCACGCAGCAGCGTCCCGTCGTCCTCCCATGCGCCCTCACCGGCAGCCGCCGGGTCGGCGACGGGGCCGCCGAGGGAGTTCGGCGCGTAGTTCGGTACGCTCGGTGCGTTGAAATGGTGGCGCTGCGAGCCATCCTGGGAGTAGTTGTTGACCGGGCTCTTGGGAGCATTGATCGGCAACTGCGCGTAGTTGGTACCCACGCGGTAGCGCTGCGCGTCGGGGTAGGAGAAGATACGAGCCATGAGCATCTTGTCGGGGCTCGCCGCGATGCCGGGCACGAAGTTGGCCGGCGAGAACGCCGCCTGCTCGATCTCGGCGAAGAAGTTCTCCGGGTTGCGGTTGAGGGTGTGGGTACCGACCGGGATCAGCGGGAAGTCGGCGTGCGGCCAGACCTTGGTCACGTCAAACGGGTTGAACCGGTAGGTGTTGCCTTGCTCGTACGGCATGACCTGCACAGACACGTTCCACGACGGGAAGTTGCCGGCAGCGATCGCGTCGGACAGATCCCGGCGGTAGTAGTCGGCATCCGCTCCGGCGAGGAGTTCGGCCTCTGACCCGTCCATCTCGACGTTGCCCTGGTTGGATTCGAAGTGGTACTTCACCCAGAAACGCTCGCCCGCAGCGTTGATCCACTGGTAGGTGTGCGAACCGAAGCCGGGCATTTCACGCCACGAGCGCGGCAGGCCGCGGTCACCCATGAGGTAGGTGACCTGGTGGGCTGACTCCGGAGACAGGGTCCAGAAGTCCCACTGCATGGTCGCGTCGCGCAGGCCGGTGCCCGGCAGGCGCTTCTGCGAGTGGATGAAGTCGGGAAACTTGATGCCGTCGCGGACGAAGAATACCGGGGTGTTATTGCCGACGATGTCGTAGTTGCCCTCGGTCGTGTAGAACTTGACCGAGAAACCACGCACGTCGCGCCAGGTGTCTGGACTGCCCTGCTCGCCGGCAACGCTGGAGAAACGCTGCAGGGTCGGTGTGACCGTGCCCGGCTGGAACACGGCCGCGCGGGTGTATTTGGAGACGTCGCCGGTGACGACGAACTCGCCGTGCGCTCCGCCGCCCTTGGCGTGCACGATGCGCTCCGGAATGCGCTCGCGATTGAACTGGGCGAGCTTCTCGACCAGGTAGCGGTCGTGCAGCGCGATGACGCCGTCGGCGCCAGCGGTGAGGGAGTGCGCGTCGCTCGCGACGGGCGTTCCCGTCTGGTCAGTAGTGGGCTGGATAGTCATAGTGCTCCTTGAGAGTGGATCAGCAACGCGTCGTTGACGGTGAAAGGTTAGGGGAGAGCGGTTTCGGATTGGCACTGGGCGCAGAGGCCCCAGTAGATGACTTCGGCGGCGCGCACGTCGAAGCCGAGCGCATCCACCGGGGTGAGGCAGGGAGAGTGACCGACCGCGCAGTCCACGTCGTGCACTACGCCACAGCGGGTGCAGACGATGTGGTGGTGATTGTCGCCGACCCGGCGTTCAAACAGCGCGGGCGAGCCGGCCGGTTCGATCTTGCGTACGATCCCCGCGGTGGTGAACGAGGCCAGCACTCCATAGACCGCCTGGAGTGACGTGCCCGGAAGGTCGGCGCGTACAGCGCCGAACAGTGCGTCGGCGGTCGCGTGCGGCCGGTCGGTGAGGGCCCGCAGCACGGCCAGACGCGGTACGGTCACCTTGAGCCCAGCCGAGCGGATACCGTCCTCGAGTAACCCGGCGTCGGCTACTGCCGGACGCATGTCTGCGCCGTAGCTTGATTCGGGTATCGTCATATTCCGATCCTAGCATCTTGTTTTGAGTAATTCAAAACAACGGTGCAATCGTTTAGCTAGCTAGGATAGCGATCAGTGACATTCTGGGAGGAACAGTGCTCGCGATCACCCGCTTTATCTCCGGCAAACGCACCGCCTGGGCGGTATTGCTCGGAACAATCGTGGCCGTGGGATTACTGTTCACCCTGCTTCCGGCCAATGACTCAGCGGATTTTCCAGCCGCGGGGTTGCCGGAAAGCAGCCAGGCTGCCCGGGTCACCGAGCTACTCACCACGTTTCCTTCCGCCGATCAGACCGCTGCGATCGTGGTTTGGTCCCGGGACAGCGCCGGCCTGACCGCGGCGGACAAGACGGCAATCACCGCCGCGGCGGCTCAGCTCGGTGCCGCGTCGATCGCCCCGCGCGCAGCAACGCCGCAGTTCAGCGACGACGGTCAGGCTGCGTTGAGCGTGGTGCCACTGGAGGCCCTCGGGGCGACGGCCGATATTGAGAAGGCGGCCACCGCTATCCGCGCTACGGCGTCGACCGCGCTGCCCGGCGGGCTGACCGCCTACGTCACCGGGCCCATAGGCTTTCAGGCCGACATCACCAATGCCTTCGCCGGAGCCGACTTTCGCCTGCTGCTGGTGACCGTGATCGTCGTCGCTGTGCTGCTCATCGTGACCTATCGCAGCCCGGTGCTGTGGATCGTGCCGCTCGTCGTGGTCGGCCTCGCCGACGGCCTGGCCGGCAAGGTAGCCGGCGCGCTGGCCGAACCGCTCGGTTTTGCCCTCGATGCCTCGATCTCGGGAATTCTCTCCGTGCTCGTGTTCGGCGCCGGCACCAACTACGCCCTGCTGCTCGTGGCGCGCTACCGCGAAGAACTGCTGCACACCGAGAATCGCAACGTCGCGATGCGTACCGCAGTGACGAGCGCCGGCCCGGCCATCGCGGCCAGCGGCGGCACGGTCGCGCTGAGCCTTCTCACCTTGATGTTCGCGGAACTCGCCGGCAACCGGGCCCTCGGTATCGCGTGCGCCATCGGTGTGATCATCGCCATCCTGTTCGCCCTGCTCGTGCTGCCGGCAGCCCTCGTGGTGTGCGGGCGCGGCCTGTTCTGGCCGTTCATTCCGCGCGTGCGGGCTCAGGCAGCGCCGGTGCGCACCGGTTTCTGGACGCGGCTCGGCCGGGGCGTGTCCAAGCACCCGGTGATCATCACGGTCATTTCCGTTCTGGCGATCGGCGCTCTCGCCTTCGGGCTGAACGGCGCCGCGGTCGGGCTGTCCCAGGCCGACCAGCTGCTCGGCAACCCGGAATCGGTCGTTGCGCAGCGCATCGTGGACGCGTCGTTTTCGGCGGGGCTGACCAGCCAGACCGTTGTGTTGGCGCCGGAGGCGGCATCCGCTGACACCGTGGCGGTCGCTCTGGCGACCCCCGGAGTTTCTGCGGCGGTCGCCGGTGAAAACGCCGGCGGCCTGACCCGAATCGACGTCACACTCGACAGTGAACCGGGCAGCGACGCAACGTTCGCGACCATCGCCGCCCTGCGCACCGATGTAGCGGATGCCCCCGGCGCCGTTTCGCAATCACTGGTCGGTGGCAGCGATGCCACGGCCCTCGACACGAAGACCAGCGCCGAGCGCGATCAACGTCTGATCCTGCCGCTGATCCTCGGCATCGTCTTTCTGATTCTGGCGCTGTTACTACGCTCGATCGTGGCACCGGTACTGCTCATTGCCACGGTGCTCGCCACCTTCTTCGCCAGCCTGGGCGCCTCCAACCTGATCTTTCAAAACCTGCTCGGGTTTGCCGCATTCGACACCAGCGTCGTTTTGTTTGCGTTCCTGTTCCTGGTGGCGCTCGGCGTGGACTACAACATCTTCCTGACGACGCGTGCCCGCGAAGAGGCGCGGCGCTACGGCACCCGCGAGGGAATGGTGCGGGCGCTGTCCTCGACCGGCGCCGTGATCACGAGCGCCGGCATTTTGATCGCCGCCGTATTCGCCGTGCTCGGTGTGCTCCCCGTTGTTGCTCTTACCCAGATCGGCGTGATCGTCTGCATCGGTGTGTTGCTGGACACCCTGGTCGTGCGCACCGTGCTCGTGCCGGCCCTGGTCTTTCTGGTCGATGACCGGTTCTGGTGGCCGTCCAACCCGGTGGCGACGCGTCAGTAGGTTGATGCCGGCTCGGGCGGTACTCGCTCCTGCCAGCGGATGCGCCGCTCCAGTTGCGCGCCCAGCGCGAGTAGCGTGGCCTCACCGCCCGGCCGGCCGATGAGCTGCACCCCCATCGGCAGGCCGTTCTCGGTTTGGTGCACCGGAAGCACGATCGCCGGCAGTCCGCTCACGTTGATCATCGAGGTGAACGGCGTGTACTGAACCTGCTGGGCGAAGTTCGCCTCGGCGTCGTGCGCGTCGTACCATCCGACCGGCCGCGGGGTCAGGGCCATGGCTGGGGTCAGCACGGCATCGAATTTCGACAGTTGCTGAATGAACGACCGCTCGAACGCGGTCAGCGCGGCGAGCGCCTGCGCAAGGTCGCGGGCACTGAGGTTTCGGCCCCGGGCGAGCAGCCACTGGGTCAACGGTTCGAGCAGGGCGATCTCGGCCTCGGTCTCGGCCGGGATGCTCGCCGCGCCAGCCTGCCAGATGGTGCGAAACGCCGGCCCGTAGCTCGGGTCGGGCAGAAGCGCTGTCTCTTCGAGTCCGTGGTGCAGCGCGGTGAATCCAGCGACGGCCAGGTCGAGCGCCTCCTGCGCTTCGGGGGCGATTTCGATGGAGTAGTCGTTGTCCCAGGCCGAGGTCGTCATGACGCCGAGCTGAAACCGGCCCTCGCCGCGCACGGCCGCTGCCAGCAGCGGCGTTTCATCATCGGGGGCCCGCAGTGCGTAGTAGTGGTTGGGGTGACTGTCCCGGGGCACGATCATGGCATCGAGCAGCAGGGCGGCATCCGCTACAGTGCGAGCGAGCGGGCCGCCAACGGAGAGGCCGCCGAGCTTGTCGATGCCGGAAGCGGCGGGCACACGCCCGCGACTGGGCTTGAGGCCGACGAGGCCGCAGGCGGCCGCCGGAATGCGGATAGACCCGCCGCCGTCGGAGCCGGGCGCGAACGGGAGCAAGCGCGCTGCGACCGCAACAGCGGCGCCGCCGCTGGATCCGCCGGCACCGAGCGCGAGGTTCCACGGGGTGCGGGCGGGCGGGGAGGCCAGGCTTTCGGTGTATGAGGCGAGCCCGAATTCGGGCGTGTTGGTTTTACCGAGACTGACTCCCCCGGCATCATCGAGTACCTGCACCAGATCGTCGGACCGGTCTGGCACATAGTCGGCGAACAGGCGCGACCCGAACCCGGCGTGCACCCCCGCACGCTGGTACAGGTCTTTGTCGGCGAAGGGGAGGCCCCAAAGCGGCGCGGTGAGCGGCATCCGCTCTTCAACGAAGCGGGCCCGGGCCCGGGCGGCATCCGCGGTCACGGTGACGAAGGCGCCGAGCGCTGGATTGAATTTCTCGATGCGGGCCAGGTAGTGCTCGGTGAGCTCGCTCGGGCTGATCTCCCGCCGCTGCAGGGCCTGCCATTGCTCCAGGGCGGTCAGTTCGTGTGGATCAGCCATGATCCGAGCCTAGTTCGAACGGGCCCGGTGACCGGCCATCTCTGGTCATGTTCGATCCGGGAGGCTAACCTCAAGCCATGGCCAGTGCTTTGTACAATCCCATCGGCACTACCGCGCTCATCACCGGAGCGTCGAGCGGACTCGGCGTCGGGTACGCGCACGAGCTCGCCCAGCGCGGCGCGGATCTCGTGCTCGTCGCCCGCCGTCAGGCCCGCCTGGAGGCGCTCGCGGTCGACCTGGCCGAGAAATACGGCACCGTCTCCACCGTGATTCCGCTTGATCTCAGCGAAGCGGATGCTGTCCCCGAGCTGGTCTCCGACCTGCGCGAGCGGGCGATCACCATTGGCACCCTCGTCAACAACGCCGGCTTCGCTACCTTCGGTACCGTACTCGACTCCGACCGGGTGCGGGAAGTGGAGCAGGTCGCCCTCAATGTGCACGCACTGACCGCGCTGACCCATGCCTTTCTGCCCGATCTGGTCGAGACGGCCTCGCTGCATCCGCACACCGCAGCGCTGGTGAACTTGGCGAGCACGGCGGCGTTCCAGCCGGTGCCGCGCATGGCCGTCTACGCGGCGACCAAGGCCTATGTGCTCAGCTACACCGAGGCGGTCAGCTACGAGACCCGCCCGAGCGGCCTCAAGGTCACCGCGATCTGTCCGGGCCCCGCCGACACCGAGTTCTTCGAGATCGCCCAGACCGGCGGCGATAAGAAGGGCACGCCCTTGACAGTGGACGAGGTCATGCGTGCCTCCTTCGCCGCTCTCGACCGGTCGGTGACGCCGTCGGTCGTCCTGGTCGGTGCGCGCAACGCGCTGCTCGCCCGGATGGTCAGCCTCTCCCCCCGGCGCGCCGTGCTGAATGCGGTGGGGCGCATGAACACGCCACGCGCCGCCAGGTAACGACCTCGATCCCTGGCAGAAAACCAACAACTGCTACCCCGCCCGCGGGCGCTTCTTCTGCTGCACCGGGCGCCGATCACCCGGATGCGCGAGACTGGACGCATGCCCGATCTCACTTTGCACGGCGGCATCGGCAGCCGTGTCGACGCCGAGATCGAAGTAAAACGATCCAGATTTCTGTGCCGCCTGGTCAGAACCGAGACAGAGGATGCGGCGCGCGCTGCGATCGACGACGCACGGAAGACCCACTGGGGTGCTCGCCACCACTGCTCGGCATTCGTGCTCGGGTCATCCGGTGCTCCCGATCAGGTGCGTCGTTCGAATGACGACGGTGAACCATCGGGAACTGCGGGGCGGCCCATGCTCGAAGCGCTGTCCGGGCGAGGTTTCGTCGACTGCGTGGCGGTCGTCACTCGCTACTTCGGTGGCACCCTTCTCGGTGCTGGCGGCCTGGTGCGCGCGTACTCGGAGGCTGTTCTCACGGCGATCGACGCGGCCCAGTCCCTGGGGCTGGTCGTGGAGCGCGAACGCCGTGAATTGTTCACGCTCGCCTTGCCCCACGCGGATGCCGGCCGCATCGAGGCCGAGTTGCGCCAGCGCGGAGTGCTCATCCTGGGTACGCAGTATGGGCTCGACGCGGTGCTGAAGATTGCCGATGACGACGCGACGCGGCTCGCCGCGATCGTCGCCCGAGTCACGGCCGGAACCGCAGAATTGGAGGCCCTCGGCCACGAATGGGTCGACGTCGAACGGTAACCAACGACACAAGTCCCCGAGCGCACGGGTTGCGCGCTCGGGTACTCGTCGGCAGTGGCGGTCGGGCGCGCACATCGGTGGGCACGTACTCGCACCCGCGACTGCACTACTTCAGGCTTTTCTGCAGCAGAATCGTGCCGAGCCAGCGCTCGAACTTGAAACCGACCTTGCCCATGCGGCCGATCTCGGCGAAGCCGAAGTCGCGGTGCAGCTTGATCGAGGCATCCGCTCCCTGGTCGGCGATGACGGCGATGATCTCCTTCAGGCCGGCTGCTTTAGACCGTTTGATCAGCTCGCCGAGCAGCTCGCGGCCAAGCCCCTTACCCGTCGATGCCGCGCCGAGGTAGATCGAGTTCTCCACCGTGAACCGGAACGCCTTCTTCTGTTTCCACGGGCTGACCAGGGCGTAACCGAGAATTTGGCCGGCCGGCGAGACAGCGACGATGAACGGCATGCCCTGCTTGTTCAGGTAGTAGAACTTGTCGCGCCACTCGGCGAGCGTCATCGCGTCCTCGTCAAAGGTCACGGTACTGTTCGCGACGTAGTAGTTATAGATCTCGCGAATGTGCGGCAGATCCGTTGCTCGAACCTCGCGCATCGTGTATTCGAACGGCGCCTCGACCGCGATTTCCGGTCGCAGGTGGCGGGGCAGTCGACGACGAGGCTCGTATTCTTCCTCAAGCACCCGGCACTCCCCTTTCTGGTTGGTTCCAGATTACCGGAAGAGCCCACTGCACCGGTGCCGCCCCCTGCGCGGTGAGCAGCCGGTTGGCGCCGCTGAACGGCCGGGAGCCGACAAAGCCGCGACGGGCTGAAAGGGGGCTCGGGTGCGCCGATTCAATGACGGGCGTGTCGCCGAGCAATGGCCGAAGCGCGCCGGCATCTTTGCCCCACAAAATGGCCACGAGCGGATGCTTCCGTCGCACGAGAGCCCGGATCGCCTGGTCGGTCACGCTTTCCCAGCCGTGGCGACGATGCGATCCGGCTGCACCGGCCCGCACGCTGAGCACCCGGTTGAGCAGCAATACCCCCTGATCGGACCACGCCGAGAGGTCGCCGTGCTCGGGGCGCGGCAGGCCCAGGTCGGCCGCGAGCTCGGTGTAGATGTTGCCAAGGCTCCGCGGCACCGGCCGCACGTCGGCGTTGACGGCGAAGGCCAAACCGATCGGATGCCCCGGAGTGGGGTACGGGTCCTGCCCGACGATGAGCACCCGTACGGCGTCGAACGGTTGTTGAAACGCGCGCAGCAGATGCTCCGGCGCTGGCAACACTACGTGGCCGGCCGCCCGTTCGCTCGCCAGAAAATCACTCACTCGGGCCAGATCGTCGGCCACGGGAGCGAGCACTCGCGCCCAGCCCGGGTCGATCTGCCCGGTTGCCGCGAGCGCATCGAAGTTCATGAGCCGGTCAGGCGCCGATGGTGCTCACGAGAACGCCACCGTCGGCCTGACTGATCCGCCAGACGCTGCCGGCTCCGAGCACGCCGAGGGCGCCCTCACCGACCACGAGCACGGTATTCTCGTCGATGGCCAGGCCGCCGTCGATCAGTCCCGCCTCGGTTGCCGCGATCAGTCGGGACAGGCTGCCGGACTGGGCAGCATGCACATCGACCGTGACGTCGAGCAGGCCGATCCCCTGGGCCAGGGTGATTTCATCGAGGCCCTCCGAGACGTGTTCCGGAGTGACCTCGACGCCGCCTATACGCCAGCCGCCGATGAGGGCGCGTTCGGCCGCGATCATGGCGCCGGCCGAGAAACCGAGGTAGGGCACACCACCAGACACCTGGCGGCGAATCTCACCGGCAATCGGCAGCAGAGCGGCCAAATAGTCCGGCGTCACCCCGCCGCCGATGATGATGCCATCGACGGCGCCCAAAGCGGCCAGGGTGGCCGTGTCGCCGGGCGCGAGCACGGTGCGGCGGGTCTCCACGCCGGTGCCGAGCGATGCGGCGAGCTCTTCGGCGTGCGCACTGCCCGGGCCGACAGTGATGATCGCCACGACCGGTTCATCGCGACCAGCCTGGCCGGCATAAGCAAGCACCTCGGACCGGAAGGTCGCGAAGACCGGAACGTCGTGTACGGGGTCTCCGCCGCCGCCGACCAGGTGCACGCTCACGCGGCCACCTCGGCCGTCACGTCGGCAGGCAGGCCGGCCGTCACGTCGCCAGGCAGGTCAGCGAGCGTTTCCGGCGCGCTGCTGTCGAGGGCTCCCGCAACCGGCGCCAGCGCCGACCAGGGGAACACGATCCATTTGTCGGTCTCGCGCCAGGTGAAATCGGGCACGTGCACCGTGCGCGGCTTGGTATACAGGGTCGCGGTGCGCACCTCCATCGCGGTCTCGCCGAGCAGGCGCATGACCAATGCGAGGGTGTGGCCAGAGTCAGAGACGTCGTCGACGAGCAGAACCCGCTTGCCGGCGAGGGCCGGGGCGTCGAGCATCGGCGCCGACAGCACGGGCTCGGGCAGTCGTTCGTCGATGCCGGTGTAGAACTCCACGTTGATGCTGCCGCAGCTCTTCGTGCCGAGCGCGTAAGACACAGCGCCGGCCA
Source organism: Cryobacterium sp. Hb1 (assembly GCF_004403585.1). Lineage (NCBI taxonomy): Bacteria > Bacillati > Actinomycetota > Actinomycetes > Micrococcales > Microbacteriaceae > Cryobacterium > Cryobacterium sp. Hb1. The sequence continues at coordinate 58,845 of NZ_SOHI01000037.1, read as the reverse complement.
GCAGTAGTCCGCCGCGGGCGATGGCGATCACCACATCGGGATGAAAGCCACTGCCTCGCACTTGAGTCGCCAGCTCACGCGACGCCGCGGCGAAGTCGGTCCACTGCAGAATTTCGCGGTCAATCACGAGCGGAGGGGACGCATCCTGGGCATCTAGTGTCATCCGTCAATGCTAGCTATGTCTGAGCGCGCACGAAGCGGATGCCGCGCTGCCAACGGGCAACGGGCAACGGGGCATCCGTTTCGCAAGATGAGAACGCTACAAAACCTGACGCTGATCGACGCCGTTGTAGGCAGACAGCGGGCGAATGAGCGCGTTGCTCTTCTTCTGCTCCATGATGTGCGCGGTCCACCCGGTGATGCGCGCCGCGACGAAGATCGGCGTGAAGGTGAGGGTATCGAAGCCCATCAGGTGGTAGGCCGGGCCCGACGGGTAATCGAGGTTGGGCAGAATCGCCTTCCGCGTCGTCATGGCCGTCTCAAGGGCTTCGTACAGTTCGAGCAATTCCGGCTTCTGGTAATGGTCGACCAGGGAGACGAGCGAGGCACGCATCGTCGGAACCCGCGAGTCACCGTTCTTGTAGACGCGGTGCCCGAAACCCATGATCTTGCGCTTCTCGGCGAGCGCCTGGGCCAGCCACGGTTCGGCCCGCTCGGCCGCGCCGCTGCCGAGGCCGATCTCGGTGAAGGTGTGCATGACGGCTTCATTGGCGCCGCCGTGCAGGGCTCCCTTGAGCGCCCCGACCGCACCGGTCACGGCCGAATACAAATCGGACAGGGTCGAGGTGATAACCCGTGCGGTGAACGTGGACGCGTTGAAGGAGTGCTCGGCGTAGAGAATCATCGACACGTCGAAGGCGTTGACGACGATAAGCTCCGGCACCTCGCCGAAGGCCATGTGCAGAAAGTTCGCTGAATAGCCGAGGTCGTCGCGCGGTTCGACCAGATCGAGCCCGTGGCGGCGGCGTTGGTCGTAGGAGACGATCGCTGGCAGCTGGGCGAACAGGCGAATCGATTTGGCGAGGTCGGATTCCGGCGACGGATTCTCGGCGTCCGGATCGCTCGCACCCATGACGCTCACCGCGGTGCGCACGACATCCATCGGGTGCGCGGTAAGCGGCAGCTCGTCGATGATGCGCTTGATCACCGGGCTGAGGTGGCGCGCCGACCGTTCGAGCGCCTCGAAGTCGGCGAGCTGCTGCTCGTCAGGTAGTTCGCCGTGCCAGAGCAGGTAGGCGACCTCTTCGAAGCTCTTCTTGGCCGCGAGCTCCTGCACCGGATAGCCCCGGTAGAGCAGTGAGTTGGTCTCCGGATTGACCTTGGAGACCGCGGTCGTGTCGACGACGACACCGGTCAGGCCCTTGTAAATGTGGGGAGTGACGTGTGGCAGTGTTTCGGTGTCAGACATTGTGCTCCTTCAGACCTTGCGCCGAACTGGGCGTGGAAATGTGCGGGTTCAGGGTGAAATCGAAGATACCCGAATCGAACTGACTGTACGAGGCATAATCGAGCAACTCGTACAGGTCGGCCCGGTGCTGCATCTCGGGCAGCATCGTGGTGAGCGAGCCCGTCTGCTCGATCGCGTCGAGTCCACGCGCCGCCGCCCCCATCGCCAGGCGCAGCAACGACACCGGAAAGATCACCAGGTTCATGCCCACATTCTCGAGCTGCTGCACCGTGTACAACTCGCCCTTGCCGAACTCGGTCATGTTCGCCAAGATCGGCACCGACACGGCTGCGCGAATTGTTTCGAACTCGGCCAGGCTGCCCATCGCCTCGGGGAAGATCGCGTCGGCCCCGGCATCCTGCAACTGCTTGGCCCTGGTGACGGCGGCGTCCAACCCGTCAACGGCACGGATATCGGTGCGTGCCATCACGAGAAAGTTCGCGTCCCGGCGCGCATCGACGGCGGCGCGGATGCGCTTGATCGCGGTGTCGGCGTCCACGACCTGCTTGCCATCGAGGTGGCCGCAACGTTTCGGGTTGATCTGGTCCTCGATGTGCATGCCGGCAAGTCCCGCGTCTTCGAGGGTCTGAATCGTGCGCGCCACGTTCATCGGCTCGCCGAAACCGGTGTCGGCGTCAACGATCGCCGGCAGGTCGGTCATGCGGGCGATCTGCTGCGACCGGCCGGCCACCTCGGTAAGAGTGGTCAGGCCGATGTCGGGCAGGCCGAGGTCGGCCGAGAGCACCGCGCCCGAAATGTAGACGCCCTCGAAACCCTTCTGCTGGATGAGCTTGGCCGAGAGCGGGTTGAACGCGCCGGGGTAGCGCAGAATCTTTCCGCTGGTCAGGCCAGCCTTGAGCGCGATGCGCTTGTCGGCTGCCGTCACGCTGGCGTAAAGCATTAGAAGATTCCGTTCGGGGTGGCAATCGACGCCAGCATTCCCGGTTTGGCCACGATGGTCAGCCCTCCGAGGTCTGCGGCGCCAAGCTCCGGCAGGCGCTGGGCCAGGGCGAGGAATCGTTCGATCTCGAACTCCTCCATTACCGGCGCGGCCAGCGTGCGGAACTTATTGATGTACTCCGAGCGAGCGAAGGGACGAGCGCCGAGTGGATGCGCGTCAGCGACGGCGATCTCGTCAACCAGGCGGGTTCCATTGGTGAGTTCGATTTCGACGCGACCACCGAATGCCTTTTCGGCCGGATCGAGGGAGTGGTAGCGACGCGTCCATTCCTTGTCTTCAGTCGTCGTGACGGTGTTCCACAGCGCGATGGTGTCGGGGCGGCCGGCACGCTCGGGGCTGTAGGAGTCGACGTGGTTCCAGGTTCCGTCTTGCAGGGCCACCGTGAAAATATAGGGAATGGAGTGGTCGAGGGTTTCGCGGCTCGCGGTGGGGTCGTACTTCTGCGGGTCGTTGGCGCCGGAGCCGATCACGTAGTGCGTGTGGTGGCTGGTGTGGATGACGATGCTCGTGATCGCGCCGGCCACGAGCAATTCGGGGTGCTCGTTGTGCAGCCTGCGGGCGAGGTCGATCCAGGCCTGCGCCTGGTACTCGGCCGAGTGCTCCTTGGTGTAGCTGTCGAGAATGGCGCGTTTGATGCTGCCGGCGGCTGGCAGCGACACGTCGTAGGAGCCGTCTGGTCCGTCGAGCAGCCAGGCGATGACACCGTCTTCGCCCTCGTAGATCGGGGTCGGGCTGGTCTCACCGCGCAGCGCTCGGTCGACGGCTTCGACGGCCATCTTTCCGGCGAACGCCGGCGCGTGGGCCTTCCAGGAGGAGATTTCGCCCTTGCGCGACTGACGGGTGGCGGTCGTTGTGTGCAGCGCCTGGCCGACGGCCTGAAAGATGATCTCCTTGTCGAGGCCGAGCAGGGTGCCGATGCCGGCAGCGACCGACGGGCCGAGATGGGCAACGTGGTCGATCTTGTGCTCGTGCAGGCTGATCGATTTCACCAGGTCGATCTGAATCTCGTAGCCGGTAGCGATGCCGCGAATCAGGTCGCTGCCGGTCAGGCCGCGCGGCGCGGCGAGGTGCTGGGCGACGGCCGTGATCGGTGGGATGTTGTCGCCCGGGTGGGAATATTCGGCGGCCAGAAAAGTGTCGTGGTAGTCGAGTTCACGAACGGCGACGCCATTGGCCCAGGCGGCCCACTCCGGGGAAACCCGGCGTGCCGGCGCGAGGCCGAATACGGTTGCGCCATCACCACCGTTGGAACGCGGGTGTGCCAGTGCCTGCGAGCGAGCAGCGATCACCGGGCGCCGGGTCAGGCTGGCCGCAGCCACGGAGGCATTATCGATCACCCGGTTGATGACCATTTCGGTTACTTCCTCGGAGACTGCGGCGGGGTCGGCGGCGACCTCGGCGATCTTCCAAGCCAGCTGGTCCTCGCGGGCCAGATTCTCGTCACTCCTGTGAACTCGAACATGGTGCTGCTGCACGGTGGGTCCCTTCGTTGGTCGGCCGGAGTCGTTGATCGACTACCGTTCCGAGTCCTCTTCGATCGCCGCGAGGACGCTCAAGAGGCTTTGGTGGAGATGAATATGGGTGGCATGGGCTGCCAGCGACGGATCACCGGCAATAATGGCGTCAATAATCAGCAGGTGCTCGGTGGCTGCGGCACGAAGCCGCCGCGGATTGCTTCGGGCCAGCCGACGGATTCGGGCCAGGTGGGTGCGTACGGCGCGCAGGGCGCCGACCAGAAAGGGATTTTCAACGGCCGCATCGACGGCGTCTTCGAGTTCGTCGATGAGCGCGTAGTAGCGGTGCACACCAATATCGCCCTGATCCAGAAGCTCAGGGGCAGTCACAAATGCATCGCGGAGTTCTTGAAAAGGTGCGGGCTCGCGCCGGGTGGCAGCCAGGCGAACGGCCTGCACCTCGAGCGCCTGGCGCAGTTCGTATAGTTCGGAGATACTGTCAACGGAGATATCGGTCACCTCGAAGCCACGACCACGACGTCCCACGACAAGGCCGTCGGCGATCAATCGGGCCACCGCTTCGCGCAGCGGAGTACGGGATACGCCGATGCGCTCAGCCTGTTCGACTTCGAGCAGGGCGGCACCGGGGGCGAGGAGGCCATTGAGAATCTCTCCGCGCAGCTGACGGTACGCCCGCTCGCTAGCCCGAAGCGGTGCGCCCAACCCCAACATTGCGGTTTCTGTATACACAAAAGTGATCCTATTCCACCTTGCTGGGTTATATGCAATACTTCAAGCACTCTTTGTATACAGAGAAACTTCGATGGAGAAGGTTTACATGAACGGCGAATCAGGTGCGAGCTACCGGGAAGCTTGGCGACGCAGCATTTCGTCGCCAGAGGATTTCTGGCTGGAGGCTGCCGCCGGCATCGAGTGGATCACGCAACCGACGAGTGCCCTCGCCGTTGACGGCACGGCGACCGGAAGCTGGTTTCCGGGGGGCACACTCAACACGAGCTATAACGCTCTCGATCGACACGTTCTCGCCGGGCGAGGCGCCCACACGGCATTGATCTACGACTCCGCAATGACCGGCACCCGCATACAGCTCAGCTACCTCGACCTGCTCGGTCGGGTCGCCAAATTCGCCGGCGCCCTTCGCGCCAACGGCGTCGGTACCGGCGACCGGGTCATCATCTACCTGCCGATGATCCCCGAAGCCGTCGTCGCCATGCTCGCCTGCGCTCGCATCGGAGCGGTGCACTCCGTTGTCTTCGGCGGTTTCGCCGCGACGGAACTCGCCGTGCGCATCGATGACGCCCGTCCCAGTGTCATCGTCACGGCATCCGGTGGTCTCGAACCCGGCCGCATTGTTGAATACCTGCCGCTCGTCGAGAAGGCCATCTCCCTGAGCCAGGGCTCGGTGCACACGGTCATCGTGCGGGACCGAGAGAGTGTTCCCGGCTCGGCTGCGGACTACCACGACGGTTCCACGGATACCGTGTGGCTGGACTGGGCCGACGAGGAGACCAAAGCCGCGCCGGCTGACCCGGTCGCCCGGCGGTCCGAGGATCCGCTGTACATCCTCTATACATCCGGCACGACCGGAAAGCCCAAGGGCATCATTCGCGACAACGGCGGCCACGCTGTCGCCCTGAACTGGTCGATGCGCAATGTGTACAACGTGGGCTACGGCGACGTGTATTGGACCGCTTCCGATGTCGGCTGGGTGGTCGGCCACTCCTACATCGTCTATGCACCCCTTCTGGCCGGCGCTACCACGGTGATTTACGAGGGCAAGCCCATCGGCACCCCCGATGCCGGGGCTTTCTGGCGTGTCGTCGACGAGTACAAAGTGAAGGTGCTGTTCACCGCTCCAACGGCCATTCGAGCCATCCGTCGCGTCGACCCTGACCTGCTCGAACTGAAGAACCACGACGTGTCCAGCCTGACCAGCCTGTTCCTGGCCGGGGAACGCCTCGACCCCGAAACCTTCCACTGGGCCAACGATGGGTTGCACTGCCCGGTCGTCGACCACTGGTGGCAGACCGAAACAGGGTGGCCAATCTGCGCCAACCTGCTCGGCATCGAAGAGTTGCCGACCAAACCGGGCTCGGCCACGGTTCCGGTGCCCGGGTACGACATCGCCATCCTCGATTCCCGGGGCCGACCGATCGAGAAGATCGGTAAGGACGGCAACATCGCCATCCGACTTCCGCTGCCACCCGGCACACTTCTCGGAGTCTGGGGCAGCGAGGACCGTTTCACGAGTTCTTACCTGACCGCTTTTCCCGGCTACTATGCCACCGGTGACTCCGGACATTTCGATACCGACGGCTACCTGTTCGTGATGGGTCGTACCGATGACGTGATCAACGTTGCCGGGCACCGGCTCTCGACCGGTTCCCTCGAAGAGGTCCTCACTCTGCACCCTGCCGTCGCCGAGTGCGCCGTACTCGGCGTGCACGACCCGCTCAAGGGTCAGCGTGCCGCGGGTTTCGTCACCCTCAAAGCGGGCAGTATTGTCGATCACGACACACTTGCCGCAGAACTCGTCGCCCTCGTTCGGGAACACGTCGGCCCGGTCGCAGCGTTTCGCGACGTCACCATCCTCGACCGGCTGCCCAAAACGCGGTCGGGCAAGATTCTTCGTAAGACCATTCGGCAAATCGTCGATGGCGAAGAATATTCCATCCCTCCCACCATCGAAGACCCCACTGTTCTCGACGATCTGAAACGGGCGCTGTCGGCATCCGTTTCCTAACCCAGTCACGAGCATTCCGCCCCCACCGGGAGCCCGCACTTTTTTCCACACCCGCATTTTCCATCCCTGAGGCAAGGAGGCCCCATGAGTGAAGCAGTGAAAGACGCCCCACCGAAGTCCACAATCGATTACGAGGCCTACGAGAAGACGCCGCAGTTTTTGCACATGAAGAAGACCCGCAACCGATTCGTCGTGCCGCTCTCGATCTTCTTCCTGGTCTGGTACATCGCCTACGTTCTCGCCGCGGCGTATTTGCACGATTTCATGGCGACGCCGGTCTTTGGGAGCATCAACATCGGCCTGCTCCTCGGCCTCGGCCAGTTCGTCACCACCTTCATCATCACGATGAGCTATGTGACCTTCGCCAACCGCAAGATCGATCCCCTGACCGAAGAACTTCGCGGCGAACTTGAGCGGATGGAACAGCGATGAACGCTTTACAAATTCTGGCCGAAACCGTCAAACCGGTTGAAAACAACCCGGTACTCAACATCTCGATCTTTCTCGCCTTTGTGGCGGTGACGCTGATCATCGTGATCCGTTCGGGACGCAACAACAAGACCGCCGCAGATTATTACGCGGGTGGCCGCTCCTTCACCGGGCCGCAGAATGGTTTCGCCATCGCCGGAGACTACCTCTCAGCAGCGTCGTTCCTCGGCATCGTCGGCGCGATCGCCGTCACCGGCTACGACGGTTTCATGTATTCCATCGGATTCCTCGTGGCCTGGCTCGTCGCCCTCTTGCTCGTCGCCGAGCTCATGCGCAACACGGCCAAGTTCACCATGGCCGACGTGCTCTCCTTCCGATTGAAGCAGGGCCCCGTGCGCATGGCAGCAGCAACGACCACCCTGGCGGTCTGCTTCTTCTACCTGCTCGCCCAGATGGCCGGTGCCGGCGGACTCGTCTCACTGCTTCTCGGCATCAATGACAAGCTCGGCCAGTCCATCGTGGTGACCGTCGTCGGTGGCCTGATGATCGTCTACGTACTCGTGGGCGGCATGAAGGGCACCACCTGGGTGCAGATCGTCAAGGCATTCCTGCTCATCATCGGTGCGTTCGCGATGACCGTCTGGGTACTCGCGATCAACGGCTTCAGCCTGTCGAACCTGCTCGACAGCGCGGTTGCCGTCTCCGCCGCCGGCGCAGACATCCTGGCCCCGGGCCTGAAGTACGGCGCGAACCCGCTCGACTTCATCTCCCTCGCCCTCGCCCTGGTGCTCGGCACCGCCGGCCTGCCGCACGTGCTGATGCGTTTCTACACGGTTCCGACCGCGAAGGAAGCTCGTCGTTCGGTCGTCTGGGCTATCTGGCTCATCGGCGCGTTCTACATCTTCACCCTGGTGCTCGGCTTCGGTGCCGCGTCGCTCGTCGGTGCGGAAACCATCGAGGCCGCTCCAGGCGGAGTGAATTCGGCAGCCCCACTGCTCGCGCTCGCCCTCGGCGGTCCGCTGCTGCTCGGCTTCATCTCGGCCATCGCCTTTGCGACGATCCTGGCCGTCGTGGCCGGCATCACGATCACGGCAGCAACGAGCTTCGCACACGACATCTATGGCTCCGTCATCAAGAAGGGCAAGGGAAACCCTGACGACGAGGTCAAGGTCGCCCGTCGTACCGTCGTTGTCATCGGAATTCTGGCCATCGCCGGCGGTATCGGCGTGCAGGGGCAGAACATCGCCTTCCTGGTGGCCCTGGCCTTCGCCGTCGCGGCGAGCGCCAACCTGCCGACCATCCTCTACTCGCTGTTCTGGCGTCGGTTCACGACCCGTGGCGCGGTCTGGAGCATGTATGGCGGACTGTCCTCAGCCGTTCTGCTGATCATCTTCTCGCCGGTGTTCTCGGGCACGCCCACCTCCATGTTCGGCGAAGGTGTCGACTTCGCGTTCTTCCCGCTGAGCAACCCGGGCATCGTCTCGATCCCACTCGGATTCTTCCTGGGCTGGCTCGGATCGGTCACCAGCACCACGAAGGAGAGCCCGAAGCTCGCCGCCGAAATGGCCGTGCGCTCACTCACCGGTCACGGCGCCGAAAAGGCCGTCGAGCACTAACCCCCCGCCCCTCCTCCGCATTACGAACGGGCTGGCCAGGATCTCACGATCCCGTCCAGCCCGTTTTTTAGCAACGCTGCGGGCTGCCTGCTACTCCCGAACTTTTAGGGGACCACGGGCGATGCGGGTCGTGGCAGCCTGGGCGACCGGCTTGATCACGATCAGGTCGAGGTTCACGTGCGCGGGCCGCTCAACACTTGCAACGATGGTCTCGGCGATGTCCTCGGCCGAGAGCGGGTCGGGCACGTTATCGTAAGCTGCGACAGCCTTGTCGGCGTCACCGTCAAAGCGAACCAGACCGAACTCATCCGTTTTGACCATGCCCGGCGCGATCTCGATCACCCGGATCGGCTCACCGGAGAGTTCGAGGCGCAGCACCTCGGTCATGGCGTGCGCGGCGAACTTGGCCGCGTTGTAGCCGCCACCGCCGAGGTAGGCGACATGGCCCGCAATCGACGTGACGGTCACAATATCGGCTGATCCGGCCCCGGAGTCGATGCCGGCGCGCAGTAGCGGCAGGATGGCCGTGGTGACCCGCTTGACGGCGAGCACGTTGATCTCGTACATCCAGGCCCAGTCTTCGATGCTGCCGGCCTCGACCGAGTCGAGACCCTTGGCGCCGCCGGCATTGTTGACGAGCGCGTGCACCGGGCCGCTGGCGGCGAGGTAGTCACGCAAGGCGTCGACATCCGCCTGCACTGTGAGGTCGGCGGTGAAGACATCCGCCCCCGTTTCGGCTTGCAGCGTTCTGAGGCGGTCAGCACGCCGCGCTACCCCCACCACGTTCCAGCCATGCTCCCGGAACAGGCGTGCCGTTGCCGCTCCAATTCCTGAACTTGCTCCGGTCACAACCACTCGTCGAGTACTCATTTGTCCATTGTGGCGGGAGAATGGTGTCAATGAGCGCACTGGACACCACCACTTCACCGCAGAAGCGTCGCGTACCCCTCTGGGACAACGCGCGCTGGGTCGCCGTGACCCTCGTGCTGATCGGCCACGCGATTCTCAAACTCATCGGCGAATCGGATGTCGCGTACACGCTGTATCTGTTCATTTACGCCTTCCACGTACCCGTCTTCGTGGCCGTGAGCGGCTACTTCGCCAAGTCGGGACCACCAGACGCGCGGCAGCTGCACCGGCTGCTCACCGACATCATTTTTCCGTACGTCATCTTCGAGACGGTTTGGACGGTGCTGCGCTGGATCCTCGGCGGCAAGTTCGTTCTGGACTACTCCACCGCGAGCTGGACGCTGTGGTTTCTGCTCGCCCTCCTGCTCTGGCGCATTGCCCTGCCCTACCTCGTGCTTCTGCGCTACCCCCTCATCATCAGCATAATTATCTCGATCGGGGCCGGCTACCTGCCCAATATCGACGGCACGTTCGCCCTGTCCCGCACCCTCGGGCTGCTGCCATTCTTCGTCTTCGGCTGGAAAATGCGCCAGTGGCAGCTGACCGATACCTGGCTCGAACTACGTGATGGCCTGATCTGGCGTTGGCGGGCCGGGGCGATCGGACTGTTCGCCCTGCTGTATCTGCTGATCGGGCTCAACATCGAAACCCTGCGCACCCTGCAGGTGCGCCGATTCCTGCTCTACGACGAGGCGTACGCGATATTCGGGTATTCCGAGTTCTGGGCCGGCGGCATCCGTTTGGCCGTCATGCTGCTCGCCTGTGCGCTCATCGTGGCGTTCCTCATGCTGATTCCGCGCCGCACGACCTGGGTGACCAACCTCGGCACGGCCACGATGTACATCTACCTGCTGCACACCTTCGTGCTGTACCCGCTGCGCGAAACGGGCGTGCTCGACGGGCCGCAGCCTGCGTGGGTATTGCCGGGCATGATCGTGCTGAGCGTGGCTACCTCTTTCCTGCTGTCGACGCCCCTCGTTCGACGACTGGCTCGGCCCTTCGTCGAACCGAAAGCCCGGTGGCTGTTTGGCACGACCATGGCGACGCCGCCCGGAACGATCGTGTTGCCACACCGCGAGCGCACCTAACCGCCGCGACAACGTGACGTTGTGTTTCGCCCACTCTTGCACGGCCATTCGCGCCTTCATATGCTCGGGGCGAAGCCGGACATTCCGCGCTGAGTAATCCGGAGGCTACTGTGACCGACAATTCTTCATCGTGGAAGTTTGAGACCAAGCAGGTCCACTCCGGGGCCCGGCCCGACCCGGTCACGAACGCGCGCGCTACCCCGATCTATCAGACCACTTCGTATGTCTTCAACAGCGCCGAGCACGCGCAGAACCTGTTCGCGCTGGCCGAGTTCGGCAACATCTACACCCGCATCCAAAACCCCACCCAGGCGGTCGTCGAAGAGCGCGTGGCCGCGCTCGAGGGCGGAACCGCCGCACTGCTGCTGTCCAGCGGCCAATCGGCATCCACCTTCGCGGTATTGAACATTGCCCAGGCCGGTGATCACATCGTGTCGTCGAGTTCTATCTACGGCGGCACCTACAACCTGTTCAAGTACACCCTGGCCAAGCTGGGCATCGAAACCACATTCGTCGAAGACCAGGATGACGCGAATGAGTGGGAGCGTGCGGTACGCCCCAACACGAAGCTGTTCTTTGCCGAGACGATCGGCAACCCGCGCATCAACGTGCTCGATATCTCGCTCGTCGCCGATATCGCGCACGCGGCCGGCATTCCGCTGATCGTCGACAACACGATTGCCACGCCCTATCTGATTCGCCCGTTTGAGTACGGCGCCGACATCATCGTGCACTCGGCAACGAAGTTTCTTGGCGGCCACGGCGCCATTATCGGAGGCGTACTCGTTGACGGCGGCACGTTCGAGTGGTCGAAAAACGTCGAAAAGTTTCCGGGACTGACCGAACCCGACCCGTCCTACCACGGCGCGAGCTATACCACCGCGGTCGGCGACGGCATTGCTTACATCATCAAGGCCCGCGTACAGCTGCTGCGCGACCTCGGAAGCGCGATAGCCCCGGCCAGCGCCTGGCAGCTCATTCAGGGCATCGAAACACTCAGCCTGCGCATTGAACGCCATGTGCAAAACGCCCAGGACATCGCCGAATGGCTCGACCACCACGATGACATTGCCTCGGTGAACTACGCCGGACTGCCGTCGAGCCCCTGGTATACCAACGCCAACAAGTACGCTCCACTCGGCGTCGGAGCTGTGCTCTCGTTCGAGTTGAAGGGCGGGGTCGCGGCCGGCCGCGCCCTCGTCGACAACCTGACTCTGTTCAGCCACCTCGCCAACATCGGGGATGTACGTTCCCTGGTCATTCACCCGGCGTCGACCACGCACTCCCAGCTGACCCCTGAGCAGCAGCTCACGGCCGGAGTCACGCCCGGCCTGGTGCGGCTCTCCGTGGGCATTGAGAACGTCGCCGATCTGAAAGCCGACCTCGAGGCCGGTCTGGCTGCAGCGCGCGCCGTCGTCAAGCGCGACCGCAGCAACGCCTGACGATCGCTCTTCGCCCGGGCGTACGACGTAACATGCGCCCGGGCTGCTCATCCGACCGCCAGAATAGACGTGTATGGAATGGCAATCGTCAGCAGACACGGTCCCGTCGAGCTTCATCACCGAAGCCCAGGCGCGCTCGGTCCTTGGCAAGCCTCCGGCGACCGGCGCCTGGCGCGACGGCGACCCGGTCGGCCACCGACAGTTCCTCAACCTCGGGCCACTCACCTTCGAGGCCGGCGGCAGCCTGCCGATGGCCCGCCTCGCCTATGAAACCTGGGGCACGTTGAGCCCGACCGGCGACAACGCCGTGCTCGTGCTCCATGCCCTCACCGGTGATAGCCACGTAGCTGGCGCGCCCGGCCCCGGGCAGGAGACCGGCGGATGGTGGGACGGCATCGTTGGCCCCGGCCTCGCCATCGACACCGATTCATGGTTCGTCGTGGCGCCGAATATGCTCGGTGGCTGCCAAGGTAGCACCGGACCGGCGTCGCTTGCGCCCGACGGCCTGGAGTGGGGTATCCGTTTTCCCTATCTGACCATTCGCGACCAGGTCAGTGCGCAGCGGGTGTTCAGTGACCTGCTCGGCATCGACCGCTGGGCGGCCGTCATCGGCGGTTCGATGGGCGGCATGCACGCCCTCGAATGGGCGATCGAGACCCCTGACCGGGTTGAACGCCTGATCATTTTGGCCGCGCCACCGATCACGACCGCCGACCAGATCGCGCTCAATTCGGTGCAGATCGAGGCTATTCGTACCGACCCGGCGTTTCGTGCCGGCGACTATTACGACGAAGCAGACGGCGACGGGCCGACGCGCGGTTTGGCCCTGGCTCGCAGAATGGCCCTGCTCAACTACCGAAGCCCGGCCGAGCTGAACGCTCGTTTCGATCGTGGCTGGCAGAGCGGCATCAGTCCGCTCGGCGCCAACGGCCGTTTCGCCGTGGAATCGTACCTCGACTTTCATGGCAACAAATTCACTCGACGTTTCGACGCCAACAGCTACATAGTGTTGGTTGAAGCCATGAACTCCCACGATGTCGGTCGCGGACGCGGCGGCGTCGCGGCCGCCCTCGGTCGAATCAACGCCCACTCGGTCGTCGTCGGAATCGATAGCGACCGTCTTTTTCCCGTCGCTGGCCAGCGCACGATCGCCGCGCACCTGACAAACAATATCGATGGACCCACCGCGGTGGTCCTGAAATCCGGCTACGGCCACGATGGCTTCCTCATTGAGAACGAGGCAATCGGGGCCCAGATCCGGCGGGTGTTGCCCTAAGTCGTACCCACGTGTGCGTCGCCCGCTATGGTGCTGATAGAACACCTTCATCTGCAACCGGACAGGCACCCATGCAACGCATCATCAAGGAGCGCGACCGTCTCCTGCGCAGAGGGGTGCAGGCAGGCGGGCTCGTCGGTTCGGCAACAACGCTGGCGTGCGTGCTGGTACCGGGCGGTCTGGAGGCCGACGCGCGCCTCTGGTCTGCCGCGCTGGTGCTGCTTATGGCCACTGGCCAATACCTGCTTGGAGGCACCGGAGCGCTACGCTGGGCCGTTCTGACCCTACTCAGCGGGGTCGCGATCATTCTCATCGTGGGTTTCACCAGCCATCCCGGCGTTCCGCCGAACTTGATCGAGGAGAGTGTCATCGGCATGGTCTCCACCGCGCCGATGTGCGCGGTCGCCGCCGTGCTCCTGACCAGCCCCCGCCGCCTGATGCTACTCGCGGCATCTTTCGCGCTCACGGTCACCAGTGTCGCTGTCGTGACGGTCGATGCTCCCGACCGAATGGTGTTGCTGGCCCTGACCGTGGCCATGTGGCTGTCGTTCACCCTCGCCTCCTGGTGGATCGCGCAGAGCGTGCCCCGGGTGATGCATCGCATCGCCGCGATCGGCCGCGCCCACCGGGCCGAGCGGCATGCGAGCGAGCTGGAGGCGCAGCGCCGCCAGGATGCCCGCCTGTTGCACGACACGGTGCTCGCCACGCTGACCCTACTCGCCCACTCCGGTGTCGGGGTGAGCCCGAACGCACTGCAAAAACAAGCCGGTGATGACGCTCGGCTGCTGCGCCAGCTACGCCTCGGCGGGCTGCCGACGCCGCGTCGTTCCGGGGTCTACAGCCTGGAATCGGCGACGGTGCTCACTCTCGGCGATACCCTGGACGCCGTGCGCCAACGCTTTGAACGGCTCGGTCTCACCGTCAACTGGCACGGCAGCGGCCAGGTACAGCTGCACAGTAACGTTCTGGATTCCTTTCTCCTGGCTCTCTCGGAATGCCTCGAAAACGTGCGCCGTCACTCCGGTGTCGACCACGCAGACGTGACGATAACGGATGACGACAGCACCGTTCGCGTGATGGTCACCGATACCGGGGTCGGTTTCGACCTCGGCCGGGTGGGTTCTGAGCGGCTCGGCGTCGCCGAATCGGTCATCGCCCGGCTGCGGGACATCGGTGGCAATGCCCGCCTGTTCTCGTCACCCGGGGCCGGAACCACGGTCGTGCTGGAGGTTCCGAAGTGAATCACTCTAACGACACGGCACCCATTGCAACCCACCCGCGGGCACGCGGTGTCGGTTTGCGTCTGCTCGGCGGGTCCTCTGAACGCAGCTGGCCACCGGCCTCCGCGGGCCGGCGCACCCGAGCTGACCTGTTGCCCTTACGTTTTCCACGCACGTTTCTGCGCGGCGACGGCCACATCACCGTCTTTCGGTCGGACCGGAACGGTTTGGGCGCCCGTCATCTGGGTATCGGCATGAGCGTCAGCGGGGCGTTCATCGCTGTGTTCCTGCTCGCGCGGTTGATCATCGAGTGGGACCCAGCGCGGGTCCCCGTGCTAAGTATTCTGGCCTGGGTCATTCTGCTGGCCACCGCGGTGGCCGTGAATATCGTGGCCTGCAAACTGGGGTGCCGGCTGCCCCTCTGGCTGTTCCTGGTATCCCTGGGAGTCTGTGTGATCGTGGTGACGCTCGATCTGGCCGGATCCTGGGGGGTGAGTGGCGCGGGAGACTTCCCCACAGCGGCGCCCGCCGTCGGTGCTTTCCTCCTGTCGATCGTGACGCTGCGAGAGACCGGCGATATCACCATGGCCGCGGTGGCCCTCGGTCTGGTCATAAGCGCGGCGACGCTGTTCAAAACGCGCACGGACCTGCTCACCCTCGGCCCCGACATTCTCTCCATCGCCCTCGCCGTCGCGCCACCGCTGGTCGGTGCGAGCATCGTGCAGGCCTTTCGGCGCATGGTGCAGCGCGAACTCGATCTCGTGCTGGTGCAGAGCACGGTCTCCCAACCGCGATTCGCGGTCGGGATGCTCGCCTCCGAGCAGTTGGCGCGGCTCGATCTCGATGCCGAGACCCTGCTCGACGATGTAGCCCAGGGCCGCACCGCACTGCCACTCGCGCCGTCGGCGGCGGCAACGGCCGCTTCCCTGGCCACCCAGCTTCGATTGCACCTGATCGAGGGGCGCACCGAAACGTGGCTCCACCATGCCATCACCGAGAGTGAATTTCTCGGTCCGGTTGTCGCACTCAGCGATCCGGCCGGCCTGGCCGGGCTGCTCTCCCCGCCGCAACGCGATGGGCTGCTATTGACAATTTGGCTCCTCATGGGGGACACAGCGCGGTCCGGGGCATCCATCTCGCTTCGCCTCGGACCAATTGCCCCCACATATGGGGCGCTCCTGCACCGAAAGGTGCGTTTTTCGATCGAATTGACCACAACGGGGGTATCCAGGCGGCGTGTCGATCCCGAAACCTGGCAGGCAATTCGTGCGGTTGGCCCGCATGTGGACTCAAATCGGGCCGGAAGTCTGTGGGTAGACATCGAGTGCAGCGTGGACAATCCCGCGGATGCCTAATGTTGGGTATTTTGACGATAGTGTGCAGGAAGTAGGAGGCAGAAAATGACGACGACAGACCGTCCCATCCGATTGGCCCTGGTGGATGACCACAGGATGCTGCTCGGCGCACTCACCGAGTGGATCCGAAGCGCAGCTGACGACATCGAGATGGTGGCGGCGGTGACCACCTGGCCCGAGCTGCTCACTCACCCCGAGTTTCCGGTGGATGTCGTCCTGCTCGACCTCGACCTCAAGGACAACATTCCGGTTTCCCTGAAGATTTCCACGCTTAGGACGACCGGGGTGAAAACGGTGCTCATGAGCACCTACTCCGAGCCAGCCCTCGTACGCGAAGCCCTCGCCGCTGGCGCTCTGGGCTACCTCGTCAAGAGCGAGGAAGCGAGCATGATCGTCGACGCCATTCGCGCGGCCTACAACGGCAAGTCGTACATCTCGGCCGAGCTCGACTACGCGCTCAACTCAACCGACAACGTTGAAGGGCCCCGCCTCAGCGCGCAGGAACGCCGCGTCATGGCGCTCTACGGGGCCGGCGAGCCGGTCAAGGCCGTCGCCTACCAGCTCGGCATCTCCGAGGAGACCGCCAAGAGTTACCTCAAGCGCATTCGCGAGAAGTATCGCCTGGCCGGTTACGACGTGGGCACGAAGGTCGCGCTGCGCAAGCGCGCCATCCACGACGGCATCCTGCTGCAGACGGACTAAACGCGCAGCATCCGCTTCACCACTGACCGGCCAACATTTCGATACT
This sequence comes from Cryobacterium sp. Hb1, assembly GCF_004403585.1. Classification (NCBI taxonomy): domain Bacteria; kingdom Bacillati; phylum Actinomycetota; class Actinomycetes; order Micrococcales; family Microbacteriaceae; genus Cryobacterium; species Cryobacterium sp. Hb1. The sequence continues at coordinate 42,136 of NZ_SOHI01000037.1, read as the reverse complement.
GGCCGGTCTACTGCGTTAACGCTGCCGGACCACGGGGATCAGCTGGGTTCCGTAAGGCACATGGTGGCCACGGTGCCGACGGCTGCGGTCGATGCTGAAGGTAACCACGGTCAGCAGCACGCCGAGCGCGCTGAGCCCAACACCGATCCACACCGGGGCGAGATAACCGAGCCCCGCAGCGATGGCCACACCGCCGAGGGCCGCGCCGAGGGCGTTGCCGACGTTGAGCGAGGAGTGATTGAGCGCCGCTGCGAGCGACTGGCTTTCGTGCGCCACATCCATCAGCCGGGCCTGAATGGTCGGCGACAAAGCGGATGCCGCAGCGCCGACCAGAAACATCCCCACCAGCAGCCCGGCCAGGAACTGTGCCGACAGGCCCAAAGTGATGAGCGCGAGGATGAGCACGCCGAACGCGATGTACATTGTGCGGCGCACGCTCCAGTCGGCCAGGGCTCCCCCGGCGAAGTTGCCCGCTGTCATGCCGAGGCCGACGACCACCAGGATGAGTGGCACTGCTGCTGCGGCCAACCCGGTGATCTCGATAACCAGGGGGGCCACATAGGTGTATACGGCGAACAGGCCGCCGAAGCCGATCGCGCCGATTGACAGGGTGATCCAGACCTGCAATTTGCCAAACGCCCGCAGCTCGGCGCGCATGGTGGCTTTCGGGTTGCCGGCCTGGAACGGCACGAAAACGGCGACGGCCACGAAGGTCAGCGCGAAAATAGCGGCGACGACGAGGTAGGCGACGCGCCATCCGCTCATCTGACCGATCCAGGTGATCGTGGGCACCCCGATGACGTTGGAGATGGTCAGGCCGCCGAGCACGATCGCGATGCCGCGGGCCCGCTTACCCGGACCCATCAGGTGGGCGGCAACGAGTGAGGCGATGCCGAAGTACGCGCCGTGCGGCAGCCCGGCCACGAAACGAGCGGCCAGCACGGTCTCAAAGGTGGGCAGCAGGGCCGACGCGATGGTGCCGAGGGTGAACGCGGTCAGCAGGCCGAGCAACAGTTGTTTGCGCGGCCAGCGGGCTGCAGCCGCGGCGATCGTCGGAGCGCCGACGACGACACCGAGGGCGTAGGCCGAGATGAGCCAGCCTGCCTGCGCGTTGGCGGCATCCGGTTCGCTGGCATAGAGTCCCGGCAGCAGGTCGGAGGCGAGGTTTGGCAGCAGACCCATGGCCACGAATTCGGTCGCACCGATACCGAAACCACCCAGGGCGAGCGCTAACAGGGCAAGACGAACTCGGGTCGACGACAGCTGCGTCGACCCGCCAGGAGTGAGGGGCATGCAACAAGCCTAAGCCCCGGCTCGCCCGCATGCCAGATTCAGTCGACCAGGGCGGTCTCGAGGCGCTCGAGCTTGCCGGTGAGCTCACCGGTGTGCCCTGGGCGGATATCGGCCTTCAGTACCAGGGATACGCGCGGCCCGAACGCGCCCACCGCCTCGGTCGCGGCCTTGATGACGGCAAAGACCTCGTCCCAGTCGCCCTCGATCGTGGTGAACATCGAATCGGTGTGATTGGGCAGGCCGGAATCTCGCACAATGCGCACGGCAGCAGCGACCGCGTCGTGCACCGATCCCTGCGAGTCGGCGGCGACGGACGGTGCAACGGAAAATGCGACGAGCATAGTGGCTCCCTAGTGGTGGTTGGTGAAATGTTGGTTTCGATCAACGGATGCGGGTTCGCCCCGCGCTGGTGTGAGTCGATACAGCGTCCACAGGGCCCAGCCGAACAGCACGAACTCGAGCAGGTTGCGCACGGTGAGCACGAATACCATGACCGGATTGGCCCTGAGTACCCCGTCATACAGATAGGGGTAGACGAGCTGGGTGAGCGCGGCGAGCGTCAGGCCGAGCAGCGCCGGGGTTCGCCAGGTTCGCCCGTTCACCGCGAGTCCCAGAATGATCGGTGCGGCCAGCCAACTGATGAACTGCGGCGAACCGACCTTGTTGAACGCGATCAGGGTCGCCGTCAACGCGAGCGTCAGCGGCGGTAGTACCGCGAAAGTGCCAGCTCCCCGGTGCTGGGCGCGTATGCCGAGCAGCAACACTGCGACGGAGGCTAGGGCCAACAGCGGGGTCATCAGAGCGCTCACTGCGGTGGTGCCAGCGCCGGCGACCTGAAACGTGAGAATCTCGTGGTCGTAATAGATGAAACTACCCGGCACGCCCAGTGCGGTCTGCCAGAGCCAGGGCACTGCGACGGGCGATTCAATCTGGATCCCCCGGCCCGCTTGTTCGGCCACGAAGCTCAGCACGTGAATGCCTCTGCCGCGGCTCAGGCTGAGCGCCCCAGCCACGGCGACGACCGCAGCGGTCACGACGGCGGCAACGCCGACCATGCGCCACCGTCGTTTCGACGCCACGAACAGGGCTGCGAGCGCGGCGACCGGCCAGATCTTGATCCAGGTCGCGATCGTGAGCAGTGCCGTGCCCCAGAATGGGCGCCGGCGCAGCCACAGCAGGGCGACGATGCACAGCGGCACCGTGATCGCGTCAATTCGGGCAAGCGCGATGGGGCCGAGCAACGCCAGAAATGCCAGCCACCACCAGGCCACCGTGCGGTGCGAGCGAACGAGTACGACAAAGGCCCCCGCGTTCAACGCGGTCACGACCGCGAACCAGGTGGCAAGGTAGGCCGTGCCACCGAGGGCGAACGCGCTGACAATCGGTACGAGGGCGAGCGCCGGGTAGACGAAATTCTCCGTGATCCCGACGATGCGGCCAGCAAACGCATTCTCGGCCCAGCCGCGGTAGACCACCTCGACGTCGCCGAGCGAATACCCCGGCCCGAACATGGCCAGGACGATCAACAATATGTGCACGCTCACGAAGGCTGCCCACAGCACGGCGAGCGAGTGTGGGAGCACCGGCCGCGTTCGGGCGGCGCTGCGGGTCTCGTCGTGAATTCGCACGCTTTACCTTCGCACAACCGACCGCATCGTGTCCTGTTCTACCAAGCCACGCGCTGACCGGGGTCGATTCAGGGGTCGAGTAGAGCGGCGACAGCCCGCGGTACGGCATCCGCTATGTCGAGGGCCGCGATCGGGCCGCCGGCTGAGGCGAGGATCGCAGCTTCGGCGTGCAGCAGGGCTGCGGTGGCGGCAAGCGGGGCGAGGGAGGCGGAATCCGTTTCGAGCTGGTCGGAATGGGTCGCCAGGAGCGCGCCGAGAATGCCGCCGAGCACGTCGCCAGACCCGGCCGTCGCCAGCCAGGCCGGCCCGATCGACACGGTCAGGCGGGCGCCAGACGGTGAGGCGATGTGGGTGACGGCGCCCTTGAGCAGCACCGTCACGTCGAACAGGTGGGCGGCCCGAATTGCCCATTCCCCCGGGTTCTCGGCAATCTGCGAGGCCGAACCAGGCTTGGTCTCATTCGCGAGCATCGCGGCCAGTTCGCCCGCGTGCGGGGTGATCACCGTCGGTCCGATCGCCCGCGAGACCAGGTCCAAGGCGCCAGCGTCGACGACGGTGGGCAGGCCCTCGGCGAAGGCTGCCGCCAGGGCGGCCGTAACGGTATCCGTTCGTGTGGACGCATTCATTCCGGAGCCGAGCAGCCAGGCTTGCACCCGACCGGACACGGTGACTATTTCGGGCCGACGCTGGAGTACGAGGTCTGCGGCACGGCGCGGACCGAGGTACCGCACCATACCGAGGCCGGTGCGCACGGCCGCGTCGACGCCGAGCACCGCTGCCCCCGGGTACTCCTTGGAACCGGTGCGCACGCCGAGCACGCCGCGCGAGTATTTGTCGTCACCGGCCTGGGGCCGCGAGATCCAGTCGCGGGCCTGTTCGGCCTCCCATTCGAGCCAGCCGCGCCGTTTCACCATGCCTCCACGATAGGTCGTTTTCGATCCGCGCGCGGATCCGCCTCCGACCTGTGCGAGTGCGCCCATGCGCCTGGCCGTGATCGTGGTTTAGTCGCGGCGAGTGGCGTCTTGCACTTCGCCGACGAGCTCCTCGATGATGTCCTCCAGAAAGAGAACCCCGGTGGTCTCGCCCTCGGCGGTGAACGACCGCGCAAGGTGCGCGCCCGAGCGACGCATGGTGGCGAGGGCGTCTTCGAGGTCGGTGTCTTCGAAGATTGAAATCAAGGTACGGATGCGCTTGGCGGGGATCGCTCCCGCGTAGCTGTCGCGCTCAGCCAGCGTTACGGCACCGGCCGACGCCGACGGCACATCGAGGTCGAGCACGTCTTTCAGGTGCACGTAGCCGGTGAGGTAGCCTTCAGCATCGATGAGCACGTAGCGGGAGAAGCCGTGGCGGGTCACGGCTTTCTCCACGTCGGCCGGCGTGGCCGACTCCGGCAGGCTGACCAGCTTGCCGAGGCCGACAGCCACGTCGCGCACTTTGAGGTTGGTGAACTCGAACGCCGCGCTGAGCGCGCCGGTTCCGTCGCTGAGCACACCCTCGCGGGTGGACTGGGTAACGATCGTCGCCACTTCGTCCAGGGTGTACGCGCTCGTCGCCTCGTTCTTGGGTTGCACCCCGAACAGGCGTAATACTCCGTTGGCGCAGGCGTTGAGGGTGACGATCAGCGGCTTGAAAACGCGGGCGACGAACACCAGCGGCGGCGCGAGCAGCAGCACAGCACGGTCCGGCACCGAAAATGACAGGTTCTTGGGAACCATCTCACCGAATACGACGTGCAGGTAAGAGACCACGAGCAGCGCCACAATGAATGCGATCGTGCCGATGTAGGCGTCCGGCAAGCCGGTCAGACCCAGCGGCACCTCGAGCAGATGGTGGATCGCCGGCTCTGAGACGTTCAGGATGAGCAGCGAGCACACTGTGATCCCCAGCTGAGACGTCGCGAGCATGAGCGTCGCGTGTTCCATCGCCCACAATGCAGTTTTGGCGCTGCGCTTTCCGGCCTCGGCGAGCGGTTCGATCTGCGAGCGACGGGCCGAGATCACGGCGAATTCCGCTCCGACGAAGAACGCGTTGGCGGCGAGCAGCACGACCAACCAGGCAAGTCCGGCCCAGTCGCTCATTTGTCGCCCACATTCTTTCGATCGGACTTGGTTTCAACAGCCGATACGGGTTCGGGCACGGCCTCAGGAGTGAAGCGCAGCCGGTCGATCCGGCGCCCCTCCAGCCGCTCAACGGTGAGGAAGCCGCCGCGCAACGGTACCCGATCACCGATCACTGGCAGGCGGCCCAGCTCACTCATGACAAAACCGGCCACGGTCTCATAGGGGCCTTGCTCCGGCACGACGACGCTCGTGCGTTCCAGCAGTTCATCGGGCCGCAGCATGCCGGGAAAGGTCAGTGAGTCCGGCGAGCGCACGACGCCCGCGCGGGCCCGGTCGTGCTCGTCGGCCACCTCGCCGACCAATTCCTCGACCAGGTCTTCGAGGGTCACGACGCCGCCGGTTCCGCCGTACTCGTCGACGACAATGGCCATCTGGTAGCCGCGGGCGCGCAGCTCGCCGAGCAGGTCGTCGAGCTTCATGGTTTCGGGTACTCGCACCGGGTCGGTCTGCAGGGCCGACACCGGAACATCCGCTCGGCGCGTCCGCGGCACAGCCACCGCCTGTTTGACGTGCACGATGCCAACGACGTCGTCGACGCTCTCGTCGACGACGGGAAAGCGCGAATAACCGGTGGAACGTGTGAGGTCGATGACCGCCTGCGCCGAATCGGTGCGGTGGATGCTCGCCACCCGCGGACGCGGTGTCATAACGTCGGATGCCGTATGCCCGGAGAACAGCAGCGTGCGGTGCAGCAACGTGGCGGTATCTTTTTCAAGCAGTCCGGCGCTCGCCGAACGGCGCACGAGTGAGGAGAGTTCCTCGGCTGTGCGGGCGCCGGAAAGCTCTTCCTTCGGTTCGATGCCCACAGAGCGCAGCAGACCGTTGGCGCTGTTATTGAGCACCAGCACGGCCGGTTTGAAAACGGTCGTGAACACGGTCTGGAACGGAAGCACCAGGCGTGCGGTTTGAATGGGCAGGGCTAGCGCGAAGTTCTTCGGAACCAGCTCACCGATGACCATCGACACGAGGGTCGCCGTCAAGATGGCGATCGTGGCGCCGAACACCGGCACCAGATCGACGGGCAGGCCGATCGAGGTGAGCGGGCCGCGCAGCAGTGACGACAGGGCCGGTTCGATCGTGTAGCCGGTGAGCAGGGTAGTCAAGGTGATACCCAGCTGTGCGCTCGACAGGTGCGTCGAGGTGATTTTCAGAGCGGAGATGGTCAGGGCGAGGCGGGTCTCCCCGCGATCGCGGCGCGCTTCGAGGTCGGCGCGGTCGAGATTCACCAGGGCGAACTCACTGGCAACGAAAAGGCCCGTTCCGACGGTGAGGATGAGGCCGACCCCGAGCATGACCAGCTCAGACAAGGAGTCCACCACCAGCGACTACGGGCGAGGGTTTGTGGGACGAGGGTTCAGCAGTGGGAGGGTCATCCATTATTCAACTGAGTATACCGGAGCACCTGCCCGCGCGCCCGGCAGCCAGCGGATACTGCACCCGCGAAATGCCGCCAGCACTACCAGGACACCGGCAGCGCCTTACCCTCCTCATAGCCGGCGGCCGATTGAATACCTACGAGCGCTTTCTCGTGAAAGTCCGCCACATTGGTGGCTCCGGCGTAGGTGAATGAGGAGCGCACCCCCGAGGTGATCATGTCGAGCAGGTCTTCGATCGACGGACGCAGCGGATCGAGGTAGATTTTCGAGCTCGAGATTCCCTCGGCGAACAGGGTCTTGCGGGCAAGTTCGTAGGCGTCGAGGCGCTCGAACCGCGCCTGAACGGCCTTGGTCGACGCCATGCCCCAGCTTTCCTTGTACACCGCGCCGCTGGCATCCACATTGAGCGTGCCAGGCGCTTCGGTGGTTCCAGCGAACCAGGAACCGATCATGACGGATGCTGCGCCAGCGGCCAGCGCCAGGGCCACGTCGCGCGGGTAGCGCACCCCGCCGTCTGCCCAGACGTGAGCGCCGAGCTCACGCGCGGCCGTGGCCGTTTCGAGCACGGCCGAAAACTGGGGCCGGCCGACGGCGGTCATCATGCGGGTGGTGCACATTGCCCCTGGACCCACTCCGACCTTGACGATGGTCGCGCCAGCGCCGACCAGATCACGCACGGCATCTTTGGTCACGACGTTGCCGGCCACGATCGGCAGCCCGAGGTTCAGGTCAGCGACGATGCCGATCGCGCGCAGCATGCCATCCTGGTGGCCGTGCGCGGTATCGATCACCAGAATGTCTACGCCGGCAGCGGTGAGCGCGCGAGCCTTCGCCGCGACGTCACCGTTGATACCGATCGCCGCTGCGACCTTGAGCCGTCCGCGTGCGTCGAGCGCGGGCTGGTAGAGCGTGGAGCGCAGGGCGCTCTTGCGACTGAGGGTTCCGATCACGACGCCGTGGTGCAGTACCGGAGCGAAGTCGATGTCGGCCTCGGTCATCAGGTCGAAAGCGCGGCGCGGCCCGTCGACGTCATCGGCGTCGATCGCGGTCAGTTCACCGTGCAACAGGTCACCCAGGCGAGCGTCGGGCAGAGCTGTCGCCAGCCGGCTGGCCACGATGCAGCCGAGGTAGTCACCATCAGCGGAGTGGATCACTATTCCCTGTCCGGGAACGGCCGGAACCTGCCGACGGGCGAGCTCGACGGTGTCGTCGGGGGCGAACGCGAATGGCGTGTCGAAACGAACCGACTGGTCTTTCACCCAACGGATGGCCGCATCCAGGTCTTGCAGGTGCATGTCCTGCGGCAGAACCCCGAGCCCGCCACGTCGGGCGAGCGAGGCCGCCAGACGAGGCCCGGTGACCGAGTTCATATTCGCCGACACGATGGGTATCGTGGCGCCGGTGCCGTCACTCGGCGCCAGCGAGACATCTAAACGGCTGGTGACGGTCGATTGGCCGGGCACCAGGAACACGTCGGAGTAGGTCAGATCGTGACTGGGTGTCGTTCCATAGAACTGCATACCAAGAACGCTAGCCGCTCAGCGGAGTGTTTATGGCGGGACGGGATGGGATTAGGCTAGACGGGCAGACTGACCTGGCGGTCAAGATCGTCAGCGACAGGCTCAATGAAAGCGCAGATTGACCCGGCGATTGAACCCGCCGAGGGCATCCAACTTCAAAGCAGAGAGTGGGCGATCCCACGGTGTCAGGCCAGGTAACCGGTGGAGCTTCCGACGAGACAACGTCGGGCGAATTCGGAGCAAATGAGTGGCTCGTTGACGAATTGTACGAACGCTACTTGATCGACAAGAAGTTAGTGGATGAATCGTGGTGGCCGGTGCTCGAGAGCTACCACCAGACCGCGAACACCCCGGCAACCGCCGCTGCGGCACCGGAGGCCACCGCTCCGGCAGCTCCGGCGACAGCAGCTCCGGCGACAGCCGTAACGGCGCCAGCAGCTCCGGTCGCGGCCGCCGCGCCGGTCGCGCAGACCGCTCCCGGAGCCGCAGCTCCGGCTCCGGTGACCGAGAACCAGCCGACGGCGCGCACCACCTCGAGTGCACCCAAACCGGCCCCCGTTCCCGCTGACGCCCCCGTGACGAGCCCGCAGGCCATCATCGTCGATGCCTCCGCGCCGGTCAAACAAGATCAGGTCTCGCCGCTGCGCGGCATGGCGAAGTCACTTGCGACCAACATGGTCACCAGCCTGACCGTGCCGACGGCCACCAGCGTGCGCACCATTCCGGCCAAGCTGCTCATCGACAACCGCATCGTCATGAACAACCACATGAAGCGGGCTCGTGGTGGCAAGGTCTCCTTCACCCACCTGATCGGTTGGGCTCTCATCCGCGCGCTCAAGATGTTCCCCAGCCAGAACGTCTACTACGACGAGGTCGACGGTAAGCCTTCGGTCGTTGCCCCCGCCCACGTCGGCATGGGACTGGCCATCGATATGCCCAAGCCCGACGGCACCCGCGCCCTGCTCGTCCCGGCGATCAAGCGTGCCGACACGATGACCTTCGGCGAGTACCTCGCCGCCTACGAAGACCTGGTCACGCGTGCACGTAAGAACAAGCTCACCGCCGATGACTTCGCCGGAGCGACCCTGTCGCTGACCAACCCCGGCGGCATCGGCACGGTTCACTCGGTGCCCCGCCTCATGAAGGGCCAGGGCTGCATCATCGGCGCCGGCGCCCTCGACTACCCGGCCGAATTCCAGGGTTCGAGCGTCAAGACCCTCACCGGCCTGGCCATCTCCAAGACCATCACCCTCACCAGCACCTACGACCACCGGGTTATCCAGGGCGCCGGTTCGGGCGAGTTCCTCAAGATCGTGCACGAGCTTCTGATCGGCCAGCACAACTTCTACGAAGAGATCTTCTCGGCGCTGCGCATTCCGTACGACCCGATCCACTGGGCACCGGACATTAGCGTCGACCTCACGAGCGCCGTCGACAAGACCGCACGCGTGCAGGAACTGATCAACTCGTTCCGCGTGCGCGGCCACCTGATGGCCGACATCGACCCGCTCGAGTACTCGCAGCGCAGTCACCCCGACCTCGATATCGCCACCCACGGGCTTACCTTCTGGGACCTCGACCGTTCCTTCGTGACCGGCGGTTTCGGTTCGCAGCGCCAAATGCTGTTGCGCGACATCTTGGGAGTGCTGCGCGACTCGTACTGCCGCACCACCGGCATCGAGTACATGCACATTCAAGACCCAGCCCAACGCAAGTGGGTGCAGGAAAAAATAGAGAAGTCGTACGTCAAGCCCACGCACCACGAGCAGATGCGGATTCTCGCCAAGCTCAACGAGGCCGAGGCTTTCGAAACGTTCCTGCAGACCAAGTACGTCGGCCAGAAACGCTTCAGCCTTGAGGGCGGCGAGTGCACCATTCCGCTGCTCGACACTATTCTGCAGGGCGCTGCCGAGCAGGGCCTCGACGAGGTCGCGATCGGCATGGCCCACCGTGGTCGCCTCAACGTGCTCACCAACATTGCCGGCAAGACCTATGGCGAAATCTTCCGCGAGTTCGAGGGAACGCAAGACCCGCGCACCGTGCACGGTTCCGGGGACGTGAAGTATCACCTTGGCACCATGGGCTTGTTCCGCGGTGAAGACGGCGCCGAGATTCCGGTCTCGCTGGCCGCAAACCCGTCGCACCTCGAGGCCGGCGACGGTGTGCTCGAGGGCATCGTACGCGCCAAGCAGGACCGCAAGCCGATCGGCACCTTCTCCACCCTGCCCATCCTTATTCACGGTGACGCCGCAATGGCCGGCCAGGGCGTTGTGCTCGAAACCCTGCAGATGTCCCAGCTGCGCGGCTACCGCACCGGCGGCACCGTGCACATCGTGGTCAACAACCAGCTCGGTTTCACGACCCTGCCGCAGGATGCCCGCACCAGCGTCTACGCCACCGACGTCGCCAAGACCATTCAGGCGCCTATCTTCCATGTCAACGGGGACGACCCCGAGGCAGTGGTGCGTGCCGGCGAGCTCGCGTTCGCTTACCGCCAGGAGTTCAAGAAGGATGTCGTCGTCGATCTCATCTGCTACCGCCGTCGTGGACACAACGAGGGCGACGACCCCTCGATGACCCAGCCGCTGATGTACAACCTGGTCGAGGCCAAGCGCAGCGTGCGCAAGCTCTACACCGAGGCGCTCGTCGGCCGTGGCGATATCACCGTGGAGGAATACGAAGCAGCCCACCGCGACTTCCAGGACCGCCTCGAACGTGCCTTCCTCGAAACGCACGCCGCGCAGACCGCGTCGATTCCGATCATCACCCCGGAGATGGCCGCCACCGCGAAGGCCGAAGCTGAGGCACAGGAACGCGAGGACGCCGCTGGCGAGCCAGAGACGACCGGCGTTCCCGAGAGCGTCATCCAGCTCATCGGTGACGCGTTCAACAACAAGCCGGTCGGTTTCACGGTGCACAATAAGCTGCAGCAGCTGTTACAGAAGCGTCTCGACATGAGCCGCAACGGCAACATCGACTGGAGCTTCGGCGAGTTGCTCGCGCTGGGTTCGCTGCTGGTCGAGGGTACCCCGGTGCGTTTCGCCGGGCAAGATACCCGCCGCGGCACGTTCGTGCAGCGTCACGCCGTTCTGCACGACCGGGTGAACGGCCAGGAATGGCTGCCGCTGGCCAACCTGAAGGACAACCAAGCGCGGTTCTGGATCTACGACTCCCTGCTGAGCGAATACGCCGCCATGGGCTTCGAGTACGGCTACTCGGTGGAACGCGCCGACGCTCTCGTACTCTGGGAAGCCCAATTCGGTGACTTCGCCAATGGAGCGCAGACCATCATCGATCAGTTCGTCTCTTCGGCCGAGCAGAAGTGGGGGCAGCGGTCATCCGTTGTGTTGCTACTACCGCACGGCTACGAGGGCCAGGGGCCTGACCACTCGTCGGCTCGCATCGAACGGTTCCTGCAGCTGTGTGCCGAAGAGAATATGACCGTGGCGCGCCCGTCGACGCCCGCGTCATACTTTCACCTGCTGCGTCGCCAGGCGTACATGCGTCCGCGTCGCCCGTTGATCGTGTTCACGCCTAAGTCGATGCTGCGGCTGCGTGGCGCGACAAGCGCCGTGGCCGAGCTGACCAGCGGCAAGTTCGAGACGGTCATCGATGACGCCCGTATCGTCGACAAGAGTGCCATCAAGCGCGTCTTGTTCATGGCTGGGAAGATCTACTACGACCTGCTGAACGAGCTCGAGAAGAATCCAAACCCGGCGATCGCCCTCGTGCGCGTTGAGCAGTATTACCCGCTGCCCGCCGTGGAGTTGAAGAACGTAGCCGCCCAGTACCCCAACGCCGAGTTGGCCTGGGTACAGGACGAACCAGAGAACCAGGGTGCCTGGCCGTTCTTCTACCTGGAGACCAGCAAGCTCGGCCCGCGCACCATGCACTTGTTCTCCCGTCCGGCGTCTGCGTCGCCAGCGGCTGGATCGGCCAAGCGCCACGCAATCGAGCAGGCCAAGTTGCAGCGCGACGCTTTGACCCTGTAACGGTCACAGCGACGTTCTAACAGTGGGGGTGGCGAGAGTCACCCCCACTGTTGTGTTCGCGGCGGCTGGATGTGTGGGCCGGCGGGGTTGCGCGAGCCGGCACGGCGGCCTCGGTTCGTTCCCGCCGTGGCGCCGATACCGTCGTGTTGCCAGAGTGAGCCAGCGGTTCTAGGCTCAGGGCAACCCGAGGAGAGATCATGCCCGTTCGCACTGTGAACCAGCTCGGGGAGCCGTGCTGGATTGACCTGATGACAAGCGACCCGGCCCGGTCGATCGAGTTCTACACCGAACTGCTCGGCTGGAGAGCCGTCGACACCGGGGCGGGAAGCGGCCGCTACACGATGTTCTTCCACGGCGACGCCGCCATCGCTGGTCTCACTGCTCAGGAGCGTGGAAACCGTGACTTCTGGACCACCTATCTCGCGACCGATAGCGTCGACGAAACCGTGCGCGCCGCGAGGGCCGCGGGAGCTACCGTGCTCGTGCGCCCGCAGACTGTCGGGGACCAGGGGCGGCTGGCCGTGCTGACCGACCCGGCGGGAGCGGCCGTCGGCGTGTGGCAGGCCGCCGGCCATCGAGGGTTTGACGTCGACAACGAGATCGGGACACCGGTCTGGCACGAGCTGATCACCCGTGACTTTAACGCAACGATCGCCTTCTACGAGGAGGTGTTCGGCTGGACGCCGATTCCGTTGAGCGACACCGCGGATTTTCGCTACAGCACCTTCGGCCACGACGAATCCATGACCGGAGGGGTGTACGACGCCGATGCCATGCTGCCACCCGGGGTACCGGCATACTGGCAGGTGTACCTGGGCGTCGCCGACGTGTGGACGTCCGCGAAGAAGGTGAGTGAACTCGGTGGCACAGTGCTGCGAGAACCGTGGGATTCCGACTTCGGAACCTTCGCTCAGGTAGCGGATGCGACGGGTGCCGTGTTCCTGCTCGGGCAGGTCGAACCGTCGCCGCAACCTCCGACTAGTGTGAGGCTTGCAGGGAGCGCAGCTTGAGCAAAACCTGGTCGCGCAGGTCTTCGGGCGCGGTCTCCTTGCAGGCGCGCTGCATGACCTCGGTCAGGGTGCGACCAACAAGATGTTCGCTGCTGCAGTCGGGGCAACTAGCGAGATGCTCCCGGATGTCGGCCGCATCATTCTTGCGAAGTTCGTTGTGCAGGTATTCTTCGAGTTCGGCCTTGGCCTTCTCGCAACCACAATCGGTCATTTTTCTGTGCTCCTGGATGGTTTCTGGTCCTGGCCCATGCCCAGCCCGCGTTCAGCCGCGTAGCCGGCCAACAGCTCGCGCAGAAGTCGTCGGCCACGGTGCAGGCGACTCATTACGGTGCCGATGGGGGTCTTCATGATTTCGGCGATCTCCTGGTAGGAGAACCCTTCGACGTCGGCGAAGTACACGGCGAGTCTGAAGTCTTCGGGAATTGACTGCAGGGCGTCTTTGACGGCGCTGTCCGGCAGGTGGTCGATGGCCTCGGCCTCGGCCGAACGCCCCGACATGGCGGTGGTTGATTCGGCTCCCCCGAGCTGCCAGTCTTCCAACTCATCAATCGTGCCTTGGTACGGCTCGCGTTGCTTCTTGCGGTACGCGTTGATAAAGGTGTTGGTGAGAATGCGGTACAGCCACGCTTTGAGGTTGGTGCCCTGCTCGTACTGCGCGAAGGCGGCGAAAGCCTTCACGAAGGTTTCCTGCACGAGATCCTGCGCATCCGACGGATTGCGTGTCATGCGCATGGCCGCCGCGTACAGCTGGTCGAGAAAAGGCAACGCCTGTTCCTCGAACAAGCCGCGGGTCTGCTCGCGCAGTTCCGCCTTGGTCGGGGAAAGTATCGTGAGATCTGTGTCGCTGCTCGAAAGGTCTCCCGAGTTCGCGGGCGTGTCTGAAGTCATTACCCCTGATTCTAAGCTGTTACCCACGTCCAGGGCTCGCTCCAGCAGCATTGACACCGTTATGCATCTCCCTCAGATTGTTATCACCGACTATTCTGATAACCGATGCTGATCTCGAAATATTCCAAGCCGGAGTTCGATCCGTACGGCGACAATTCACCGACCGAGGAAAATGCCTGGTGGCCGGCGCCGAACACAGACGCGCCCCTGCAGGCTGTTCTGGCCCTGCCGGGCTCGAAATCGTTGACCAACAGGGAGCTCGTCGCATCCGCTTTGGCCAGCGAACCGTCTCTGCTCCGGTCACCGCTGCATTCCCGCGACAGCGATCTCATGGTCGCCGCGCTGCGCCAGCTGGGCACCACGATCGAGGCGGTGGCCGGCACGGGTGCGTTCGGCTCCGACCTGTTGGTGACCCCGCCCGAGGAACTGCTCGGTTCCACCACGATCGACTGCGGCCTGGCCGGAACCGTTATGCGTTTTCTGCCGCCGCTGGCCGCCCTCGCCCTCGGTCCGACGACGTTCGACGGCGATGTCGGCGCCCGCCGCCGCCCCATGGGTCCGATCATCGGCGCGCTACGCGACCTCGGCGGCGATATCAACGACGATGGCAAGCGCGCCTTGCCCTTCACCGTTCACGGACGCGGAGCGGTTGCTGGCGGCGCCACGACCATCGACGCGGGCACGTCCAGCCAGTTCGTCTCCGGCCTGCTGCTGGCCGGAGCACGTTTCGAGCACGGGCTGCACCTCACGCACTCCGGCGAACGACTGCCCAGCCTGCCGCACATCGAGATGACCATCGAGGTGTTGCGCGCTCGCGGAGTCATCGTGGCCACGCCGAACGTCGGCGAATGGATCATCGAACCCGGTCTTCTCTCGGGTCGTACGGTCGATATCGAACCCGATCTTTCCAACGCCGCGCCGTTCCTCTGCGCCGCGCTCGTGGCCGGGGGCAGCGTCAGCATCACCGGCTGGCCGCAGACGACCACTCAGGTAGGCGCCGACCTCGAGCAGCTCCTGCCGCTGTTCGGCGCGACCGTCACCCACGTAGGCGACCGCCTCACCGTAACCGGCGGCGAGCGCATTCTCGGTGTCGACCTGGACCTTTCAACCGGCGGCGAGCTCGCCTGCACCCTCGTCGCCCTCGCTGCCCTCGCCGAGACGCCGAGCACGATCACTGGAATCGGGCACATTCGCAACCACGAGACCGACCGCCTCGCTGCGCTGGCCACCGAGATCAACCGACTCGGAGGCCAGGTCACGGAACTGCCCGACGGCCTGCAGATCGAGCCGGCCCCCCTGCACGGCGGCCAGTGGCTCAGTTACGACGACCATCGGATGGCCACGGCCGGAGCACTGATCGGCCTCGCCGTACCCGGCGTTGACGTGGAGAACATCGGCACGACCGCGAAAACCCTCCCCCAGTTTCCGCAGCTCTGGCATGCGATGATCACCGAAGCGGCGCTGTAGATGGCGGTGGCGGGCGATGCGACTTTGCCGGGCGATGGCGAGGATCGCGATCGGCTCAGCGCTCATGTGGTCGCCGACGCACCGTCCACGGACGACACCCAATACGCCGACCTCGCCGGCGATCCTGGCGACACCTGGTGGGCCTCTGCCGACGACGACGAGCCTGAGTTCGACGAGTCGAACGTGCACGTGCGTCCCGGCCGCAAGGGTAGTAAACCCCGCTCCAAAACCCGGCCGAGCCATCAGGACGCCCTGACCGGCCGCATCCTCTCGGTCGACCGCGGCCGTTATACGGTCATGCTCGATGAAAATCTGCCGACCGAGCGACGCATCACAACCGCCAGGGCCAGTGAACTGCGCAAGAAGGCCGTCGTCAACGGCGA
Organism: Cryobacterium sp. Hb1; assembly: GCF_004403585.1. Lineage (NCBI taxonomy): Bacteria > Bacillati > Actinomycetota > Actinomycetes > Micrococcales > Microbacteriaceae > Cryobacterium > Cryobacterium sp. Hb1. Next base: position 26,459 of record NZ_SOHI01000037.1, on the reverse strand, counting down.
CCGGGTCGACATCGTCGGCGACACGACCGGGGCGGAGGGCAGCCTGGCCCGTATCGTGCGCATCGTGCCGCGCGACACGCTGCTGCGGCGAAGCGCCGACGACACGGATGCCGTTGAGCGCGTGATCGTGGCCAATGCCGACCAGATGCTGATCGTGGTCGCTGCGGCCAACCCGGAGCCACGCATCCGCTTGGTGGATCGCTACCTGGTCGCGGCCTACGACGCCGGCGTGAAGCCCATCCTGTGCATCACCAAGACCGACCTCGCCGACCCCGCCGTATTCCTGGCCAATTTCGCCGGCCTCGACCTGCCCGTGTTTCAGAGCGGCGAGGGCGGCATGCCGATCGAAGCGATCTCGGCGGCACTGGTCGGTCACGACACCGTCTTCGTCGGGCACTCCGGAGTTGGCAAGTCCACGCTGGTGAACGCGCTCGTGCCGGGCACCAACCGGGCCATCGGCGTCGTCAACACCGTCACCGGGCGTGGCCGCCACACCTCGTCGTCGACCGTGTCGCTGCGCCTTCAAACGGATGCCGGCCAAGGCTGGGTCATCGACACTCCCGGTGTGCGGTCCTTTGGCCTCGGGCACATCAACACCGACAACATCCTCAAGGCCTTCACCGATCTCGCGACGATCGCCGAGCGCTGCCCGCGCGGCTGCACGCACTTACCCGACTCACCGGACTGCGCCATCATCGAGGCCGTCGAGGCCGATGAACTCGGCGTGACCGGCCGGGTGCGTCTGGACTCCCTGCAGCGCCTTCTCGCCACCTTTGCGCCCACGCGCTGAGCCCGTGTCCCCTGACGCAGTTACGATGGAGGGATGACGGATTCAGCGCGCCTCGCAGTCGGCGATACAGCCCCCCAGTTCACCCTGACCGATCAGGATGGGGCATCCGTTTCACTGGCCGACTTTTCAGGCAGCAAAGTCGTCGTGTATTTTTACCCGGCCGCGATGAGCCCCGGCTGCACGACCCAGGCCTGCGACTTTCGCGACAACCTCGGGTCGCTCAAATCGGCCGGCTACCAGGTACTCGGACTGTCGAAAGATGCTCCGGCCACGCTTAAGAAGTTTCAAGAGCACGACGCCGTGAACTTTCCTTTGCTCAGCGACACCGACCTCGCCGTGCACCGCGCCTACGGCGCTTACGGCGAGAAGAACCTGTACGGCAAGATCGTGACCGGTGTGCTGCGGTCGACGCTCGTGCTCGATGAGGCCGGAATCATCACCCACGCCCTCTACAACGTCAAGGCCACCGGCCACGTCGCAAGCCTGCGTAAGAAGCTCGGTATCGACGCCTAGGTTCGTACTTGATCGGGTCTTCACGACCCGCACAGCGCCGCTTAGTCGGCTTCGGGCTCGGGTTCGTGGCTGGTCGCAGCTACGACACGCGGAGTGAACACCAAAACGAGCACGATGATGGACGGCAGCAGCAGCGCCCAGCCGACGTCAGGCCGAGCGTAGATTCCCTGAAAACAACCGATCGCGATCATGACCTGCACGAGCTGCCACGTGATGGCACCGCCACGAATCCACGGACGTCGACGAAGAGCGCCGACGGTGATCGCACTGACCCACACGGCAGCGACCACGATAAGGGCTAACAGGGCGAGCGCGGCTCCCCCCGAAGTCGGGGTGGCAATGAGCAGTTCGAGCACCCACCAGGCGCTGAAGAACCACAGGGCGAGCGCTTCCAGGGCGAGGAACGCGATCAACACCCCCAACAGGGGGGCACGACGAAGAGCCCGGAGGTCGATCCAGGCTGGGCGCCCTGCACCAGAGCCGCTGTTCACAGCGAAAAACCATACGAAACTATTGATTTGATACCTCTATTATGGGACGATATTGAAGGTCTGGTTGACGCTCACAGGGACGTGAGCTATTTCAACGCGGTTATCGCGCAGATCCCACATTCCTGCAACCGGCCATCACCCCCTGCAACTCTGGCCAATCGGCCGTGCACCCATGTAACAAAAGGAGCATCCCTATGGACTGGCGCGATAAAGCTGCCTGCCTCACCGCCGACCCGGAACTTTTCTTTCCGGTCGGCAACACTGGACCCGCAGTGGACCAGATCGAGAAGGCAAAGTCGGTGTGTGCACGATGCAACGTCACCGAGGTGTGCCTCCAGTACGCACTGGAAACCGGCCAGGACTCGGGAGTATGGGGCGGTCTGAGCGAAGACGAACGCCGCGCGCTCAAGCGTCGCGCAGCACGCGCCCGCCGAGCTTCCTAGCGAGCCAGCTCGACCACAGAACGCGAGCCTGCGGCCCTCCGGTATTCCCGGAAGCCGTTGGCTCGTTTTTTTGTGCCCGCCAGTGGACCTCGCGACCGCGCGAAACCGCACCCGCTCGAGGGCCCACCTTATGGCCGCGGGCCAAGTCTATAAACTGGGCCCGCGCTTCGGGCCCGGGCCCCGTCCAAAAGGAGACGGGGGCTAGCCTTCCTTCATGAAACGCAGGGGAATCTCGATCGTCACCTCGGTGCCGCTGCCCATCATGGTGTGCCAGTCGATGGTGCCGCCGAGTTCACCCTGAATAAGGGTGCGTACAATCTGCGTACCGAGACCAGAGCCCACCTTGCCTTCCGGCAGGCCGACACCGGTGTCGCGCACCATGACGGTGAGTGTCTCGTCGCTGCGCTGCGCCTCGATCGACACTTCACCCACACGCCCGGCGAGGCCGTGCTCGACCGCGTTGGTAACCAGCTCCGTCAGCACGAGCGCGAGCGGCGTCGCATAGGCGCTCGGCAAGGTACCGAAGCTGCCGAAGGATTTCGGGTGCACGGTCGTGTTGTGAGCGGATGCCACCTCTACCGTCAACAGCAACACCCGTTCGAAGACAGCGTCGAAGTCGACGATCTGGCTGAGCCCCTCCGACAGGGTGTCGTGCACAACAGCGATGGCGGCAACCCGCCGCATCGCCTGGGTCAGTGCCTCGCGCGCCCGGTCGGACTGGGTGCGCCTTGCCTGGATGCGCAACAGGGAGGCCACGGTCTGCAGATTGTTCTTGACCCGATGGTGGATCTCCCGGATGGTCGCGTCCTTGGTGATCAGCTCACGTTCCTGGTGGCGCAACTCGCTGACGTCACGGGACAAGATGATCGCACCAACGCGTTCTCCGCGGTCGCGAATGGGAATCGCGCGGAGCGACACCGTCACCCCGCGCGCCTCGATATCGGTGCGCCACGGCGCCCGCCCGGTGACGATCAGGGGCAGGGACTCGTCGACGACGGCAGTGCCGGTGAGCAGGCTCGTGGTGACCTCGGCGAGGGACTCCCCCTCGAGTTCTTCGGCGAAACCCATACGATTGAATGCGGAAAGCGCATTCGGGCTGGCAAAGGTGGTCAGCCCGTCGACGTCAAGACGCAGCAGGCCGTCCGAAGCGCGCGGCGCGCCGCGGCGCGGTCCGGTTGGGGCCCCGAGATCGGGAAAGTCGCCGGAGGCGATCATGGCGAAGAGGTCGTTCGCGCAGTCATTGAAGGTCAACTCCTGACGGCTCGGCGTGCGCGCCTCACTCAGGTTGGTGTGACGGGTGAGCACCGCCACCGGGACAGCTGTCACCTCAGATCCGCTCGTGCTCAGTCGGCGCAATACCGGAATGGCCCGCACTCGGGTGGGAGTCTCCTCGAACCAGGCAGGGGCATCACGGTCGACGATCTTTGCAGCCTCGAAGGCTTCAGTGACCTGGTTGCGCCACTCCGCTTTGATGTGCTGGCCGACGAAGTCCCGATAGAACAGGGTGGCCGCGCTTGATGGGCGTGCGTGGGCTACCGCGACGAAACTGTCGGAGGTCGTCGGAACCCACACGACGATATCCGCAAACGCGAGGTCGGCCAGCAGCTGGCCGTCCGCGACCAGCATATGCAGCCAGTCCACGTCTTCCGCGCTGCTGCGGCCCTGGGCAAGTACGAGATCACTGAGCGTCGACACTCTCCATAGCCTAGGTGTATCTGTGGGTTCACCTCGCCGGACCTCACCTGACCGGGGCTGCCTTTCGTCCGCGCCAGGTGACGCGCCGCGGCTTGCGCTTAGATTCCGTGGCAGGAAGAACGATCAAGTCCTCCAGAACAAAACGACGGATGCTCACGCGCGCCGCAGATTTCGGGCTCGCGTCCCGCAGCGTGCGGCCCGTCAATACCGCCGCGTCCAGGGCACCTTGGTCGTGCGGCACCAGAATCGATGATTCGATGCCACCGAAACGCAACAGCATTGCCGTGACCTGCGCCCGCGGATTCAGCCCAACAGCACTCGCCCGCACCTGATTCATCACGACGCTGACCGCGCTGGTGCCGATCACTTCGGTGAGATCGCTCCAGGCGCGAAGAAACCGGGCCATCCCCACCGGGTCCGCCAGCCCACAGGCGACGACGTGATCGGCCACGCGCAGGGCAGTGACGGTGGCGGCGTTCCGCCGTGGCGCCAACACGTCACTGCTCAGTTCTTCATCGCTCTCCAGACTGAACCCGGTATCGACCACCACGTAGTCCACCCAGTGGCGTAACGCGTCAATGGTGCGGGTGACCCGTTCGGTCGACAGTTCCGGCCAGCGCGACGGCCTGCCGAGGCCGGTGAGTACCCAGAAAGCGCCCTTGGGCGAGTTGTAGCGTTGCGCGATACGTTCAAGCTCCGATTGGTTGAGACTGTCGCTGCCGGCCAGCCGGCAAGCGGCAGCGAAACCCGGTGCTTCGTCGAGCATGCCCAGGCTCGGGGCGATCGAGGCGCTGTAGGTATCAACGTCGGCCAGCACGACGGTGTGACCAGCTGCCGCGATTTCCGCCGCGATGTTAATGGCCAGGGTGGTGCGCCCCGGGGCGCCGCATGGACCCCAGACCGCGATCACCGACCCGGTGTTGAGCGCGCCGCCGGTGAAATGCCGTTCCCCCACCCGCAACGGAACGACAACGCCCGACACAAGCAGATCTTCGATCTCCGACCAGTCGCAGGGTATCCCGACCGTTTCGTACAGGCCGAGCGTGCCCGCGTGCCGCCGCTCCTGTTCGGTTGCGGTCAGGGCGACGACCCGGATGCCGCGCTCGTCGCACGCGGCGATCAGCTGCCCTGTCAGGGACTCGCGGCGGCCACTGACGACGACGACGTGCGGCTGGCCATGCGATAGGGTCTCGAGAAACTCCCGGGCGGTATCAACGCGCGCGACGACACTGTGCCCGCAATCCACGATCTCGGCCAGCATCCGCTGCTCGGTCGCTCGATCCAGCACGAGCGCAAGCCGGGCCATCAGGGCACCACCGGGGTGTTCACGGGCACGATCGCGACGGCATCACCGTTCATGATCGCTTCCAGCACCACGCCAACACTGGCCTTCGGCACGAGCATCTCGACGGATTGACCGTTGCCGGCCGCGATGATGCCGGTCGGTTCGACGATACGAACGATAACGGCCTGCCCCACGAGAATCGTCGGCGGAGCGTATTCGCTGGGCCCGGTCGCCCGCGCCGACCAGATATCGACGACGGAGCCTGCCACGATGGACGCGGCCAGCCTTCCGGGGATATCGACGACGACACTGGTCACGTCGCTCCCCGACGCTTGCCCGACTGCGGACCGTGCCACGAGTTCGCCGGCCAGGACGGTCTGGGTGACGAGCAGACCGCGTTTCAGGTTGGCCGCCGGCACAAGATACAGGTCGGCCGTGCCGCCGAGCTGCACTTGGCTCTCCACGAGGTCGGCCGATCTGAGCTGATCGCCGACGGTCAGTGTGTGCCGTGCGGTGTAGACCGCCGTGGTGCGATCACTGCCGGCGACGATCGCGCCGACGCCCGCGATCGACGCAGCGACCAGCACCAGACCGATGACAAATCGAGGATCGACCCAGAACCGGCGGCGCGTACGTGTGGAACCGGTTGTTTTCATCCGTTACCTCGCTTGTCTGTAGCGCTTCTGATGATGCGTTGGGCCTTATCGTGCCCGACTGCGGAAAATCGTGGAAAGTTATCCACAACTACCCGAGCCGGATGACGTGAATTTGCCAGAACGGCACGAGACGGTAGTGCAGCACGTCCGGCGCGCGGCGCAGCGTTCCGAACGGATGCACCGCCAGATCGAGGTGGTCACGCGCGACCCGGTCGATGGTGCCGGCCAGGACACCACCGCGGGTCGCGAGCTCTACGCTGCGCCGTCGACGGCACAGATCCCGAAGCACAAAGGGGAAAGCGACTCGTTCGATCAGCTTTCCGGTAGATTCTGACTCGACCGCGAGCGAGGCCAGATTCTGCTCGTCATTGAGCACGACACCGGCGATGGCCGAGAGCGGAATCACGCACTGAACCCGACCGTTTCTAGCGCCCGGTAAGTCAGCCGCGAGCCAGTCTCGGCCGAGCGCCGTCGGGCGAAGCACGATCGTCTCACCGGAGACCAGCACGATGCGCAGCTGCAGCGCGCCACCCAGGCCAACCGACCGCACCACGTTACTCAATCGGGTGCGCAGGGAGAGCTTGTCCAACCGTTGGCGTTCTTCCTTCAGACGCAGGTCAGTAGCTTCGGAGTGCAACTCGCGTTCGAGTTGCCCTTCGAGGTCATCAAACAAATCATCCCAGCGCACACGTCGAAAGTAGCCGACGCGAGACGATCTCGCTCACGTTGTGCACAGGCTCTTTAAGCGCTAGACAACGCGGTGATCAAGCTGATTGAGTGTGGCGCTACAAGAGTTGCACGTTCGATATCAGGAGGAACGATGACGTCATCTGGTTCCGGTGCTTCCAGCGCACAGGTTCACCCGTTGGAGGCGCACATCGATGCGCGCGGAGTCAGCCCGAAGCCGATTGGACAGGCACACCGGCCCGAAACGGAGCAGGTACTCCGCGCCCTCGCCCTGCGGGCTGTCGAAGTCATCGCCGGAGCCAGAGACCTCGAGCAACTCACGCGATGGGTTACCGACGACGTCTACGCCCATCTGCGCGTGCGCGTGTCGATCGCCGCTCGCGCCAGAGCCATCACGGGAGTCGTCGCTGAACGGCCAAGGCTGTGGATCGACCATGTCAAGACCTGGCCTACCGACACCGGCGGTTTCAATGCAGTGATCCTGGTGTACGACAAACGCCGAGCGCACGTCGTCTCGGTACAGTTGGAGGGCTTGGATCAGCGCTGGCGTGCCACTGTTCTCGTTGTACTGTGATGCACGGGCATTTCCGCCAGCAGACGGATGCCCCTCTCACGACCCGTGCGACAACGCTCGCCCACGAATGGGCGTGCGTTGCCGGCCCAATCGTCGGCGTGCGTCGGGCCTAGATTGTCTTCTTGCCTTGGGCGCGGCGCTCGGCCCGGTTCACCGGTGCGGCACCCTCGGTTTTCTGCCCAAACGCTCCGCGCTGGGGCGGGCTGGCTGCTTCTTCCGGCTCGTCATCGCTCGCCGCGACCGTCGCCGTGCGCCTGGCCCGATCAGTGGCAGCCTGCTGAATCTGGCCGCGCTGATTGCGCACCTCGACTCCGCCGGAATCGCTCGGCGCAGTGTAACTGAGCTTCTCGTCCGATGAGTCAGCTGGGCTGAGCCCCTTCCCCGCAATGGCCGGCCCGTTGACGGCACCAGCGCCGGCAGTCACCTCAACGTCGAGGTTGAACAGGAATCCAACGGTCTCCTCGCGAATCTGGCCCATCATCTGCTGAAACATGGTGAAACCCTCGCGCTGGTATTCGACCAGCGGGTCGCGCTGCGCCATCGCACGCAGCCCGATGCCATCTTTCAGGTAGTCCATCTCATAGAGGTGGTCGCGCCAGCGGCGGTCGATCACCGAAAGCACCACACGACGTTCCAGTTCGCGCATCGCGGGGGCACCCAGGGAATCTTCACGACGTGAGTAGGCGAGCTTGGCGTCGGAAAGAATCTCCCGGCGCATGAAATCTCGATTGATTCTGCCCTTGTCGCCGGCCTCAGAAACGACCTCGTCGATGGTCAGTCCCACCGGGTAGAGGGTCTTCAGTTCGGTCCACATCGCGTCGAAGTCCCAGTCGTCGCCGTTGCCGTCGCCGGCATGCACGTCGAGCACCTCGTCTATGACGTTGGTGAGGAAAGTCTGGGTGCGTTCATGCAGGTCGTCACCTTCGAGGATGTGTCGACGGTCACCGTAGATGGCTTCACGTTGGCGGTTGAGAACGTCGTCGTACTTGAGCACGTTCTTACGAATCTCGGCGTTACGACCCTCGACCTGCGACTGTGCGCTGCGGATGGCGCGGCTGACCACCTTGGATTCGATCGCCATGTCGTCTGGCACGCCCGAGCGGCCCATCAGAGCTTCGGCTGCGCCGGCGTTGAACAGGCGCATGAGGTCGTCGGTGAGCGAGAGGTAGAACCGGCTCTCGCCCGGGTCTCCTTGGCGTCCGCTGCGCCCGCGCAGCTGGTTGTCGATGCGGCGTGATTCGTGCCGTTCGGTACCGAGCACATACAGGCCACCGGCAGCGATGACTTTCTCGGCCTCTTCACTGACGTCGGCCTTGACAGCGGTGAATACGTCGTCCCAGGCGAGTTCGTACTCGTCAGGCGTTTCTACCGGGCTGAGGCCCTTCGCGTTCATCTCGGCGACAGCGAGGAACTCGGCGTTCCCGCCGAGCATCACGTCGGTGCCGCGGCCGGCCATGTTGGTGGCGACGGTCACCGAGCCGAGTCGACCGGCCTGTGCAACGATCGCGGCTTCACGGGCGTGGTTCTTCGCGTTGAGGACCTCGTGTCGCACACCCATCTTGGCGAGCAGGCGGGACAGATACTCGCTCTTCTCGACGCTGGTCGTGCCGACCAGAACCGGCTGGCCGGCTTCGTGGCGCAGGGCGATATCTTCAACGACCTGACGAAACTTGGACTCTTCGTTCTTGTAGATCAGGTCGGACTGGTCGATGCGCTGCATCGGCTTGTTGGTGGGAATGGCCACGACGCCGAGCTTGTAGGTACTCATGAACTCAGCGGCTTCGGTCTCGGCCGTACCGGTCATGCCGGAGATCTTCGAGTACAGGCGGAAGTAGTTCTGCAGGGTGACGGTGGCCAGGGTCTGGTTCTCGGCTTTGACGGCGACACCCTCCTTGGCCTCGATCGCCTGGTGGATGCCCTCGTTGTAGCGGCGTCCCATGAGGATACGGCCAGTGTGCTCATCGACGATGAGCACCTCCCCGTTCATGACGACGTAGTCCTTGTCCTTCTTGAACAAAGAATTCGCCTTGATGGCGTTGTTCAAAAAAGAGATCAGCGGCGTGTTGGCTGATTCGTAGAGGTTGTCGATGCCGAGGTAATCCTCGACCTTTTCGATGCCGGGCTCGAGCACGCCGATGGTGCGCTTCTTCTCGTCGACCTCGAAGTCTTCGTCGGCGATGAGACGCTTGGCCAGGCTGGCGAACTCGTTGAACCAGCGGTTAGCTTCGCCCGACGCCGGCCCCGAGATGATCAGCGGGGTACGAGCCTCGTCGATGAGGATCGAGTCGACTTCGTCGACGATGGCGAAGTAGTGCCCGCGCTGCACCATATCGCTGGCCTGCCACGCCATATTGTCGCGCAGGTAGTCGAAACCGAACTCATTGTTGGTGCCATAGGTGATGTCGGCGGCATACATTTCACGCCGCTGCGCCGGAGTCTGACCCGAGACGATGCATCCGGTCGTCATACCGAGGGCACGGAAAACGCGGCCCATGAGCTCGCTCTGGTAGCTTGCGAGGTAGTCGTTGACCGTGATGACATGCACACCGCGGCTGCTGATGGCGTTGAGGTAGGCAGCGGTCGTGGCGACGAGGGTCTTGCCCTCTCCGGTCTTCATCTCGGCAATGTTGCCAAGATGCAGGGCGGCTCCACCCATCAGCTGCACGTCGAAGTGCCGCAGCCCCAGGGTGCGAGTGCTCGCCTCGCGCACTGCGGCGAACGCCTCGGGCAGTAGATCATCGAGCGATTCCCCGTTGGAATACCGTTCCCGCAGGGTGACGGTCTCGTTTTTCAGCTCCTCGTCGGTGAGCTCGTGGAAGTCTTCTTCCAGCGCGTTGATGGCCTTCGCGTAGTTTTCCAGGCGGCGCAGAACGCGACCCTCACCAACACGAAGAACCTTTTCAAGAATTGACGCCACGAATGTTCTCCACTAGTCAAACGGTGCAGGCACGCACTGTGGCAGCCCAATCGGACTGCCACAGCACAAGCCTGCGCCTCTCGTCTGGCAGATGCCAGAGCACCGACCTGGTCGGCGGCTAAGGTAATGCTAGTTGGTCAGTTGGCACGCCCGCTGGTAACGGGCACAGCCTCCTGCAGCTCACCGACCGAACCGTCGAGCTCGATGACTCCGTAGTCCCAGCCCTTGCGGCGGTAGACCACACTGGCTCGTTTGGTTTCGATGTCCTGGAACAGGTAGAAATCGTGGCCGACGAGTTCCATGAAGTAGAGGGCATCATCGACGGACATGGGGGCCGCCGCGAAAACCTTGCGACGGATGACGACGGGGCAGTAATCCTCCTCGGTGGAGGTCTCGGGGGCATCCGCTTGCACGATGGGAATCGCACCGGTTCGTACGCGCTCGAGCGTCTCGGGGTTGGCCGGTGTGATGTCGATGACGCTGAAACCGACCGCGGACGCTTCGTGGAGCGAGGTGGGCCGGTGGGCGCCGCCGCGGTGTACCTTCTTGCGGTCCTTGGCGCGACGAACACGCTCGAGCAGACGACCCAGCGCCACGTCGAAAGCGGCGTACTTGTCGGAGCCGTCCGCTTCGGCCCGCACCAACGGACCCTTGCCGATCAGGGTGAGTTCGACCCGGTCGTTGCCGACGGCCGCCCCGTTCTTCTCGTGGTGTCGACTGACCTTGATCTCGAGGGCGAGGGCCTTGTCGGCGAGAAGAGCAATTTTCTCGGACTTCTCCGTCGCGTAATCCCGGAAGCGATCAGTGATCCCAAGGTTGCGTCCGACGATGTTAGTTTCCATGACGACCTCCAGTTTGGCGGACCGCCCAAAACCGGGCGATCAGTGCACGCCTTTGTCTCCACCGTAGCCGTGGGAGTGGAATAAGTCACAGTATTTGTCGACGAGTTTGCTAAGAGGGCGATTAGGGGGACAGCAGACGCCGTGTTTCCGCGAGTGTGGCCAGACCGACGACGGCACCGCCGGCAGCAGACACGGCGCGGCGCGCCTCGAGCAGGGTCGCTCCCGTAGTGACGATGTCGTCGACCAGGATCACCAGCATGCCGTCGAGCGGACGCCTGGCGACGAGGCTGTTGCTCTTGTTCGCGGCCCGCGTCGCCCGGCCGAGGCCCACTTGGTCGAGCGCCTCCGTGCGCTGCGCGAGCGCCGGAAATGGGTGCAGGCCGGCGCGGTGTAGCAGGGCATCGACCGGGTGGTAGCCCCGAACACGCCAGGCCCGACGAGACGACGGGATGGTCACGAGCTGGATTCCGGGGCCGGCATCGTAACGCGCAGCACCACGACCCCGACGGCCAGCGGGCACGGCGGCCAGCGCGGCCACGATGGCTGCCCGCAGCGGCCCGGCGAGCGCGGCGGCGGCATCCGTTCGGCCGCCGTCTTTGTAAGCCGCGATCGCATGACGGGCAGCACCCTCGTACGTGAGTGCGGCCCAGATGACGGCGTCGTCGCGGACGACCGGGTGCACGGAAGGCACCAGCGCCCGCCGGCACTCAGCGCAGAGAGCGCGGTCGACAACACCACAGCCACTGCACTCGGTCGGCAGCACGGTTGCCCAGGCATCCCGGCTCGCAGCGGCCAGACGAGCGCGCAGCTGTCGACTCATGGCCCCAGTGTGCCGCGAGATATCGGCAGGGCCGGCCCGAACGCATCAGCGGTGGATAAGCGCGCCTCGGCGCCTCCTGGGGAGAAGCGGAGGGTTGCTCAGCCGCCGAGACCTTGCTGGGTGGCAAGCAAGGTCACGCCGCCGATGCGGGCCTGCCAGCCTGCTCCACGTTGCACCGCGAGGCTGCCGCTGTCAGTGAGGGCTCGCAGGTCGCGCACCGAGTTGCTGCCGACAATGAACCGGCTACTCACGGGGGATTCGAGAATGGTGCTGACGCCACCAATCTGTTGCGCGACGATGCGGGCTTCGCCGCTGGGCAGCGTGCTGAGCGAAGCGACGGTCAATTCATTGATCCAGGTTGCGTCACGGCCGACTCCGCCACCCGACGCCAGCAGTACTGGCGCACCGATTCCGGTCGGCGCCGCGCCGGTACGAATGATGGAGGCGATGACGAATCGGGTCTCAGAACCGGTGCCGAGGAGCGCGATCAGCCGAGAGCCGTCTCGGGACACTTTCAGTGCCGCGATCGACGTGGCCTCTGGCCACGGGGTAGGCAGCAGGGTTGCTTCCCCGGTGGGGCTGTAGACGACGAGTGCACTTGGATCGTCAGCCGGCACCGACCAGACGAAGCGGTCATTGTCGATCGATGGCGCGAGCAGCCCCGCGCGCGCATCGAGCAGCTCGGGTTCATCGCCGGCCCGAACGACGTAGACGCCGTCGCTGGCGAGTACGGCCGCCGATCCCTGGCCCGATGCGAGCGTCACAGCGGTCGGAGCCAGCTGGGCGATGGGCTCAGAGAGCCCATCCAGCAGAGTGACGCTCTGCCCGGTCGCGGCGAGAAAACCGAACTCGTCACCGCGCAGCACGAGCGCCCGGGCATCTACCCGCGGATCCACGAGCGGCGCCCCTGATTCCAGAGCAGTGATGGCCTGGGAGTTCTGGTCGATGGTGATTTCGACTGTCAGGCCCGTCGGCAGACTCGCCGCCAGCTGCGCCTTCATGCGCTGGAGGGTCTGCCGATCGGCGTTGAGGGCTTCGCTGTTCAGATCGACCATGGCCTGACGCCCGACAACCTGCACGGCATCGGCGGTGAGCTTTGAACCTTGCGGAAACGCCGTGGCCACGGCACCGGTCAGCCAGGTGCTCGGTCCGTTCAAGACCGCGTTGACCAGTTTCGTCGGAGCGGATGCGCCGCGCGGAAACCAGCGCAGGTCCGGCACCAAAAACCGAAATCCCGGATCATAAAAATAGACCGGCTGGGCACTGAAGACCTCATTGAAGGTGTTTTCGTCAATCACCGTGCCATCCGGAGCCGCGCTGATGCGCCACTGGCCACCGATCTGCGCAAATTCGTAGCGCAACGGTACCGGGCTCGCGTCGACCTCGCGATATTCCCCGGACTGGTCCACTTCGGCGATCGGCGTGACCGCCACGAGGGTGGTGGCCTCGTCGATGACGGTCAGGGTGCGCCCTGAACCGTTGTCGACGGTGACGCCCGAGGTGGGGTCCCAACTGGATTGAAACGCCGGAGCCAGAAACTGGCGGGCGATGTCGTAGTTGTTCTCCGGGCTTGACGAAGCGTCGATGAAGCCGCGCAGAATAGCCTCCGTCGAGGCGTCCTTCTGCGGTAGTGCCGGCAGAAAAACCGGGGCCGGATTATCGTCCGGCGCAATGTCATTGCCGGCGTGTACGACACCGTCGCGCGGAATACCGGTGCAGCCACCGAGCCCAACGGCGAGACTGACGGCCACCAACAGCGCCGGAGCGACCCGCCAGATTGAACCACGCGCTCTGCGATCAATCATGCTGCTCTCCGACCATTCCAAGCACATGCCCGACGTCGCCCAATGCGGCCGTTGCGTCGTCGGGTGGCAATGGGATCGGGGACGATTCGAGCACAGCTCCGGCCGTGCGCGGCAGGGTCAGCCGAAAACACGACCCCTCGCCCGGACTCGACCAGACCTGTAGCCAGCCGTTGTGCACGCTCGCGTCTTCGCGCGAGATGGCCAGTCCGAGTCCGGTGCCCCCGATCGTGCGTTGGCGAGACGGATCAGCACGCCAAAACCGGTCGAACACGTGCGCGACTTCGGCCTGGGTCATGCCGAGCCCGTAGTCCCGGACGGCGAGCGCGACCGCGTTCGCGTCGCTGTCGACTGACACCACGACGGGTTTACCCTCACCGTGCTCGATGGCGTTGCCAATAAGGTTGTGCAGAACCCGCCGAATGCGTCGCGGGTCGACGTCGGCATTGAGATACCCGCCCGGCGCTACGATCCGCAGGTCACTCCCCTTCGACTCGGCCAGTGACTTCAGACTGTCGATGGCGTCCTCGGCGAGATAGACCAGATTCGTCGGTTCACTCTCGAGCTCCACCGACCCGGCATCGTACCGGCTGATTTCGAGCAGGTCACTCAACAGCAACTCAAAGCGTTCCACCTGGGTGTGCAGCAACTCAGCGGTGCGGCTGGTGGCTGGCGGAAAAGTCGCCCGCTGGTCATAGAGCACATCGCCCGCCAAGCGGATGGTCGTGAGCGGCGTTCGCAATTCGTGCGAGACATCCGATACGAAACGTTGTTGCACCTCGGACAGGTCGGCGAGCTTACGAATCTGGCTCTGCAAACTGTCGGCCATGCCGTTGAACGAGCGGGCAAGCGTGGCGATGACGTCTTCGCCCTTCTCGGGAATGCGCACTTCAAGGTCGCCGGAGGCGAGTTTCTGGCTCGTCTCGGCGGCCACCCGCAATGGCGTGACGACGAAGCGCACGACGATCCACGATACGGCCCCGATCAGCAGGACGAGCGCGACGCCGGCCACCCCGAGCGTTTGCTGCACGAAGAGCAGCGTCGCTTCGGAATCCTGCAGACTGTAGGCGATGTACAGCTCGTATCGGCCGGCCACGGGAACCGTGATCTGCGACCCGACCACTATCCCGGGCATTGTGGTGGCCTCGTCACCGGTCAGGGTGACGGACTGCCAAAACTGATCACCGTCGTTCGCCTGCACCTCGGTGCGCAGGTCGGCTCCGATCACGCCGGTCGATTGCCCAAACGTCGACGAATCCAGCGGCGCGACGGTCGACGGATCCTGGCCAGGCACCCGCAGCATGGCGACCAGTCGGCTCGACGAGGCAGCGGAGATCGAGGTGCGGGCCGAACTGAGCAGGTTCTGCACCTCGACCCGGTCGGTGGCATCGGAGGAATCGAAGAGGCTCTGCGCGGAACTGCTCGCCCGGTCTGATTCCAGCAGGACCTGGCTGAGCCGCGACTGGAACAGGTCAGTACCGATGCTGACCGACATGTACACACCCACGACCAGAATGGCCAGCCCGGACAGCGCGACGGAAATCGTCACCGTACGAAATTGCAGGGACGAGCGCCACGACGCGCGCACGAGCCTCGGCCAGTTGCGCGGCCTGCTCCAATAGGTCAGCTGAGGCACGGTTTCGGAAACCGTTTCTCTGGGCGTCGCCGGGGGGACATCTCTGGTCTGCGATCTCTAGCTGATCGCACCGGCGCGATAGCCGACGCCGCGCACCGTCATGACGATCTTGGGATTATCGGGATCGTGCTCGACCTTGGATCGCAGCCGCTGCACGTGCACGTTCACGAGCCGGGTGTCCGCTTTGTAGTGATAACCCCAGACCTGCTCCAGCAACATTTCGCGGGTGAAGACCTGCTGGGGTTTGGAGGCGAGGGCTAGCAGCAGGTCGAATTCGAGCGGTGTGAGGTTGATCGCCGCCGTTCCGCGCGTGACTTCGTGGCCGACTGCGTTCACCACGAGGTCACCAATGTGCAGGGCCAGTGCGCCGTTGACAGCGGGCGGGCGCAAGCGTGTGCGAATGCGGGCGACGAGCTCCTTGGGGTTGAACGGCTTGACCATGTAGTCGTCGGCACCTGACTCGAGCCCCTTGACCACATCGGTGGTGTCAGACCGGGCGGTGAGCATGATGATCGGCACCCCTGATTCGGCGCGGATCAGCCGGCACACTTCGATGCCGTCGAGGCCGGGCAGCATGAGGTCGAGCAAGACCAGGTCAGGCTTCTCGGTACGAAACGCTTCGAAGGCAAGCGATCCATCGGCACAAAAACCCGGAGTGAAGCCCTCGCCTTGCAAAACGATGCCAATCATCTCGGACAGGGCGGTATCATCATCGATAACCAAAATACGTGCAGTCATGGGTCTCTTTCCAGAACGTCAGCTCCGTGTGTTCTGATGTCGTTCGCTCAGCAGATTGCCCGATGAGTAGGGCAAAGTCTCGCATAAGAGTAGCTGAGTGCGCTGACAGAGTGCGTGCGAGCGCATTTCTCGATCGACCTGTGCCAGCATTGAAGGGTGACCGACCCCTGGCTAGCCCCCGACGCCCCCGTTCCACCGCGCTATGGGGAGTTGGCGACACCGTCCTCGCCCTATCAGAGCGCGCCGCACTCGAATGGGCCCTTCCCAGGCAGCAACCCAGGCCAGGCCTGGGCGCCTCCGCCCAAGCCGGGACTGATTCCACTGCGGCCGATCGGATTCGGTACGCTGCTCGGCGCGTCTTTCCGGGTCCTGCGCCGCAATCCCAAGGCCACCTTCGGTAGTGGCCTGATCGTGCAGGCGGTGATTATGCTCGTCACCGTGGGCATCGTCGGGCTCGTCACGTTCTGGGCCCTTGATCGCATTGACAGCGCCCCGCTCGACCAAAAGGATGCCGTCACGGCCGGCTCGGTGCTGGCCGGTTTGCTGTCCGCCATCATTCCGATCGCTCTGTCGCTCATCGCTTCTGCGCTGCTGCAGGCCGTCATCGTGGTCGAGGTGGCCCGCGCGACCCTGGGCGAGAAACTGCGGCTCGGCACTCTCTGGCGCCGGGCGGCGACTCGTCTCTGGCCGTTGACCCTGTGGACCCTGCTGCTGGGCGGTGCGCTGCTCGTCGGCGTGGCCGTGCTGGCCGGCATCGTCGTGCTCCTGATCAGCGTCGGCGGTGCCGTCGGCCTCGTCGCCGGCGTTCTCGTCGGTGTCTTCGGCGGTCTGCTGCTCGCGGCCGCGAGCGCATTCCTCTTCACCAAAACCAGTGTGGTTCCGAGCCTGATCGTGTTGGAGGAGCTGGGCGTGCGGGCATCCGTTATTCGGTCGTGGTCGCTGACGCGCGGCTACTTCTGGCGCACCCTGGGCATTCTGCTGCTGATCACCGTGATCGTGCAGGTCATCAGCCAGATCATCAGCCTGCCCGTGTCGCTGCTCATGGGAATCGGCACTACGCTTGTCGACCCGGCCGGGGCGTTCATGGAGCAGTCGTCCATCATCCTCACCGTCGTCAGCCTGATTATCGCCATTCCCGTAGCTGCGGTGGCGGCTGTTGTACAGTCAGCGACCATAGCGCTGGTCTATCTCGACCTGCGCATGCGCAAGGAAGGCCTCGACCTTGAGCTGGCCCGCTACGTCGAATCGGCAGCGCAGGGCGGCGACGTACCCGACCCGTATCTGGCGCCAACCGTGTCCGGCGGATACTCGGCGGCATGACCGAGGTGGGCCTGGCGCAGCTCGGATCGACGGTCGAATCACTCCTCGACCGCTTCACGTTCGGCGTGCCACGTGATGTTCCGGTGGTTCCTGACGCGCCAGACGCCCGCCAGTGGCTACGCGAAGAGCTCGTTAAAGCCCCGTACGCAGAGGCCCGGCCGACCTGGTTCGACCGGGCGTCTCAGGCTTTTCTCGACTGGCTCAATTCGCTGGCTGGCAGCGGCGACGGCAGCCTGACCGGTTGGGTGCCGATTGTCGCGGCCGTGCTCGTGCTCGCGGTGCTCGTGGCGGGCTGGTTGCTGTTTGGCGCGCCAAAACTGGCCAGGCGCCGCCGCGCAGATCTCGACCTCTTCGGCGCGATCGACCAGCGCAGCAGCTCCGAGATGCGTGCGGCGGCCGACGCGGCGGCCGGTCGCGGCGACTGGAGCCTGGCCTGCGAGGAGATTTTTCGCGCCCTGGCCCGCGGCTTGGCTGAACGCACGGTGCTCTCAGTCACGCCCGGCACGACCGCGCATGATTTCGCTGCCCGGGCTCAGCTGGCGTTTCCGTCCAATGGTCCGGCACTGGCCCGCGCTGCGGACACCTTTGACCGGGTGCGCTACCTCGAACAGGTCGGTCTCGAGCGCGACTACCGCGCCCTCGCCGCGCTCGAGGCCGAATTGCGGGCTGCGGCGCCCACCATACTCGCCCCACTGACCGAGGCGGGTCGGTCATGAGCGCAACGCTCGGTTCCCCAACCGATGCGCCTGCTCGCTTGACTGGTGCTGCCGGCGGTGCCGCCGACAGCACGAACGTGGCTACCCCGACCCTGCGAGCGCTGCTGGGCCGCTCCTCATTCTGGCTGATCGCCACTGCCTGCATTCTGGCCACCGCGATTGTCGCCGTGCTCGTGTCCGGCGGCAGCCAGGCGGCTGGCCGAGCGCTTGCCGGGGACAACGCTGCTCCGGCCGGCTCGATGGCGCTCGTGGAGGTGCTTCGCCAGCAGGGCGTCACCGTGACTCTCGCCAGTTCCCTGGCCGAGGTGCGGGGCGCAGTCGGAACGAAATCAACCGTGCTCCTGTATGACGAGAACAGCTACCTCGATCAGTCGCAACTGCGCGAACTGGGCGACCTCGCCGCGCGCACCGTTGTCGCGGCACCGGATTTTCTGGCTCTTCAGGCGCTGGCCCCGACCGTGGGCTTTGGCGGTGTGTCCGAATACGACACTCTCGCCGCTGACTGCTCTGTGCCGACCGCGAATCGAGCCGGGGAACTGTCACCGGGCGGGGACACCCTGTCCATTCCGCCCGCGGGCGGGCATTTGCTTCTCACCGGTTGTTTTGCCAGCAGCACCAACACTTTCTCGCTGGTTCAGGTGCAGAACGACACGACCGGCGGGATCATCTCCCTCGTGCCCGACGCCCGCCTGTTCAATAATGAGCACATCGCTGACTACGGTAACGCGGCGCTCGCACTCGGATTGCTGGGGCCGAGCGACTCACTGGTCTGGTACCTGCCAACGCTGGCCGATCTGCCCCGCACCGGGCCCCCGTCACTCGCCGACTTGATGCCCGGCTGGGTCACCCCGGTGCTCGTTCTGCTCATACTCGCCGCCGCCGCCGCCGCGTTCTGGCGGGGAGCGCGGTTCGGACCGCTCGTGGCCGAGAACCTGCCGGTCACGGTGAAAGCGAGCGAGACCATGGAAGGTCGCGCCCGGTTGTACGCGCGCAGCAATGCCCGGCTGAGGGCGCTGGACGCCCTGCGGGTCGGCGCTGTACAGCGACTCGCCCTCGCTGTTGGCCTGGGCCGCCTCGCACACCTGGAGGAGGTCGTCGGCTCGGTCGCCCATTTCACCGGCCGCACTCCCGACGACGTGCGGCGAGTGTTGGTGGGCGCGATCCCCAAATCCGACGCGCAGCTGATGGCATTCTCCGACGCTTTACAGGCTCTCGAACACGCGACCGGTCAGGCCGTGCGAGCCGGGGCCGCGCCGGCTGCTCGGGCGTCGGCATCCGTTTCTCAGGAATTACCACCCCCTCCAGCCGAAAGAATGGACCCATGACCACTCCTGCCACCCCAATCACGCCCGCTGACTCGCTCGCAGCTGCGGTGCCCTCGACCGCAGAGGATGCCGCCGCGCTGCGGGCCGCGCTCAACCGGGTGCGCTCAGAGGTCACAAAGGCCGTCGTTGGGCAGGACGGCGCGGTGACCGGGCTGATCATCGCGTTGCTCGCGCGCGGCCACGTGTTGCTTGAGGGTGTGCCCGGAGTGGCCAAAACGCTGCTCGTGCGTACGCTCAGCCACGCACTGAGCCTCGACACGAAGCGCATCCAGTTCACGCCCGACCTGATGCCAGGGGACGTGACCGGGTCGCTCATCTACGATGCTCGCGCGGGCGAGTTCGAGTTTCGGCAGGGCCCGGTGTTCACCAACATCATGCTCGCCGACGAGATCAACCGGACGCCGCCGAAGACGCAGTCCGCACTACTTGAGGCCATGGAGGAACGCCAGGTCAGCGTTGACGGCGAATCGCTCAAGCTGCCGGAGCCGTTTATCGTGGCGGCGACCATGAACCCGATCGAGTACGAGGGCACCTATACACTCCCGGAGGCGCAGCTGGACCGGTTTCTGCTCAAGCTCGTGCTCGAAGTCCCCCAACGGGTCGATGAGATCGAGGTACTGCGCCGCCACGCTGCCGGTTTCAATCCGCGCGACCTGGCGGGGGCCGGGGTGAGCGCGGTGCTCGGCCAGGTCGAACTTGCCGCGGCGCAGGCCGCGGTGGCCCGGGTCGGCTCGAGTGCGGATGTGCTCGCCTACATCGTCGACCTGGCCCGCGCCACGCGCACGAGTCCCTCGGTCAAGCTCGGCGTCAGTCCCCGCGGAACGACCGCGCTGCTCGCAGCCACCAAGGCGTGGGCCTGGCTGAGCGGCTACGACTCGATCACGCCCGATCACGTGCAGGCGATGGCGTTGCCGGTCTGGCGACACCGCGTGCAGCTGCGCCCGGAGGCCGAACTCGAGGGCGTCTCGGTGGACGCCATTCTGCGCGGCGTGCTGCAGCAGGTTCAGGTTCCGATCTAACGATGACGCTCAGCGGACGGTTCGTTCTTCTCCTCGCCCTCGGGGTGGTGCCTATCGTGCTGTTCGGGCCCGATCCTACGGCCGCCACCAGCATTCTTTTTCTCTGGCTGCTGCTGGTGTTCGTGCTTGGCGGCCTTGACCTCGCGTTGGCGGCGTCTCCGCGTGCCGTGACGATCGAACGGATGCTGCCCGCCCGGGTTCGACTCGGGGAATCTGTCACGAGCGAGCTGTACCTCACCAACACCGGGCGCCGCCGCCTGGTCGGCGTCGTGCGGGATGCCTGGCAGCCGTCGGCAGGCGCCGGACGCAATCGCAGCCGCGTCGTGATCCCGTCCGGGGAACGGCGGCTCGTCTCGCTCACGCTCACACCGTTTCGGCGCGGGGAACGACGGGTCGAACAGGTGACGGTGCGCTCGCGCGGGCCGCTCGGCCTGTGGAACCGCCAGGCCACGCTGAACGCGCCGGGGCGCATCCGGGTATTGCCGCCCTTTCATGCCCGTAAACACTTGCCCGCACGAATCACGCGGCTCAAGGAGCTCGACGGGCGCACGAGCGTGATGGTGCGCGGGCAGGGCACCGAGTTCGATTCGTTGCGCGAATACGTGCGCGGCGACGACGTGCGCTCGATCGACTGGCGGGCCACTGCCAGGCGCAACGATGTGATGGTGCGCACCTGGCGACCGGAGCGTGATCGCCGCGTCGTCATTCTGCTCGACACCGGGCGAACCTCGGCGGCGCGGGTCGATAACGAGCCACGCCTCGATACCGCATTCGAGGCTTCCCTGCTGCTCGCCGCTCTCACCTCGGTTGCCGGCGACCGGGTGGATTTTCTCGCGTTCGACCGCCGGGTGCGCGGCCGTGTGCAGGGGGCCAGCGGGGCCGCTCTGCTCTCGCAGCTGGTCGATTCCATGGCCCTGATCGACCCGGAACTGATCGAGATGGACTGGGCCGCCGTTCCCGGGCAGGTGCGGTCCATCACGAGCCAGCATGCCCTGGTCGTGGTGCTCACCTCGGTCGACGCTGCGGGGGCGTCGACCGGGCTGCTGTCGGTGCTGCCCCAGCTCACCAAACGACACACGGTGATCGTGGCCTCCGTGCTCGACCCTGCCACCGTGCTCGCCGCAGCCACCCGCGGTAGTCGCGACGAAATTTACCGGGCAGCGGCGGCGGAACGGGCCCTGCTCGACGTGGCACGCGTATCGGCTGCTATCCGTCGGCTGGGAGCGGATGTTGTCACCGCCTCGCCCGCGCAGCTCCCTCCGGCCCTGGCCGACCGCTACATCGCCCTCAAGGCTGCCGGCCGGCTCTGACGACCAACGGCTGCGGGGACACCCTTGGCGCCGTCCGCGTCAACATCGCTCCCGCCACTCAAGACCGTGGAGACGACCAGCAACGACCAGCAACTAGTTTCGGCAATCGGCAGCGAGGCGAGGTGTCAGGCAGCGTAGATGCGGGTGCTTCCGGCCTCAAACTCACTCAGGTCGCCGGTTTCACCGGCGCGAGTGGCACGGCCGCCGACCACGATCATGTACGTCAAAAATGCGCCGAGCGCGACGGCGCCGATCCCGATCTTGATCGGCCATGGCCACGCCTGCGGAGTGACGAATCCCTCGATGATGCCCGACACCAGCAAAACGAAAACGAGACCGATGGCCACCGTGAACAGCGCGCGGCCGTCTTCGGCGAGTGCCTGCCCGCGGGTGCGGGCACCGGGAGCGATCCAGGCCCAGAAAATGAGCAGTCCGCCGGCCGCTGCCACGAAGATAGCGGTCAGTTCGAGCAGCCCGTGCGGGGCGATGTAGAGAAAGAATACGTCACCCTTGTCATAGGCGAACATGATCGCCGCTGTGGTGCCGAGGCTCATGGCGTTCTGCAAAATAATGAACGGCACGTAGACCCCGGTGATGCCAAAGGCGATGCACTGTGCGGCGATCCAGGCATTGTTCGTCCAGACAAATCCGGTGAATGACGCCGCAGGGTTTGCTGAGTAATAGCCGACGAAGTCCTCGTTGGCCAGCTGGGCGAGTTGGGTCTCCGTTCCCAGATTCGCGAGCACCCCTGGATCGTTGTAGGCCCACACCGCGTACAACCCGGCGACTAGAAAGGTCACCACGGCGACCACGAGCGTGAGCCAGCGCAGCCGATAAAGGGCCGCCGGCAGCTGGGCGACGAAAAATCGCGGAATTTGCGCCAACACATTGGCATTCGCGCCGGTGAAACGCAGCCGGGCACGAGAGAGACCGACCGACAGCCGGTCACCTTCGAGCGTCGACCCGGCAGTGGACTTGATCGCTGAGAGCTGGGTGGCACCGGCCTGATAGCGCTCGATGAGTTCGTCGGACTGGGCACCGCTCAACTCCCGCCGGGCTCCGAGCTCGGTCAGGCGGTCCCAGTCGGCGCGATGCGCGGCCGTGTAAGCATCGAGATCCATCTGATTCAATAGTAGACATGAACGAGACCGGGCGTCCCGCCGATCGTGCCGACCGTCACAGTGATCTGATTCGCGACGACGAGCTCGTCACCGGCGAGGCAGTTGCGCTCGACGTACGCCCCGCCAGCGTCATTCTGCGCGCCGCCGGCTCCATCATCGACACGATCGCCTATCTGGCCCTGTACCTGCTCATTATGCTGGCCCTAGTTATGACCGTCGCGGGCGATACCGACTCGGCGCTCACCCAGGCCATCTCGATTGCCGCGCTCGTCTTCGCCGTACTGATCGTGCCGGTGCTGGTCGAGACCCTCACTCACGGTCGATCGCTCGGCAAGCTCGCCATCGGTGCGCGCATCGTGCGCGACGACGGCGGAGCGATCTCCCTGCGCCACGCATTCATTCGGGCCTTGACCGGGGTGCTGGAGATCATCATGACGCTCGGCGGGCTCGCCGCCATCACAGCTTTGCTCAACGGCCGATCGAAGCGCCTCGGCGACCTCCTGGCTGGCACGTACAGCCAGCACGAGCGCGTCCAGCGCAATAAAGAGATCCCGCGCCCGATGCCCGAAGCATTGCTGCCCTGGTCGCAGACCGTTGATATTGCCAGGCTGCCCGACCAGCTGGCGCGGCGGGTGGCCCAGTACCTTCGGCAGTCATCCCGCCTGACCCCGCTGACCCGCGAACGCCTGGCTCAGACCCTCTCGGCGGAGGTCACTCCGTTCGTCTCCCCACTGCCCGATGCTCCGGCTGAGTCCTTCCTCATCGGAGTCGCCGCCGTGCGCCGAGAACGCGAATATACCGCCCTCCTCCTCGAGCGCGAGCGCCTGGCGCGCCTGGCCCCGGTCTTGACCGGCCTCCCCCACGGCTTCCCCAACCGCTGATGTCGTCATCGCGTGTGGGTCGAGCGATACGCCGCAGGCAGTAGCTGGCAGGCCCGGTTTCGTCAAGTTCGACTTCACCCCGACACGTCCCGGAGTGAATTTGCCGATGGCGAAGGCTCGGAGTCGTCATAATTCGCGACGTGGCCTGCCCGGTGCCAGACTTGAAGCATGGTGTCTTCACTACCAATCCTCGATTTCTCTCAACTCGACGCTGGCGAGGCCGAAGCTGCGGCATTCCGCGCTGAACTCCTGCGCGTCACCCACGAGGTCGGGTTCTTCTACCTGACCGGCCACGGCGTCGACCCGCAGCTGACGAAGGAGCTTCTCGCGGTCTCTCGTAAGTTCTTTGACTTGCCGACCGAGCAGAAACTCAAGCTGGAAAACATCCACAGTCCCCAGTTTCGCGGTTATACCCGCGTCGGCGGGGAGCTCACCGCCAACGCCGTCGACTGGCGTGAACAAATCGACATCGGGGTAGACCGCAAGCCCGTGCCCCTCGCCGCTGGAACTCCAGATTATTGGCGCCTTGAGGGCCCGAATCTCTGGCCGGAGTCCCTGCCTGAGCTGAAGACCGTCGCCCTGCGCTGGAATTCAGAGCTGAGCCGCATCGCGCTTCGCCTGCTGCGCGCTTGGGCACTCGCCCTCGGCAGCCCCGAGAACGTCTTCGACGCCGCTTTCGCCGAGAACGCTTTTCTCCTGACCAAGATCGTGCGCTATCCCGGCCAGCCTGTACGTGCGCAGGGTGTGGGTGAGCACCGCGATGGTGGGGTTCTCACGCTGCTGCTCGTCGAACCGCACAAAGACGGTCTGCAAGTCGAACACGACGGCGAGTGGATCGACGCTCCCCCAGTCGAGGGCGCCTTCATCGTGAACATCGGCGAAATGCTCGAACTGGCAACGGATGGCTACCTCAAGGCCACCCTGCACCGCGTCTTCTCCCCTGAAGACGGCTCCGACCGCATCTCCGTGCCGTTCTTCTTCAATCCAGCACTCGACACCGTAATGCCGAGGCTGCAGCTCGACGAGGGCCTGTCTCGCGAGGCCCGTGGGCTCTCCGCCGACCCGACCAACAGTCCCATTCTCGAAACCACCTACGGTGACAACGTGCTGCGCTACCGCCTGCGCGCCCACCCCAACGTGGCCGCCGCCCACCACGCCGATCTGCTCTAACGCCAGACGACGGATGATGCAGAGGCCGAAGCATCCGTCACGACAAGCGCCGGGTTGTGGAGACTCGGTTGGGCCCGTTTGATACGGATGATAGCGGGCTGGTGAGTGTGAAAATCGGTTTCTTCCTCGATACGTGGAATGTATCCCCGCCCGAGAACGTGCGGAGGTAGGTGCTATCGGCAACCCATCTGCATTTCCTGACAGATCGACTCGACCCGTATTCTTGCTTGTTCACGTCGATGACCGTGTTCATCTGACGGAGGGGCGCTCTCTGAGTGGTGTCGACGATTGGTGGCGATCTTTACGGAAATGGCTGGTTGGCCTGACGTAAATGAGTTTTCAGAAAGAGGGCCGTTCGCTTGAATGCGTCTGCTGTCTCGTCTGCGGCGTGGCGTGAAAGGTCCGGGTCCAGGGCGAAGCCGTGGCGAACTTTGGGGTACACCACGACCGCGGATTGCGTGGTGCTGTGGGTCAGGATTTCGCGCATCCGTTGAATATCACGGGCGGGGGTACTGGCGTCTTTGCCGGCATATATTCCCAGCCAGGGTGCCTTGAGCACGCGTGCGGCATCGATTCCACAGAGGATGCCAGGCCAGCGTGGAGACGCCAAGTTAGCGCCGTAAAAGGTGACTGCGGCATCGATGTGCAGTGTCGCTGCCGCCCACAACGCGAGGGTGCCTCCCATGGAGAAACCTAGTATCGCTACTTTCTGCGCTCCCCGGGCGCGAATCCAGGCAAGGGCGCTCTCGATGTCACCGGTGAGCCCTGCCGTCGTGAGGGTGTTGTGGTACCGGCGGGCTTGCGCGAATTTTCCACCACTGACGACGGGGTCTGCGATGCGGTGGTAGAGGTGCGGCGCGGCGGTGATGTAACCGCAGTCGGCCAGTCGAACGACGAGATCGGCAACTGGCGCGGAGAGGCCCCACACCTCATGGAGCACGATGATTCCAGCCCGTGCTACGCCGGCCGGCACTGACACTGTCAGTGGGACACCACCCGCCCCTGCAGTGTTAATCGCGCGCGAATGGTCGAAACGATGCGGGATCGGTTCCATGCTTTCTCCGTTCGTTCACGGACACCTATGGCCGCGGTGTTATCGGGGATATCCGCGCCTAGCTCGTGTGACCCGGTGAACCGGTGAACCGGAACGAGCAAGCCTCCTTCACTGATCAGGTTAGCGACGGCTTCAGCATGGCAACAGGGCGATGGCCAACGTCCAGGGGTTCCCCGTTATTGCGGAACCGAGTGTCGGCGCACACATCTGACATTCCTGATGCGGGCTGTAGTAGGTGCGGTTCAATGGGAGCATGGCTGAAACCTGTGTGTACACGATCGGGCACTCGACTCATTCCATTGAGGAGTTCGTTGAAATGTTGAATAAACACGGTGTCGAACGACTCATCGACGTGCGCACCGTTCCGGGGTCTCGTCACAACCCGCAATTTGGGGAACACGAACTTATCGCCAGCATGCCGAAGGCAGGTATCGACTATCAGCGACTCGCCGAGCTCGGAGGGCTACGGCACACCCCGGCGGCAGAAGCATCTATCAACGGAGCGTGGCGTAACAGGAGCTTTCGCAACTACGCCGACTACATGCAAACGCCCGAGTTGGCCTTGCCCCCGGTTAGTGGACACGGGTTAAGCGGCGAGTTGAACTTCCGCGGTCTTTAACGAGTATTGCAGTTCGAAGTCGACGGGGCTGATTT
>NZ_SOHI01000007.1:0-184055 GCF_004403585.1 Cryobacterium sp. Hb1 | reverse complement strand
GGCAGCGCCGCCGGTCGCGCCTGCGCCGCCGGCAGCGCCACCGGCAGCTCCGCCAGCAGCGCCTGCGCCGCCGGGTGCCGCTCCCATCACGCCGGACCAGTAGCGCCGCTCAAGAGTGGTGTGCCCGTTAGCACCGCCCAGTAGTGGGTGTGCCGTTGGCGCCGCCTCACGCGCTCTGCGCCGCATTGAGATGGTGCAGGGTGCCGCCGGGGCGCGATGACAGCTCAGCCGCCGGCTGCGCGGCGAGTTCGGCCGCGTAGGCCGCTGCGCTGGCCGCTTCCTCGGCAGCCACCCGTTCAACGGCGTGCCGCTCCTTCACCTGGCGGGCCACATCGAACAGGTCCCACAAATTCTCCCCGGTCACCGAGACGCCGCGCGCACCGGAGCGCCGGGTGCGACCGCGCACCAGCATGTAATTGGTCTGGAACACGTGCCCGCCGACCCGCTCCTGCGCGTCGTGAAAGAACACGACGTTGGAGACCGGGCCGGTGCCATCGTCGAGGCTGATGAACACCACGCGGCGGCCGCCGCGCATCGGAGGCGTGTTCGTGGCCCGCCGAACCCCGGCAAGCAGAACCTCGGTGCCGCCGGGCAGGTTACCGAGCTCGCTCGCCGGGGTCACCCCCAACTCCCTGAACAGGGCGTGAAAGCGTTTCATCTGGTGTGATCCGACGGCCAGGTTCAGGTCCTGCAGCTCTAGATCGGTCTGGGTGCGGCCGCGCAGTTCGAGTGAGGTGATGGCGCCGGCGCGATCACCCGAGTACTGCGGCACCGGCAGCTCCACCTCGAACGCTAGCTGGTCGGCGCGAATGACCACGGCGGTGCCGCGCAGCGATTGAATGTGCGCGAGCAGTTCGTGCCGCCGGGCCCGGTCGTAGCCGATGAACGTGTCGAGGGCGCCCACTCGGGCGAGTGCTTCGAAGGTGCGCCGCCTAGGGTGCACCCGGTCACGAAAGTCCTGCAGTGAGCTAAACGGCTGGTGCTGCGCAATGCGCTCCCGCTCCGTCTCCGTGCTACCGACCAGTTCGGGCAGCGCCAGACGGATGCCCTGGCTTCCGTCGGCGAGATCCTCCACCCGGTAGTCCAGCGCACTCGACTGCACGTCGAGGGGGAGTACCGGCACCCCGAGCACCCGGGCCTCGGCGACGATGAGGTCTTTGGGCCACATGCCGGGATCGTGGGTGAGTAGCCCGGCCAGGAAAGCGGCCGGGTGATGGGTTTTCAGCCAGGCAGACTGGTAGGTGGGCAAGGCGAAGGCTGCGCCGTGCGCTTTGGCGAAGCCGAAGCTGCCAAACCCGGCCAACACCGTCCAGACCTGGTCGATGACGGCAACGCTGAACCCGCGCGCAAGCGCCCGTTCGCGCACGTACTCTTCGATCTCGGGGAGTCGCTCGGGTTTACCCAGGTGCCGGCGAAAGACATCCGCTTTGCCCAGGCCGCAGCCGGTGAGCTCGTCGAACAGCCGCATCACCTGCTCGTGAAAGATGACAACGCCGTTGGTTTCGCGCAAAATCGGCTCGAACCGGGGGTGAATGTAGTCGGGGTCGACCTCGCCGTGTCGGGCCTGCAGATATTTCAGCGGCATGTTGTTTTTCATCGGGCCGGGCCGAAACAGCGAGATCTCAACAGTGAGGTCGTTGAACACCTCCGGTTGCAGCTTGCCGACCAGCTCCATCTGACCTGGCGATTCGATCTGAAAAATACCGAGCGTGCGCGTGGACCGAATGAGCTCGAAGGTTTTCGGGTCGTCGAGTGGCACCCGGTCAAGGTCGATACTCTCGCCGGTGAGTCGGTGATGCTCTTCAACGGCATGCGCCATCGCTGACTGCATGCGCACGCCGAGAATGTCGAGTTTGATCAGCCCCATCGGGTCCATGTCGTGTTTGTCGTACTGCGACATCGGCAGGCCCATGCCGCTCGCCTGCACCGGGGTGCGGTCGAGCAAGCTCGCGTCGGAGAGGATCACGCCGCAGGGGTGCACCGAGATGTGTCGGGGGAGCCGGTCGAGTTTGGCGGTGAGGTCGACGAGCAGGTCGAGCTGTTGCGACTCACGCACCTCGGCGGCGAGGGCTTCGAGTTCGGGCTTCTCTTCGAGGGCGCGGCGAAAGTCGCGGGCGTTGAATCGCCACATCTGCTTGGCGATCACGTTGATCTGGGCATCGGGCAGGCCGAGGGCGAGACCGGCGTCGCGCACGGCGCCACGGCCGCGGTAGGCGTTGGTCATCGACATGAGCGAGACCCGGTCGCTGCCGAAGGCACGAAACACTTCACGGTAGATGTCGTGGCGCCTGGCCGACTCGACGTCGATGTCGATATCGGGCAGCGTCTGGCGTTCGGGGGAGAGAAAACGCTCCCAGAGCAGCCCGTTGCCGATGGGTTCGACCGAGGAGGTGCGCAGCGCGTAGTTGAGCACCGAGCCGACCCCCGAGCCGCGCGCCTGAATGCGGATACCCATCCCGCGAATAATGTCGGCCACCCGTGACACGGTCAGAAAGTAGCTGGCAAAGCCTAAGTGTTCGACCGTTTTCATCTCGTGGGCGAGCTGGGCGTGGGCCGCTTCGACCGCGCGGGAGCCACTCGCCGAGTACAGGTCGGCGATGCCGCTTGTGGCGCGCCGCCAGAGTTCGGTGACCGGGTCGCCGGTGACGCCGATGATGCGCGCCTCCGGCATGCGCGGGCGCCCCAGCCCGATATCGAGAACCGGGTCGAGGCTGCACCGGTCGGCGACCTGCTCGGTGTCACGCAGTAGCCGTTCGAGCGCCCCGTCATCGTGCAGGCCGGCATCGACGACCATGCGGGCCACCTGGCGCATCGCTTTGGCCGGTTTGAGCCAGGCCTGGCCGTTGGTTTGGGGAGTTTCGAGTTCGGCAAGCGGCAGCAGAAAGCGTGCGGCATCGGCGAGATCGGCGGTGACTGCCTCGCCGGGCGTGCCGTATCGCACGGCATTGCTGAGCACGGCGGGGAGCCCGGCGTTCTCGGCGAGGGCGAGCATGCGCGTGGCCGGCGTCACGCTGCCGACGGTGCCGCTTTCGGCCAGGTGACAGACGATTTCGAGTACGACGGCCTGGGCGGGCAGGGCCCATTGCCAGTGGGTGAGCCGCGCCGCGGCATCCGCATTGTCGCGGCGGGCGATGGCGAGACCGACGTCGGAGTCGGGGCCGAGCAGCACGGTGAGCGAGGCGAGGCCGGCCAGGTCGGCCAGGCGATCGCGCGAAATGCTCGGTCCGGTACTGCCGGGCGTGAGCGCGGAGCGTTGACCGGCACCACCGTCGTGGGCGGAGCTGACCGCCCGGCAGAGCGCGGCGTACCCGCGACCGTTGGTGTGGCCGTGGGCGAGCACGACCACTCGACCGAGCGGGCGATACTCCTCGTCGTGCACGGCGAGTTCGGCGCCGAGCCCGGGGCGGATACCCACTGCTACGCAGGCTCGCACGTGTTTGACGGCGCCGTAGAGTCCGTCACGGTCGGTGACGGCCAGAAAATTCGCGCCCTGCGCGGCTGCCTGTTCGGCCAGGGCTTCGGGAAGCGTAACCCCGTAATGGGTCGAGTAGGCGCTCGCGACGTGTAGGTGCGCGAAGCTCGTCGCCGGTGCGTTGCTCATCCCCAGTCCAATGCTAGGGTCCAAGACCCGTCAATGCCGCGGCGCAGGTCGTAGCGGTGCTGCTCTTCGCCGCCGCGACAGGCGTCGAGCCGCCACAGCTCGGTGTCGATGCGGGTAGGGGTCCCCTCGTCTTCCCACCACCGGGTACGTTTGAACACCGCCTGCGGTTGTCCGATGACGGTGTGTTCGAACCGATTCCAGATGAATGCGCGCGGGTCGCCGTCGGGGGACAACTCAACGTCGACCGGTGCATCAATAATTTGGGGCAAGGTAGGCTCCCTAGGCTCGTGACGGGTGATAATGGTAAAAACCTGATGAGCGATGGTTAAAAAAACCCACAATGAGTTCGAACAAAATCTCGTTGAAAACAATCACTATCGAATATTTCTTCTAGATAAAAGTGTATGTCACCCCACCGACATGCGCCATGGGCGATTGCCGGCGGCCCAGCTGACGCTCGCGATCTACGATGGCCAGATGATCGAAGTAACACCGAACGGCAGCTCACCCAGCACAGCGCAGATCACCAGGGAGCTCGCCCAGCGTCTGGTCGAACAACTTGCGCCGAGCCTGGTGCACAACGTGAACATCATGGATGCGACCGGCATGATCATTGGCTCGATGGACGCCTCCCGCATCGGCACCCGGCATGATGGAGCCCGGGAGGCGGCGTTCCGCGGCGAAGCGGTACACATCGCCCCCGGTGACGAACACCAAGGCACCCGGCCGGGCGTGAACATTCCGCTGATCCTCGACGGCTACGTCGTCGCGGTCGTGGGGGTCACCGGAACCCCCGCAGAGGTTCTGCCGGTCGCGCAGGTGCTCGTGCTGACCGTTCACATGCTGCTCACCCAGGAACGACTGCGCGACAACGCGTCGTGGCGAGAATCGGCGACCCGGGACATCCTCTCGACTTTGTCGCTGGGCAAACTCACCGAAAGCCGCCTGATATCGGGATTGCGGGGCATCGACGTACCCCTGCAGCCGCCGTGGAACCTGACCGGAGTCTTCAACACCGCGCCCGGCGCGAACTCGTCGGTGTCGCTGCTGCGCCAGCTGCGCGAGCTCTCCGGGGTGGTGGCCGCCGATATCAACGGTGCCGTCTGGGTGCTGAGCGGATCGTCGACGGCGATCGGCCTGTCCCTGCTCCGGCAACGCCTGCAACAGTCCCGCGCGCAGCCCCTGTGGTTTCTGACCGGGCGGGTCGGCGCGACGATGCCGCAACTCACCGGTGACGCGGAGCGCCTCGGCACGCTGCTGGCCCGGCCCGGACTGCTCGTCCCATTCACCACGCGGGCCAGCCCCGAGATTCGGCTCGACTCACTGGGGCTCGAACTTGCGATCGCCGGCCTGCCCGACGCCATGATCGACGACCTCGCCGCGTCGGTACTCGCCCCGCTCAGTGCCACCTTGCGCGAAACCGCCCGGGTATTTCTCGGCAACGAACTGTCGATCGCCGGCGCTGCGCGAGCGCTCGGCGTGCACCGCAATACCGTCGTGCAGCGACTCGACCGCATCGAAGTGCTCACGACCCTCAACATGCGGCATTTCAGTTCCGCCGTCTCGATGCGGGTCGCACTGGCGGCCGAGGACGCCCTCTATGTGTACGGTGCACAGTAATCGTCTCGAAACTCAGCGAAAAATATGGGTTCACTCCACCTGAATATGTGCGCGATTGTGACCTAGCCTGAACCAATGAACGGTCGCCCGGCATTGAAGCCGCTCACAATAGTCATCGCGCCGGATTCGTTCAAGGGAAGCCTCAGCGCCTCCGCCGCCACCGCCGCCATGGCCGATGGGGCCCGCGACGCCGCCATCGCCCTCGGTCAACCGCAGGCCCGGATCACGCTCTGTCCGATGGCGGACGGCGGTGAGGGGACCCTCGATGCCATCGCCGCTGTCTGGGGCGTCGAACCCCGCACCATGCCCACCGTCGATGCGCTGGGCCGCAGCCGACTGGCCCGCTATGCCCGGTCAGCTAATGGCCGGGTCGGCCTGATCGAGGCAGCCGAGTCCAATGGTTTGCCGCTGGTAGCGGATACCGCACCCCAGCCCCAGCGCGCCGACACCTTCGGCGTCGGTCTGCTCGCCTGGGAATTGCTCGACCAAAATGTCGAGGAGATTCTGCTCTGCATCGGCGGCTCGGCCAGCACCGACGGTGGAACCGGCTTGCTCGCCGCGCTCGGCGCACGCTTCCTCGATGCGGCCGGCGAAATCGTCGCTCCCGGCGGGGCCGGCCTGGCGCAGATCGAGTCGATCGACCTCGCCGGACTACACCCGCACGCCCGCGCCGTGCGCTGGCGTGTCGCCGTCGACGTGAACAATCCGCTCTGCGGCCCGACCGGCGCCGCCGCGGTGTTCGGCCCGCAAAAGGGTGCCGCGCCGAGTGACATTGCCGAGCTCGACGCCGGTCTGGCCCACCTCGCCGCCATCGTTCTGGACGAAACCGGCGAGGACATGACCGACCGGCCCGGTGCGGGAGCGGCCGGCGGTATGCCGGCCACTCTGGTGCCGTTGCTTCGCGCCGAGCTGGTTCCCGGCTCCACCCTGGTAGCGGATGCCGTCGGCCTCGCCGACAAAATCGCCAACGCCGACCTCGTGCTCACCGGTGAAGGCAGCTTCGACTCCCAATCCCTCGGCGGCAAGGTAGCCGTGGCTGTCGCTCGTCTGGCCCCGGCAGGATGCCCGGTCGTCGTCATCGCGGGACGGGTGTCATTGCCTGCGGCCGACACCGCAGCATCCGGGGTCACCGCCGCCTTCTCGATCGCCGGGGGACCGGCGACCCTCGACGACCTGCAGCACCACGCGGCCGAACGTGTGCGCGACACGACGGCGCAGGCCGTCGCCCTCTTTCTTCAGTCCCACTAGTTGCCGCTCCACCCAGAAATAGAAAGATCGTCTCAATGTTGAGCATTGCCATCCTGGTGACTCTCGTCGCCGCCATCGTCTTCGCCACCGCGAAGCTGAAGATCAATCCCTTTCTCGCCTTGCTCGCCGCCGCCTTAGTCGGTGGTTTCGCATTCGGGTTGCCGGTCGACACGATCGCCCCGACCATCACGACGGCCTTCGGCGCCACTCTGGGCAACATCGGTCTGATCATTCTGTTCGGCACCATCATCGGGGTGATCCTCGAGCGCACCGGCGCCGCCATCGCCATGGCCGAAGCCCTCATTCGAGTGCTGGGCACCCGGTTCCCGACCCTCACCATGAGCGTCATCGGCTTCATCGTGTCGATCCCGGTGTTCTGTGACTCCGGCTTCGTCATTCTAAATTCGCTCAAGAAATCGCTCGCCGCCCGCGCCAAGGTGTCGCTGGTGGCGATGACGATCGCGCTGATGACCGGCCTGTACGCCACCCACGTGTTCGTGCCGCCGACCCCCGGACCGCTCGCCGCCGCCGGCAATCTCAACGTCATCGACCAGCTCGGACTGATCATCGGATTCGGCCTGATCGCCGCTGCGGTTTCTGCGGTGGCCGGGCTGCTCTGGGCGAACCGGTTCCTGAAAAAGAACATCGAGCTCATGCCGGAAGTGGCCGGCGAAGAAGATGAGCAGGACTACGACAAGATTCGCGCGTCCTATGGCAAACTGCCCAACGCGTTCATGGCCTTTTTGCCGATTCTCGCGCCGATCCTGCTGATCTGCATCGCCTCGATCGCCAAGCTTCCCGGTCTACCGTTCGGCGAGTCCGGCCTGTACATAGCCGTCGTCTTTCTCGGCACGCCCGTCATCGCCCTGGCCGTCGGCTTGCTCGCCTCTCTGTTTCTACTGCGGGGCAAAGGCAAGCTCGACATGTTCGGCGAACGCGTCACAGAGGGCATTCGCATCTCGGCACCCATCCTGCTGATCACGGCCTCCGGTGCTGCCTTCGGAGCCGTTCTCGCCGCCTCCGACCTCACCGACTTCCTCGGCAGCTCCCTGTCGACCCTCGGGCTCGGGCTCGCTGTGCCGTTCCTGATCTCGGCCGCGCTCAAGACTGCTCAGGGCTCATCTACGGTAGCGATGGTGACCACCTCGGTGTTGCTGTTGCCCCTGCTGCCGGCACTCGGCCTTGATTCTGACTTGGGCAAGGTGCTTTCAGTGCTCGCGATCGGCGCCGGCGCCATGGTGGTATCGCACGCCAACGACAGCTTCTTCTGGGTGGTGTCGCAGCTCAGCCGCATTCCAGTAGCGACCGCGTACCGCACGCTCACCCCGGCCACGGCAATTCAGGGTGTCGCCGGTTTTGCCGCCGTTTGGGTGATCGGCCTCATCGTTCTGTAGGCCTGTGTGACCGTAGGCCTGTGTGACCGTAGGCCTGTGTGACCGTAGGCCTGTGTGACCGTAGATTTGTTTGCCCGGCGACACCGAGCGTTCATGTTCGGTTAACCCTTGAGACACCGCGCGGCGGGAGGGTAGACTCGCCCCCAGCTCGGGGCTCACCCTAACCATGAGGAGCGCTCGCATGTTGAATCGTGAATCCACCGGCCCCCGTCAGCACACGACCGATCGTGATCGGCCGTTGCTGCCGCTGCTGCCCATGGAGGGGCACACGCTCGGCAAGCGCAGCGCAGTCACCTGCCACCTCAAGTGCGCTGACGCCTGCTTCCACCCGGTACCCAACGAGAGCAAGAACGACTACTTTCGTGACATCGTCGGCGCTGCACTGAGCCGCCGTTCCCTGCTCGTGGGTGTGGGCGTCGGTGCTGCGGCGATCGTACTCGGGTCGGGCCAGTCGGTACCCGCGCTGGCGGCATCCGGCGGTCCGGTCAGCCGTGGCCTCGCATTCACACCGATCGCGCCCGTTCCGGCCGCAGTCGACGCCTTCTCGGTGCCCGCCGGCTATTCCTGGAACCCCATCATCCGCTGGGGAGATCCGTTGTTCGCCGCCACTGATCGGTTTGACCCAGAACACCAGACGGCCGCCTCGCAGGCGCTCCAGTTCGGCTACAACAACGACTACCTCGACATCCTCGAGGGTCCGGGGCGCAAAGGGCGGGACGGCATCCTCGTCACCAACCACGAATACACCAACGAGAACATCATGTTCGCCCCCGCCACGACACCGGCCGAGGCAGATGAGCAGCGTCGTATTGCCATGATGGCCCACGGCATGTCCGTGGTCGCCCTCGAACGAAAGCGCGCCGGGCAGCCCTGGACCTACCGGGTGGGTGACCGCCTCAACCGGCGCATCACCGCGAGTACGCCGTTCACCGTCACCGGTCCGGCCGCCGGCAGTGATCTGCTGAAGACGAAGGGCGACCCCACCGGCCGCACCGTGCTCGGCACCCTCGGCAACTGCGCCGGTGGCACCACCCCCTGGGGCACAGTGCTCTCCGGCGAGGAGAATTTCAACGGATACTTCCGCACGAACGGCACCAGCACAGCTGATGCCCGCTACGGCCTGGCCAACCGCCCCACCGGTCGGCTCTGGGAGCAGATCGACGACCGCTTTGATGCCACCGTCGCCGGAAACGAGAACGAGCCCAACCGATTCGGCTGGATCGTGGAGATCGACCCGGAAGCACCGAACGAGCCCCCGGTCAAGCACACTGCACTCGGCCGGTTCAAGCACGAGGGCGCCAACGTGATCGTTGGAAAGACCGGCCATGTCGCCGCCTACATGGGCGACGACGAACGCTTCGACTACCTCTACAAGTTCGTCTCTCATGACCGCTTCGACAAGAAGAAGAGCCCGAAGGCGCGCACCCACAACAAGTCCCTGCTCACCAGGGGATCCCTATACGTGGCCCGGTTTGCGGGCAACTCGCCAGCCGCCGAGATCACCGGCACCGGCCAGCTGCCCGCCGACGGGCAATTCGACGGCACCGGCCAGTGGGTGGCGCTCGTCATCGACGGCGTCTGCCAGGTTCCCGGCTTCACCACGGATGATGCGCTCGTGAACACCCGCCTGGTCGCGGATGCCGTCGGCGCCACCAAAATGGACCGCTGCGAAGACGTCGAGCCGAGCCCGGTGACCGGCAAGATCTATGTCGCCTGCACCAACAACAGCGATCGCGGCCGGCTCGGCAAGGAGGGTGCCACCGAGGCCAACCCGCGGGCGATCAACCGCGACGGTCACATCGTGGAGATCACTGAAACCGGATCCGATGCCACCTCGGTGACCTTCGACTGGAACCTGCTGCTGGTCTGCGGCGACCCGAAGACCAACACGAGCACCTACTTCGCCGGTTTCCCGAGCGACAAGGTGTCGCCGATATCATGCCCAGACAACGTGGCCTTCGACACCGAAGGCAACCTGTGGATCTCCACCGACGGCGCACCGAGCACGATCGGATTCTGCGACGGACTGTTCAAGGTTCCGCTCGTCGGACCCGAGCGCGGGCGGGTGCAACAGTTCCTCGCGGTGCCGCGGCAGGCGGAGACCTGCGGACCGGTCATCCGCTCGGAGCAGTCGATGGTTTATGTCGCCGTGCAGCATCCAGGGGAGGACGGCAGCTGGGCCGCCCAGTCCAGCCGATTCCCGGACTATGTTGCGCTGGGGGCGACCGCTCCGGCTGGCGCGTGGGCCGGGCCGCGGCCATCCGTCGTGCAGGTCTGGAAGCCCTGAGTCGTTCCCCGTGCTGGCCGTTCCTGTAGCCAGAACGGGGGTCACGAACTGGGAGTTTGCTGATTGTAATTTCTGAGATTCGTGGTGAAGTAAAGGGGCTGCTGTCAGAAATGGCAGCGCTCACCCAGTGTGGAGAAGGTCGTCTGGCCTGCTCCGCGAAGAAAAACGAGGAAGGTAATTCATGACGGGGAACAGAGCAGTTGCCTACAAAAGTGCTGGAGTCGTCGAGGTCATTGACATCGACTACCCCACGTTCGAACTCAAAGATGGACCGGGGGTCAACCCGGCCAACATCGGCCGGAAGGTGCCGCACGGCGTCATTCTCAGAACAGTGACCACCAATATTTGCGGCTCCGATCAGCACATGGTGCGTGGCCGCACGACCGCACCGGCGAACCTGGTGCTGGGTCACGAAATCACCGGTGAAGTGGTCGAAACCGGCCCCGACGTCGAATTCATCAAGGTCGGCGACATCGTGTCGGTACCGTTCAACATCAGCTGTGGTCGCTGTCGCAACTGCAAGGAACGCAAGACCGGCATCTGCCTCAACGTCAACCCGGACCGTCCGGGTAGTGCATACGGCTACGTCGACATGGGCGGTTGGGTGGGAGGCCAGGCCGAGTACGTTCTGGTTCCCTACGCCGACTGGAACCTGCTGAAGTTTCCCGATCGGGACCAGGCACTCGAGAAGATCATGGACCTCACCATGCTGTCCGACATCTTCCCGACCGGATTCCACGGGGCCTATACTGCCGGTGCCGGAATCGGATCGACCGTCTACGTGGCCGGTGCCGGCCCGGTGGGCCTCGCGGCCGCCGTCTCGGCGCAGCTGCTGGGCGCGGCCGTCGTCATCGTCGGTGACATGAACGCAGAGCGCCTCGCGCAGGCCCGCAGCTTCGGCTGCGAGACCATCGATCTCAGCAAAGGCGAGCCGGGAGAGCAGATCGAACAGATCCTCGGTGTGCCAGAGGTTGACGCCGGCGTCGACGCGGTGGGCTTTGAAGCGCGTGGCCACGGTAAGGACGCCGACCACGAGGCTCCGGCCACCGTGCTCAACTCACTCATGACGGTTACAGCGGCCGGCGGTGCCCTCGGCATTCCGGGCCTCTACGTCACGGGTGACCCGGGGGCCAAGGAAAAGGCCGCCCAGGTGGGCTCGCTGTCGATTCGTTTGGGACTCGGCTGGGCCAAATCGCTGTCGTTCACCACCGGCCAGTGCCCGGTGATGAAGTACAACCGCCAGCTGATGATGGCGATCCTGTACGACAAGGTACACATCGCCAAAGCCGTCAATGCCCAGGCGATCAGCCTCGAAGATGCTCCGCGTGGCTATGCCGAATTCGACGCCGGCGCGGCGACGAAGTACGTGCTAAACCCCAATGGCTACGTCAAGGGCTAGTAGCAGGTAAGCGGATGGCCCGCCCGGGGATTCTCCCGGGCGGGCCATCCCTGTATCGGAATTGATCAGCATCCGCTCAGAACCGGTGTTCTGGGCATCCCCGTGCGGGGCGCGGGGTTAGGCTGGAAGTATGACCGGCGCCGACTTTGCACAATCAGCTCCGCGCTTCTATCGAGAACGCGCGGACATTCCGTTGAACCTCGAAACGCCCACAGGGACCGTGACCGACCGGATGAACCGGCCGTTGCATGACCTGCGCCTGAGCGTGACCGACCGCTGTAACTTTCGCTGTGTGTACTGCATGCCCAAAGAGATTTTTGGTCGCGACTTCGCGTTCATGGAGCACGACGAACTCCTCAGCTTTGAGGAGCTGACCCGGCTCGCGCGCATAGCCGTCGCCCACGGCGTTGAGAAGATCCGACTGACCGGCGGAGAGCCGCTGCTGCGCAAGGGGCTCGAAGATCTCATCTCCCAGCTAGCCGAGCTGCGCACTCCCGACGGCCGTGAGATTGACATCGCGCTCACCACGAACGGGTCGGCGCTCGCTGTCAAGGCGCAGGCGCTCAAGGACGCCGGACTGAAACGAGTCACCGTGTCGCTCGACTCGCTCGACGACACCACTTTTCGCACCATGAACGACGTGAAATTTCCCGTTGCGAAGGTACTGCACGGCATCGACGTGGCCGAAGCGGTCGGGCTCGGCCCGATCAAGGTCAACATGGTGGTGCAGCGCGGCAAGAACGATCAGGACATTGTGGCCATGGCCCGCCACTTCAAGGACACCCCCTACATTTTACGGTTTATCGAATTCATGGACGTCGGCACCAGCAACGGCTGGGAGATGGGCGCGGTCGTGCCGTCGAAGGACGTCATCGCGCGCATCCATGCCGAGCTGCCGCTCGAAGAAATCGCCCCGAACTATAGCGGCGAAACCTCAAGGCGCTGGCGCTACCAGGACGGCGGCGGCGAGATCGGCGTCATCTCGAGCGTGACCCAGTCGTTCTGCCAGTCCTGCTCCCGCGCCCGCGTCTCCACCGACGGCAAACTGTTCACCTGTCTGTTTGCCACCGAGGGCCACGATCTGCGGGCACTCATGCGCGGCGGCTGCTCCGACGCCGAACTGTCCACCGTCATGGCACACCTCTGGCGGGAGCGCACTGACCGCTATTCGCAGCTGCGGAGCGCGAAGACCAGTGAGTTACGAGCATCCGGTGCCAAGAAAATCGAAATGTCCTACATCGGCGGTTAATCAACAGCGCTGGAGTGCGGTTACAGCACCAGCGTGGGAGACTTTAAGAATGAGCAGAATTACCGCGCGACGCAAAATTACCCGAATCACCGTCGGTGCCCAGCCTCTGGCTGGCGAGGACCTGTTGGCGGTTGAAGAACCCCTGGAAATTCGAGTGAACGGCCGCCGCCTCGCCGTCACGATGCGCACCCCGGGCAACGATATCGACCTTGCGGCTGGGTTTCTGGTCTCGGAGGGCGTCATCACACAGGGGGACGATTTCAATTCGGCCCGCTACTGCGCCGGGGCGATCGACGGAGTCAACACCTATAACGTGCTCGACGTCACCCTGGGTGCCGGTGTCGCGCCACCGGCACCCAGCCTGGAGCGCTCCCTCATCACCAACAGCTCCTGTGGCCTGTGCGGCAAGGAGAGCATCGATGCCGTGCGCACCAAATCAGTCTTCGAGATAGCGGATGACGCGGTGCACGTGACTGCCGAATCGCTCACGACTTTTCCTGACAAGCTGCGCGCCGGGCAGAACGTGTTCGAGAAGACCGGCGGCATCCACGCTGCCGGACTGTTCGATGCCGCCACCGGCGAACTCCTGGTGCTGCGCGAAGATGTCGGCCGGCACAACGCCGTCGACAAGGTCATCGGCTGGGCAGTCAAGGAGAACAGGCTGCCGCTGACCGGCACGGTTCTCATGGTGTCGAGCAGGGCGAGCTTCGAACTCACCCAGAAAGCCCTGATGGCGGGCATTCCGGTGCTCGCGGCAGTCTCGGCGCCGTCGTCACTCGCCGCGGAGTTCGCCGCCGAGGTCGGCATGACCCTGGTCGGTTTTCTCCGCGGCAACTCCATGGTCGTCTACGCCGGCGGCGACCGGATCATCGACGCACAGCGTGACGAGCAGGCCGCCTGACCCGGCGGGCTAGGCGGCGGCGACCGGATCATCGACGCACAGCGTGATGATCGGGCCGCCCGGCCCCGGCTAGGCGGTGGCGGCGACCGGATCATCGACGCACAGCGTGATGATCAGGCCGCCGGGTACAGCTAGGCGGCGGCGCCGGCTGGAACGAAGCGCACGGTCATGGCCTTGTAACCGGGGGTGTTCGATTCACGGGCCACGAGCTCGCGGTGCATGAGCGCGTTCGCCTCCGGGAAGTACGCTGCCGCGCAGCCGCGCGGTGTCGGATAGACCACGAGGCGGAACGTGTCGGCTCGGCGCTCAACGCCCTGGAAGGTGCTGATCACGTCGACCATATCGCGGTCGGCGAAGCCCAGCTCGGTGACGTCGTCTTCGTGGATGAGGATGACGCGACGACCGTTCTTGATGCCGCGGTAGCGGTCGTCGAGCCCGTAGAACGTGGTGTTGTACTGGTCGTGGCTGCGGATGGTCTGCAAGATCAAGTGGCCCTCTGGCGCCGACAAATACTCGATCGGGCTCACCGTGAATCGGGCCAGACCAATGTCGGTGGCAAAGCTGCGTGTATCGCGCGGGGGGTTGGGCAGCACGAAGCCGTTCTTGGTCTTGAGCCGAACGTTGAAATCGGCGAAGCCGGGCACGACGCGGGAGATGTGGTCACGAACGATGTCGTAGTCATCCGCCATCGCCTTCCAATCGACCGCGTGGTCGTCGCCGAGCGTGGCGTGGGCCATGCGGGCGATGATCACCGGTTCGGCGAGCAGGTGTTCCGACACCGGCTCGAGGCGTCCCTGGGTGGTGCGAACGACCGACATCGAGTCTTCCACCGAGAGCACCTGACGGCCAGACGGATGCTTGTCATCGGTATCCGTACGACCGAGGGTCGGAAGAATGAGCGAGGTCAAACCGTGCATGACGTGCGAGCGATTGGGCTTGGTGGAGACGTGCACGGTGAGACCGACGCGCTGCATGGCCTTCTCCAGCAGGTCGGTGTCGGAGCAGGCCAGGGCGAAGTTGCCGCCCATGGAGACGAACACGTCGACGCGGTCGTGCACGAAGGCATCCACCGTATCGACGGAGTCGAGGCCGTGTTCCCGCGGGGACACGATGCCGAACTCGGCGTCGAGGGCGGCGAGCATGGGCTCCTTCGGCTTCTCCCACACACCCATGGTGCGGTCGCCCTGCACGTTGGAGTGGCCGCGCACCGGGCACGCGCCGGCGCCAGGCTTGCCGAAGTTGCCCTGCAGGAGCAGCAGGTTGATGATTTCCTTGAGGGTGTTCACCGAGTGTGGCTGCTGGGTCAGTCCGAGCGCCCAGCAGATGATGGTGGCTTTGCTCGCGATGAGCAGCTGCGCCACGGTCTCGATTGCGGCACGGTCCAGGCCGGTGGCCTTCTTCGTCTCGGCCCAGTCGATCACCGATCGGGCTGCTCGATAGGCCTCGATTCCGTCGGTGTTCGCGGCAACGAACTCATGGTCGATGACCGACCCCGGCACGCGCGCTTCTTCTTCGAGCAGCAGGTGGCCGAGCGCCTGGAACAGGGCCAGATCGCCCCCGACCTTGATCTGCAGAAATTCATCGGCCAGGTTGGTGCCCTTGCCGACGACGCCCTTCGGGGTCTGCGGGTCCATGAAGTTGAAGAGTCCGGCTTCGGGCAGCGGATTGACGGCCACAATCTTGCCGCCGTTGTCCTTGCATTCGGCCAAAGCCGACAGCATGCGCGGGTGGTTGGTACCCGGGTTCTGGCCGACCACCAAAATGAGTTCAGCCCGGTGGATGTCTTCGAGCGAGACCGTACCCTTGCCGATGCCGATCGTGGGGTTCAGCGCTGAGCCCGACGACTCGTGGCACATATTGGAGCAGTCCGGCAGGTTATTGGTGCCGATGGACCGTGCGAACAATTGGTACATGAATGCTGACTCGTTGGCGGTGCGGCCGGACGTGTAGAAGACGGTGCGGTCGGGCACGGTGGCGCGAATCTGCTCACCGATGAGCTCGAATGCATCATCCCAGGAGATCTGCGAGTAGTGCGTGTCGCCCGGGCGAATGACGACGGGGTGTGTGATGCGGCCCTGGTTTCCGAGCCAATACTCGGTTTTCGTAGCCAGCTCGGCGATGGAATGCTCTGCCCAGAACTCGGGCGTCACCGTGCGCAGCGTGCTCTCTTCAGCAACGGCCTTCGCGCCGTTTTCGCAGAACTCCGCGGTCTTGCGATGTCCCTGAGATTCCGGCCACGCGCATCCGGGGCAGTCGGTGCCGTCGCGCTGATTCAGGCGCAGCAGTGACCGCGCGGTGCGCATGACACCAGCCTGGGCGATACCTCGATCGAGCGCCACCACTACGGCTCCGACACCCGCCGCGTGGGTCTTGGGGGCGGTGACAACGAGATTATCTTCGTTGATGTCTTCGATGGGAGCTGAACGTGTCATATACCTATCCTGCCTTGCCGCAAAGGGGAATTCCCCCGAAATATGAAATGGGTATGAATTTGGGGACGAAATTTGCACGGTGAATCGTCTAGGATTTACTCCGCAGACTATTCAATCTATCCGTTTGCGGAGTACGTCCACGGCCATCGTGGACAGCCGAAACGCACAGCAGAGTCGCTATCGCCATACCGGCAGCAAGGATACCTCCATGAGCTGGCTCGACCGAGACCGCACCATCGCCCCACCAGGATTCAACCGTTGGCTGATTCCGCCCGCTGCACTGGCCGTACACCTGTGTATCGGTCAGGCCTACGCCACGAGTGTGTACAAGACGGCACTCGTGGCGCACTTCGACGCCAGCCTGGTGCAGGTCGGGGTGATCTTCTCGATCGCCATCGTGATGCTCGGCCTGTCGGCGGCCATCATGGGTACCTGGGTCGACACCAACGGGCCGCGCAAGGCCATGTTCGTCGCGGCTCTGTTCTGGTCGGGCGGATTCCTCATCGGTTCGCTCGGAATCTTTTCGAACCAGCTGTGGCTGGTCTACGTCGGCTACGGCTTCATCGGCGGCATCGGGCTCGGCATCGGCTACATATCGCCCGTTTCGACGCTCATCAAGTGGTTCCCGGACCGCCCGGGCCTCGCCACCGGCATGGCCATCATGGGCTTTGGAGGCGGCGCCCTCATCGCCAGCCCGGTGTCGACGGCGCTACTCGGCTTCTATGACCCCAACTCCGGGGCAGCGAACTGGGTGGCGAGCGGCGATTCCGTGGGCAAGCTTTTTCTCACCCTCGCGGTGATCTATCTCGCCTACATGATGTTCGGCGCTTTCACGATCAAGGTTCCAGCTGCTGATTGGGTACCGGCCGGATTCGATGCGTCCAAGGTACGGGTCAAGGCCCTCGTCACGAGCAACCATGTTTCAGCCAAGAACGCCATTCGAACGCGTCAATTCTGGCTACTTTGGGTCGTCTTGTTCTGCAACGTCACGGCCGGTATCGGCATTCTCGAGCAGGCCGCACCGATGATCCAGGACTTCTTCCGGCAGAGCGACGGCAACTCGTTGGTCTCGGCGGCCGTTGCCGGAGGTTTTGTGGGCCTGTTGTCGCTCGCCAACATGGGCGGACGATTCGCCTGGTCGGCTACGTCGGACAAGACCGGACGCAAGAACATCTACATGGTCTACCTCGGCGTTGGCACGGTGTTGTACGTGCTGCTGGCCCTCGTCGGGTCAAGCACGACAGCGCTCTACGTTGTTCTGGCCTTCATCATCATTTCGTTTTACGGTGGCGGTTTCGCTACCGCTCCGGCCTACCTGCGGGACCTGTTCGGAACCTTTCAGGTGGGGGCCATCCATGGCCGGCTGCTGACGGCCTGGTCGGCGGCCGGTATTGCCGGTCCGCTCATCGTGAACTCGTTCCTGGATGCTCAGGGAGCTCCGGGTGCGTTGACGGCAGCGGCCTATCAGCCGGCCCTGCTCACCATGGTCGGGCTGCTCGTTGTCGGTTTTGTGGCGAACCTGTTCGTGCGACCGGTCCACACCGACTTTCACGAACCCGAAAAGCCGCTCGTCGGTGCACAAGCAAAGAAGGCGCACGCATGAAGGTCCTAAAAGTCATCCTGGCCTGGGCGCTGGTGGGAATCCCGCTGGCCTTCGGCATTTCTCAGACACTCGCGAAGGTAACAGCGCTGTTCGGATAAACCCGACATTTGCAGACGTAAACA
Source organism: Cryobacterium sp. Hb1 (assembly GCF_004403585.1). NCBI lineage: Bacteria > Bacillati > Actinomycetota > Actinomycetes > Micrococcales > Microbacteriaceae > Cryobacterium > Cryobacterium sp. Hb1. The sequence goes on along the minus strand of NZ_SOHI01000007.1, from coordinate 166,199 downwards.
CATAGAGCCACGCCCCAGTCACTGGGGCGTGGCTCTTTTTTGCGTATCGAGCGCTCGACGCCGATTGGGGCACTCTGTCAGCCCTGCTGCTCTCATTCATGCAATGATGGCGAGTGGGGAAGTTGCTAGCCTAGCTAGCTATACCTGATTCGTGCGCCTTCGTGTTCGGGATCCTCGATGTTTTTTGAACCGGAAGTACCGAAATTCACCATGTTCACTCGTGGCAACCCCCAATCGCCACGATTGATCCGCGGAGTTTCACGACAAGGAGCAGCCGATGGCTACCCACACCGCACTCGACGATCAACGATCCGCCGCAACGCTGCTCGAGGGAATTCGACGCGCCGACGACCTCACCGTGGCTGCCAGCCGCGATGGGGGCGCCCGCGCTGTGCGACTGCTCGCCCAGGCCGCGACCGATTTGAGCGACCAGCTCACCGCTATCGCCGCCGTTCACGCCCTCGCCCAGGTCTTCGACGACTCCGCTGATGAGGTGCTGGTGGCCCTCCTCTACCACGACTCCGCATTTCTGCGCGAGCATGCCGCCTGGGCCTTTGGCGCCCGGCTGCCGCGCTACGACGCGATCGCCGGCCTGGTCACCCTGGTTCGGCAGGGTGGCTTTTCCGGTATGCTCGCTCAGCGCACCCTGGAACAGTGGGGTTCTTCGGCTGCGGACCAAGTGGCCCTGCTGCTGGAGGGTTCGCTGCTCGGCATCTTTGAAACGGATGCCCGCGCCCGCCTCATCGAGACCATCGGCCTGATTCCCGGCCGCGTTCCCGAACGGCTGCTGCGTCGGGTGGCCACCGACAGCGCCGAGAGCCTGGATGCTCGTACCGCCGCAATTGCCGGCCTCGGCGATCGATCCCCGAGCGAAGCCGTGCTCGGGTTGCTCAACGTTCTCGCGCAAGACAACGCCGCGTCCGGCGACGAGATCGAACTCGCAGCTGTAGCCCGGCTGGCACTGTTTGATCTCACGGCGACGAGTGCGCCGCGGCCGAAATGGAACCGAGGCACCACGATCGCCCAGCTGTTCCTCCACGCCGACATCGACGGTGAACTCTCCACGGTGGGCGTCGGCGACAACGGCGGCATCGCGACCCTGCTGGTCCGGCTCGGTGACGCCCTCGTTGCCCGGCCCACCGGCCGGCCGGGCGGCGAAACGCAGAGCGCCGCCGCATCCGCTCTTCGTGCGCCTTTCGTCGGCAGCCGTTTCACCACTGGCCGCGCGAAAGAAACGGAATCGGTAGAACGGGTCATCACCATGTCGCGTGGCACGCACGAGTCGGCGCTGAGCGGCCTGGCCAATATCGGGAAGACCCGGCGCGGGCACTCATTCGCGGCGATTCCATTCGTTGGCGGCGCGGTACCCTCGATCGATGCGTGGCCTCGGCGGGTTGCCGCGCAGCGCGGCATTCGGCGCATCCTCCGCTCGGCTGGTGCGGTCGATGCGCTTCACCTGCGCATGGCCGACGTCGGCAGCCTCGCCGCTGCAACGGTGGCGCGGGACCTGGACATTCCGGTCGTCTTCACCGTCGCGCCAGACCCGCACGGCGTGATCGACTCCCTCGACGCGAGTGGCGCGCTCACCCGGGCCAACTTCGGCAACGTCGATGCCGTCGAGCACTTCTGGTTTCGCGCTCGCCTCGTGCAGCGGCTCGCGGCGGATGCCGCTCACACCGTGCTGTTTCCGCGACCGCGACTGCAACAAGATATGGAACGTCTGACGGGAATCGACATTGACGCGCACCCGGAACGGCACTCGGTCATTCCCGAGGGAATCGATCTCGCGGTGATCGACCGCTCCCGCACGGATGCGCTCGGGTCTCTCGGACTGACCGGCGGAAGTCTGCTCGTTTCTGCCGATGCGCATACCCGAGCAGCGGCGGAACCGGCGGCGGTGGCTTTCACCCAGCTCGACAACCTGCTCGGGACGCTTCCGACCGCTCGGCGAGGCCTGCCATTGCTGATCAGCGTCGGTCGGCTGCACCGCGTGAAGGGTATGGCCAGCTTGGTCGAGGCGTGGAATGCTGACGCCGAACTGCGAGCTCGCTGCAATCTGCTGATTGTGGGAGGCGACCTGGAGCATCCGTCGTGTGATGAAGGCATCGAGTTGCAGCGCATGACCCACATTTTGCCCGGCGGCGACCTGGCCGATCTGGCTGGCCGGGGCCTGCTGCTGGCCGGTCATCGCCCCAATGACACCGTCGCTCGGTGGCTGGCCGCCGTGCGTTACGGCCGCCCGGGCCTGGCGGCACCGTTCGGGGTGTACGTCTGCGCGAGTATGAAAGAGGAATTCGGAATCGCTCTGCTCGAGGCGATGGCCACCGGACTCACGGTGGTCGCGCCGAATGGAGGCGGACCGGCCACTTACATCGAGCACGGAGTGACGGGCATTCTCGTCGAAACCGGTGACGGCGTCGCTCTCGCTCGCTCCATTGCGACGGCTTTGGACCTCGCTGGCGGCGCACAGGGTGGCGCCAATGCGGCACGCGCCCGCAGCATGGTCGCGAACAAGTTCACGATCGAAGCGATGGCGTCGGCACTCGGTGAGGTCTACCGCGGCGTCGCCGTGGCGACCGAGCCGGTCGCCTGGGAACTGAGCGTTTCGTGACCCTGCTGATCATCAGCCCGGACTACGCCTCGCACCTATACCCACTCGCAACGCTCGGCGTTGCCTGGGCGCAGGCCGGCGAACGCGTCGTGGTCGCGAGCGGGCCGGCCACGGCCGACATCGTGACCGCGTTCGGGTTCGAACGGGAGCATCTCCAACTGGGCCGCGGCTCCAACCCCGGCACGATCCGGGCCGAGCAGCAGCCCGCCGGCGAAGACGACGCCCTGCGGGGATTTTTCGACGCGACCCGCCGAGGGATGGTCGACACGTTGCGATTTCAGGCCGAGGCACGCAGCAGCGATCTGCTCTACAACCCGGTCGTCATCGCTCGCGAGGTGCAGCGCATCGTCGCCCGGGTGCAGCCAGACCAGGTCATCGTCGACCACCTGGCCTTCAGCGCACGGCTGGGCTTGCTCAGTGCCGGCGTCGCGCACGCGGATGTCGTACTGGGGCATCCGTCTGCACTGCCCGTAGCCGCCGAAGTCTACGGTTACCCGCCGGCCTGGCCCGCCGTGTTCTCGCCCGCAGCCTCGGAACTGGCCCTGCTCCATGGGCAGTGCGCGACCGTGCGCGACACCTTCACGGCCCAATGGAACACCGCCCTGCACGAGCTCGACCCGCACGCCGAGCCAAGCCGGGACGCCTTTCAGGAATCGGGCGACATGTTATTGCTCAATTACCCGGCCGAATTGCACACGCCGGCGCGAACGAGGCAGCTGCCGCCCCACGTGTTCCTCGGGTCTGCCGTGCGCTCCGAGCCCGTCGACCCCGAGGTCGAGGCCTGGCTGGCCGCCGATTCGCTGCCCGTTGTCTACGTCAGTTTCGGAAGTTTCCTCTCGGTGCGTGGTGACGTGCTCGCTCGCGTCGTCGCCGCCCTCGACGGCCTTCCGGTGCGGGTCGCCATCGCCGCCGGGGCGACCGACCCCACCGAGTTGGGGGCCTTGCCCGCCGCCTGGCTGGTGCGCGCGTTCCTGCCGCAGGTGCGCCTGCTGCAACAGGCCGTGCTCGCCGTCACCCACGGCGGCAACAATTCGGTCACCGAGGCGATGACGGCCGGAGTTCCGCTCGTTGTGCTGCCGTTCTCGACCGACCAGTTCGCCGGCGCGGCCGCTCTCGATGACGCGGGCTTCGGCATCTCGTTGCCGCCCAATACCGCTACGGTTCTCGACCTCCGGGCCGCCTGCGAGCGGATGCTGCGCCTTAGCGCTGACCCGCGCGCCCGCCTCGACGCGCTCGCGCTGTCGTTGACCCGGCAATCCGGGGCCGAGCGAGCCTACGCAGCGCTCACGCGGGTGCCCGCCCGGAGTTAGGCGAGGAACCGGTCAGTTCGGCCGGTCGACGTCGACACCCGTTCCCAGGTCACCGCATTCGATGTGTTCGACCGGGTGCGCGCGCAGGTACGGGCGGGCACCGGTGTCACCAACGAGGGTCTCAAGGAGGGGCGTCCAGTGCTCCCGGCCGATCACAACGGGATGCCCCGGTCGGCCGGAAAACCGGGCCTGACGCAGTGTGCTGGCCGAGAGAACGGTCGCGCCCGGTGCAGCCGTGGTGCCAAAATTCGTGCCAACCATTCGCTCGACCGTGGCAGCGTTCAGATCGGGCACGTCCACCGGAATGACCGCGATGGCCATGAGGTCGGGGTGTTCGATGGCGCAGCGCAGGCCGGCGCGCAGGGACGCGGAGAGCCCTTCGGCCCAGTCGGCGGCCTGCACGATGCGAACGGATGCCGGTGGCGGGTCCCTGCCCCAAGCTGGCGCGCTGGAGGGGTCATCGTCGCCAGCATCGATCAGGGACGCCGCCTCGGCCCCGGAGGCGCCGAGCACGACGATAATGGGGGAGCATCCAGCCTCGGCCAGTACGTCGACGGCGCGTTGCAGCCAGGAGCGCCCGGCGCCGTCGCGCACGAGCGCCTTGGGCATGCCGTAGCGCGAACCGGCACCGGCGGCAAGCACCAGCCCAGCCACGCGGCTGGGCAACGGCGGAAGAAACATGACTGTCATCGTAGAGTTTTTGTGGCGGCCTGCGAAACCAAGCCCGGTCTAATCCACGCTCACGCGGCGACCCCGTACGTAGACGCCGGTGATCGCGGGCTCGCGTAGGGCCAGCAGCAGTGCGAACAGGGTCTGTTCGGCCGCCAGCGCGGCGTCGTCGGCGCGCACAGCGTTCTCCAGGACGAGCGCGAGGGGTTCCCAGCAGCCCGGGTCGATCAGCAGGAAGTCCGCATCCTTGCCGAGGTCGAAGTTGCCGAACCGCTCCTCCATGTCGAGGGCGCGCGCCCCGGCGAGGGTGCCGGTGAACAACAGCGCGGCCGGATCGAGTGCCACGCCGGCATCTCCCGGCTCGGACAGGTGTGATTTGTAGCAGTCGTTGAGCACCCGTGAAACGAGCCATTCGTCGCCGCCGCCGACATCCGTTCCGATCGCGACGTTCACTCCGAATTGGGTAGTGCGTCGCCATGGCATGGTGCCCGACCCGAGGAACGCCTGCGAGGTGGGGCAGTGCGCGATCGACGTGCCGGTGTCGGCCAGACGGGCCAGCTCACTGTCCTGGCAGTGCACGGCGTGGGCGAGAATGCTGCGGGGGCCGAGCAGGCTGGAGCCGCCGTGAAGCGAGCCCGGCAGGAAGTAGCCGTCATACGTGTCGAGGTAGGTCTTCGTGCCGAACACCGAGCGCACGGCGTCGATCTCCCCGGAGCCTGGCCGATCGTTCTCGTTGAGATGGCTGTGAAAGTACACCCCGCGGCCGCGCACCGAGTCGTAGAGCTCACCGAGCCCGGCCAAGGTCGTCGGCGTCACCGACAGGCTGAATCGCGGCACGATCGCGACCTGCAGCAGCGCGGTGCGGGCGTCACCGGTATCAACAGCGTGCCAGCGGTCTATCTCGGCCATGCTGAGCTCGATCGCCGCCTGCTCGCTTGTGACGAGCGCGCGAGCGGAGTCGGTGCCCACGGTCTGGATGCCGCGTCCGCTCACCAGCCGCAGGCCGGCCGCTTGCGTTTGTTCAAACAGGGCGTCCTGCGCGGGTGCAAACGCCGACCCGAACACGAGGGCGCTCGTCGTGCCGACGGATACCCGCCGCCGCGTGAAATCGCGCGCCACCTGGCGCGCAAACCCCGGGTCTTCCAGCCGTGACTCGGCCGGGAACACGCACTCATCGAGCCATTCGAGCAGCTGGCCGCCGCCATAGGCATCCGTGATGTAAGTCTGCGGAAAATGGATATGGGTGTCGACGAAACCCGGCAGGATGAACCCGGTCCGGGTCACCGGCAACTGGGCGAACGCCGCCGGCAGCTGGGCACACGAGCCGACCCAGACAATGCTCCCATCTTCATCCGTGACGAGGGCTCCGTCGGGAATCGAGACGAGGTGTTGGCGAGCCTCAACGACCGTCGGAGCGCCAGCAATGTGAAAGATATGACCGCAGAAGACTTCGTGACCCGCTGATTCGTACATATCTACGTAGAATATCCTCATTCACGGGATACAGCGGACAATTGCGTCCGTTTCGGCGACACTCTCCACACCGACGCTACCGGCCGACGCTACCGGCCGACGCTGCCGGCCGACGCTGCCGGCCGACGCTGCCGGCCGACGCGCGGCGTCTGCTCAGCCGTGCAACAGTCGCCAGATGCGGTCGCGCGACATCGGCAGCTCGGTCGGGCGGATGCCGATGGCGTCGCGAACCGCATTGGCCAGCGCCGGCGCGACCGGGTTGTAGGTCGATTCGCTCATCGATTTGGCACCGTAGGGCCCGAGCACGTCGTGGCTCTGCGCAAAATAGACCTCCGTAACCGGCAGATCCGCGAGCTGGGGCACGTGGTAATTACGCAGCACCCGAGTCGTCACGGCCCCGGCGCCATCGAGGACAACCTCCTCGAACAGGGCAGTGCCGAGCGCCTGAGCCACCCCGCCCTCGATCTGTCCGCGACACTGCTCGGGATTCATGACGAAGCCGGCATCCGCGGCCTGGATCGACTGCAGAATGCGCACCTCACCGGTGTCGGTGTTCACCGCCACCCGAAACGCGTGCACGTTGAAGGCCAGGGACCGCAGCGCACCGTGTTCTCGCCGCGTGGCGGTCAGGTCCACGTCGTTGGCCGCGGCCCAGAGCGCCAGGTCGTCAAGCGAGAGAAGCCCGGAGCCTGCTCCCACGGGTCGAAGCCCGTCGCGCTCCAGCTGCCAGGCCACCGCTGAGTCAACCCCGTTGCATGACGCCGCGGCCTCGCCGAGCGATTCGGCCAGCGCCGACGCCGCGGCCAGGACGGCCTTGCCTGCAACAACGACACCGGCCGAGCCGAACGCACCCGAGTCGTACCCGGCGGCGTCAGTATCGGAGTGCACCAGATCGATTCGGTCGATCGTCGTGCACAGCGCCGTCGCGGCGATCTGCGCGTGCACGGTCGTGGTGCCGTTGCCGAATTCGGTCGTGCCGACCCGCACCAGGTAACGGCCACCGGGCATCAGCTGAACGGATGCCTGGGAACGGTGGCCGCGCGGCGGTGTCGTGGCGATCATCGACGATGCCATGCCGGTACCGAACCGCCACTGTGACCCGGCCGGTGGAACGACCCGATTGCCGCGCTTCAGGGCCGCTTCAGCGAGGTCGAGACACTGGTCGAGGCCATAGCTGCCGAAAACGAGGTCGGGGCCTTCTTCGTGGGTGACGACGAGCGGATCTCCGGGTTGCACCGAGTTGAGCCGCCGCAGTTCGAATGGGTCCACAGCAAGTTCGCGGGCCAGCTCGTCGAGGGCGCATTCGATTGCGAAGGTGATCTGGCCGAGACCGTAGCCGCGGAAGGCACCCGATGGAGGATTATTCGTGTAGACGCTCTGGGCATCCACTCTCTTGTTGGGCACGTTGTAGAGCGCGACGGATTCGCTCGTACCGTGAAAAATCACGCCGGGTGCGTGGTTGCCGTAGGCGCCCGTATCGGCGAGCACTGCCAGCTTCAACGCGGTGAGACGGCCGTCTCGCCCTGCTCCGAGAGTGACGTCGATCGTCATCGGATGTCGCACCGGGGCGATGGTGAACTCGTCGGTGCGGGTGAATGCGTACTGCACCGGGCGGCCGGTTGCGAGCACAGCGAGGGTGACGAGGTCTTCCGTGAGTAGCTCCTGCTTGCCGCCGAAGCCGCCGCCGACTCGCGCGGTGAAGACGCGCACCCCGGCCGGGTCGAGGTTGAAGAGGCGGCAGATCTCCTTCTGCACCAAAAACGGAACCTGCGAGCTCGTGCGCAAGACCAGTCGGCCGTGGTCGAGCCAGCCGATCGTGGCGTGGGTCTCGAGGTGGGTGTGCGCGATGCGCTGGGTCTGCCAGCTGCCCGAGACGACGGTTGTGGCCTCGGCCAGACCGGCCTCGACGGAGCCGTATTCGCCATGCAGCTCAGCGACGAGGTTGCGGCCGGGATCTGCCAGGCGCGAGACGACCGGATCTTTGTCGCCGTGCACGAGGGGAGCGCCCGGTAGTCGGGCCAGCTTCGGATCGAACACGGCGTCTTGGAGGTCGTACTCAATGTCGATCAACCGACAAGCCGCCTCGGCGATCGCCACCGAATCGGCCACGACTGCCGCCACCCGCTGACCAAGAAAGCGCAGGGTCTGGTCGAAGACCCGGGTGTCGTCGGGGTCGTCGAACCTGCTCTCGTGCCGCGCTGTCGAAAACAGGGTGGTGGGGGAATCGGCATGGGTGAGCACACGGTGCACGCCTGGTAGCGCGGCAGCTTTGGCCACATTCAGAAATCGGATGCGTGCGTGGGCGTGCGGACTCCCCAGCACGGCCAGGTGCAGCAGGCCGGGGACGGCCACGTCGAGGGTGTACGGCTCCAGGCCGCTCACCACGCGCTCCCCGGCGATCGCGCCGGGGGAGGTGCCGACCAGGCCCACGGCCCGCGCAGCCCCGACGCGCCCGGTCGCCCGCACCGGCCCGAGGCTCGACGTCTCGGTCTGCTCGTGCCCCGGCGCGGCGTGGCAGGACCCTTCCAGCGGGGTGTGCTCGCCGACGATCGAATCGGAAATCGAGCGGTAGCCGGTGCACCGGCAGAGATTGCCCTTCAAGAGACGGGGCAGGTCGTCGACGCTCAGACCGGGATCCGCTTCGATGGCGGTGGCGGTGACGATCATGCCCGGGGTGCAGAAGCCGCACTGGAAGCCGGCGGAGTCGACGAAACGTTGTTGCAGGGGCGAGAGGGTGCCCGGCTGGCCGAGGCCGGCGGCCGTCGAGATCTGCTTTCCCGCGGCTCGGTACGCGGGGTAGATGCAGGAGTGCACGGGCGTGCCGTCGACCTGCACCGTGCAGGCACCGCAGTCGCCGGTATCACAGCCCGTCTTCACCTCGAAGTGTTCGTGCTCGCGCAGGAGCGTGCGCAGGCACTGTCCGGGAGGCGGCGTCGCCTCGACCCGGGTGCCATTGACCTCAAAGGTCATGGCGCCGACATCCTCGATTTTCGCCTGTTCCAGCGTCATTGGCGGCCTCCGGCCAGTTCGAGTTCGACGCGAATCTCTTCGCCGAGCAGCAGACCCATCGCGCGCCGCCAGTCGGCGGCGCCGTGGGCATCCGTGAACCAGCAGTCGATCGCGGTGATATCACGGGCGAGAACGTGGGCGGCGGGTAGCGCCGGGTAGCGCAGCTGCACCGGGCGCAGCGTCGCCGCTGTCACCGTGAGCACGAAAGCACCGAGCACATCGAGCCGGCCGGCGAGCACTGCGCCCGAGCGCCCGAGCGGCGACAGGGCAATCTTGCGGTACGCCGTTTGCGCCTGCAGCGAGGCGAGCGGCACGTGAATGGAGCGCAATACATCGCCGTCGGCGAGCGCATTGGTCATGTTGCCGGTCACGAACGAACGGGCCGGCACGATGTCGTCGCTTCCGTCAGCCCGCCAGACCAGCAGTTCGGCGTCGAGGGCGACCGCGAGGGTGATCATGGGGCCGGCCGGTAGTGAGGTGGCCAGGTTGCCGCCGACCGTCGCGACGTTCCACACCTTGAAGGAAGCGAACAGGGCCGTGCAGCACTGGTAGAACAGCGGATGCGCCGCCCAGCCCGCCCGCATCGGCAGCCGGGAAAGCTCGGCGAAGGTGCATGTGGCGGCAATCTCGAGACCATCCTCGGTGATCGTGAGCGCCGGCCACCCCAGGGTCAGCAAATCGACGAGTGCCGTGAGGTGGGCGCGCGGGTCGGCGAACAGCTCGGATCCGCCGGCTAGCGGTACGACGGTCGGCCCGAGCGCGATCAGGTCGCTGCGCTGCCGTGCTGCCGTGATGTGGGTCAGGGTGCTGAGGTCCATGTGTCTTCCGTCGCATGTCGTGAAGCCAACGTGATTGGCGGTGGCGCGTCCGCGCGCGGAGCTGGCACAGGGTTTGTGACCCAGGGGCGAACCAAACGCGGTAACAGATGCCCCACCGGGTTGCGACCAGACTACCTGTGGAGGCTCGGGATTAGCAGAGAAGAGAGCTCCCTCCCAACAGGGGCGTTTCGGTACTTTGGCGCAGGTTGATTCCCAGCCGACACTGTCAGTATTTTGTCGATTACGACGGTGGGAGACCGAGATGACCGCTGCCCCAACCCCCGAACACACGATGCCGTTCGAACACCGGGATGCTGATGTGAGCGGGCTCGTTCCTGATCATTTCGATGTGGTCGTGATCGGTGCCGGCCCGGCTGGAACGGCTGCAGCCCTGCGTGCGGCGGAGCTGGGCGCATCCGTGGCCGTCTGCGAATCTGACCGCCTGGGCGGCACGTGCGTGAACACCGGATGCGTACCCACCCGTGTGCTGGCGAAAACGGCTCGGCTCATGCGAGAGATTCGCACCGCCAACGCGTACGGGATTTCCGTGTCTGAGCGCCCCCTGGACTGGCCAGCGACCGTCGCCCGCGTTCGGCAAACAGTCGACCGGGTGCGTGTGATGAAAAATGAGGCAACACGATTCGCTGACGCCGGTGTGGAACTCATTCTTGAGGGGCGCGCCAGGTTTCTGGATGCCTCCACGCTCAGACTGGAGTCTGGGCGCCGAGTGACGGCCGGTGCCGTGCTGGTGTGCGTCGGTGGTCACTCCCGGCGGCTGCCGGTTGCCGGAGCCGAGCTGGCAACGGTACCAGAGCACGTGCTCGACCTCCCAAGTGTTCCCGCTCGCCTGGCCGTGATCGGTGGGGGAAACACCGGAGCCCAACTGGTCACTGTGTTTCGCTCCTTCGGCTCGGCGGTGACCCTGCTCGATGTTGCCGGCCGCGTGCTCGCTACGTCTGACGAGTCCGTTTCGCAGGCTGTCGCCCAGGCTTTCGTCGAACAAGGTGTCATTGTCCGACTGGGAATTGACGGTATTGACGGACTTCAACGCGCCCCTGACGGCTCGATCACCCTCACCTGGCGTGAGAACGGGCTCGAAAGTGCGGGCAGCTTCGACGCTGTGATCATGGCAACTGGCTGGCCGGCAGATATCGGTGACCTCGGACTGGAAAATGCCGGTGTGGTCACGACGAGTTCGTCCATTCCCGTCGATGCTTATTTTCGAAGTTCGATACCGCACATTTTCGCCGTGGGTGATGCCAACGGCCAAGACATGCTCGTGCAGGCCGCACAATTCGAAGGAGAGGCCGCAGCCGAGAACGCCGTGCTGGATACCAACCGACGAACCCCGCACCATCTGCTTCCTGCGGGCGGGTTCACCGATCCGGACTACGCCGGCGTCGGCCTGACCGAGGTTGACGCCCGGAGTCGCGACGAGCTGTGCGTCGTCACGGTGGTGCCCTATTCGCTGCTGGATCGGGCGGTGATCGACGATCGGCAACGGGGATTCCTCAAGCTCATCGCTGACCGCCGGCATGAGCTCATTCTCGGCGCCCACGCGGTCGGCGAGAACGCCGTCGAGGTCATCCAGTCCGTCACGACGGCAATGGCCGCCGGGATCGACTTGGCCACGCTGGCAAACGTGCGATTCGCCTACCCCACCTACAGCGCAGTGATCGGGCTCGCTGCCCGAGCCCTGCTGGCCGAGCAGGTCGATAGCGCGGTCACGTTGGACGGTCAGACGTCGATCGCGTAGACCAGTTCTTCCTGCAGCATGCCCAGCCATTCATAGAGTTCGCGCAGAAACGGAGTGTCCTCGGTGGCGAGGTGCACGACTCCGTCGGGGGAGATCTGCAATCGATCGGCGAGGGTCAGGCGCAGGTCGGTGAGGCTGCGCAGCCAGGCCTGCACGGCGTCGGGGTCGATACTGACCACGACCGGTTGGCGATCGCCGCTGTCGGGCGTGGCGGTATCCGGTTCGCTGGCACCCAATGAGTCCAGCACGATCTGGGCATTCTGGGCTTTGCGTTCGAGCAGGCCGGTCGCCGTAAAGCGGCGAAACTCGGCCGCCGCTTCGTCGTCGTCTCGGTAGGCGTCGGGCAGCAGCCGGCCGAAGACTCCGTCGCTCGCGGCGAGCTGCGGGTCGGTGGTGCCGGAGTCGAGCATTTCGAGAAGCTGGGTTGTGGCCAGGCGAAGAAGGTCTGCTTCGATCGGTTCGAAGCGGCCGAGCAACATGCCGTCCTGCTGCGGCGTGAAGCGCCGGGGCACGCTCATTCGTCGGCCTTCGCGAGTGTCGCCCAGAGACCATAACCGTGCATGGCCTCGACGTGGCGTTCCATGGATTCGCGATTGCCGGTAGCTACGACGGCCCGGCCGGTGTTGTGCACCTGCAGCATGAGTCGTTCGGCTTGCTTGGGAGTGACACCGAAATAGCTGCGAAAAACGTAGGCGACATACGACATGAGGTTGACCGGGTCGTCCCAGACCAGGGTCACCCACGGCCGGTCGAGTGATACCTCCTCGCGCAGCTCGGTGTTTTCGGCAGTCTTGGTCATCCCTCAAGCCTCACACGCTACCGCCGGGTTTTCCACCGCTGTGTCATACTCCGCTTTGCGGTGCCCACGTTCGGGGCGAGGGAATATCCTTGGGCTATGACGTCTTTTGCCCCATCGTCCGCCATTTCCCCAGCCCATGCCGCCCAGCACCCAAAATTGGCTCCGCTGACCAACATTGACGTTGAACGCATTCGCAACGACTTTCCGGTGCTGCACCAGACGGTGAATGGGCATCCGCTCGTCTATCTCGACTCGGGAGCGACCTCGCAGAACCCGATCAGCGTGATGGAGGCCGAGCAGGAATACTACGAGCAGCGAAACGCCGCAGTGCACCGCGGCGCTCACACGCTCGCCGTCGAGGCGACGGAGGGGTTCGAAGCCGCCCGCGACAAAGTAGCTGCCTTCGTCGGCGCAGAGACCGATGAGATCGTCTGGACCTCCAACGCCACCGAGGCCATCAACTTACTCGCCTACAGCTTCTCCAACGCCTCGCTCGGCCTCGGCGGCCCGGCCGCGCGCCGGTTCAGCCTGGGCGCCGGCGACGAGATCGTGGTCACCGAGATGGAACACCACGCCAATCTCATTCCCTGGCAGCAACTGGCGCAGCGCACCGGGGCCACCCTGCGTTTCATTCCCGTGCTCGATGACGGCAGCCTCGATCTGCTGGCCGCAGCGGATATCGTCGGTCAACACACGAAGCTCCTCGCCTTCACCCATGGCTCGAACGTCACCGGAACCATCAACCCGGTTGCCGATCTCGTGGCGCTGGCGCGTAAAGTCGGGGCACTGGTCGTACTCGACGCCTGCCAGACCGTGCCGCACCTGCCGGTCGATGTGAAGGCGCTCGATGTGGACTTCGCCGTCTTCTCCGGCCACAAGATGCTCGGCCCCACCGGCATCGGCGCGCTCTATGGCCGGGCCGAGCTGCTCGCCGACATGCCGCCGTTTCTGACCGGCGGATCGATGATCACTACCGTGGACATGCACACTGCCGAGTTTCTCGCGCCGCCGCAGCGCTTCGAAGCCGGTACGCAGCGCATCTCGCAGGCGATCGCGCTGGCGGCGGCCGTCGACTACCTGAGCGAAACCGGCATGGATCGGGTCGCTGCCTGGGAAGCCCAGCTGGGCCAGCGCCTGGTCGCCGGGGTCGCCGAGATCTCCGGCGTACGCCTGCTCGGCCCCGGGCTCGGCGTGGAACGGCTCGGGCTCGCCGCCGTCGATGTCGCCGGAGTGCACGCCCACGATGTCGGCCAGTTTCTTGACGATGCCGGCATCGCCGTGCGGGTGGGCCACCACTGCGCCCAGCCGCTGCACCGCCGGCTCGGTGTGACCGCATCCACCCGGGCAAGCACCTACCTCTACAACACCACCGACGAGGTCGACCTGTTTCTGGCCACCCTCGCCGAAGTCGCTCCCTTCTTCGGTGTCAAGCCATGAGTGACCTGCAGCAGCTCTACCAGACCATCATTCTCGAGCACGCGAAGGCCCGCCACGGGGCGGTCGATCTCACGCCGCTGGCGGACGCCATAGCGATCGGCACGGCGAGCGGCCTGCGGGTGGCCGAATCGCACCAGATCAACACCACCTGCGGTGACGAAGTCACCCTACGCGTCTCGATCGACGCCGAGACGGTCACCGACCTGGTCTGGACCGGTGAGGGCTGCTCGATCTCGCAGGCATCCGCTTCGATTCTCACCGACACCCTGCGTGGCCTCAGCACGACCGAGGCACGCGCCCTGCTCGACAACTTTCGCGAGATGCTGCGCTCCCGCGGCAAGATTGAGCCCGACGAGCAAGTTCTCGGGGATGCCGCCGCGTTCGGGGGAGTGTCGCGCTACCCGGCCCGGGTCAAGTGCGCCATGCTGCCCTGGGTCGCCTTCGAGGCTGCCCTGATCGACGCCGAGTCGCGCTAGCCGCAGACGGGTAGCCGCAGCAGCAGGCGAGAAGGGTTGGGCGAACGGTTAAAACGGGGTGCTGTTGCTGTCTGGGTGAGGGTTGGCGAGTTCGGCCCAGACGTCGACGGGTCGCGGCGCGGTATCGCCGGCGGGGTCGCGTTCGCGCGACGCTGAGTGCGGGCCGAGTCGGGTGGCAGGGTGGGTGGCGTAATGCTTGCCGGCGGGGCAGGTCCAGTGCAGGACGCCGTCAGCGGTTTGCCGTGCGGTCCAGCCGGACTCTGTCTTCAGTCGGTGGCCGCGTTTGCAGAGGTGGGCGAGGTTGTCCCAACGGGTTTCGCCGTTGTATTGCCAGTCGTGGGTGTGGTCGATTTCACTGTGACGGGCCTGGCGGGTGCAGCCGGGAAACCGGCAGGTTCCGTCGCGGATCTCGAGCCATTTCTTCAGGTCGGCGGGTACTTTGTAGCGGGTTTTACCGACGCTGAGAACCGCGCTGGTCTCGGGGTGAATCAGGATGCGGGTGAAGCTTTTCGCCGTGGCGGCGACGCGGCGAACGGTTTTGGCGTCGATGGGGCCGAACCCGTCGAGGGTGCCGGGCTCATCACTGAGGCCCATCAGCGTCAGCACCGGCACGGTCACGTTCACCAGCCCCTGCACCCCGGCGCCCAGACCGGTTTCGGTCACCCCGGTAAGGAGCAGGTCGACGGCGACGTCGAGGCGTTGCTGGCCGAGGGTACGGGTGTCGACGGGATCTTGCTGGGCGGCGTTGTGCAGGCTGCGCGCGAGGGTGTCGACGCGATCACTAATAGCGGCGGCGTCTTCCTGGCTGAGGGTGAGTTCGAGGCAGGCCATGCCGTCGCGGGCGGGCATGACAAAGAAGCAGCGCTGGCTGAGCGCTTTCTTGTGGCGGGTGACGATGGATTCAGGATGGGAAAGTTCCCGCACGGTGATCGCCCGCTTCTTCAACTGCCCGACCGTGAGGTTCTCGATCCCGGCCAGCACCTCGGTTTCGAACGTAACCCAGGCATCGTCAGGCAGCGACAGGGCGTTGTCGACGATGACCTCCACGTGCCGGTAGCTGATCAGCCCCGCTTCAAGCTCGGCACGGGTGGCGGGCAGGTTGTGCTGCAACTTTCTGCTGGTACAGAGCAGGTTGCGGGCCGTGTTCTCGTGCACGCGCAGAAGACAGCTCAGTTCGGCGACGAGGCCTTCCTCGGCGGCTTGTTTCTCTGACCAGCGCTGCAACGGCCGGCCTTGGTCCCCGGCAGCTTGTGCTTCCTGAGTCAGCATCACGCGGGGCACCGGCCGCCCGGTCACGGCCGTACTGGTCACCCACTGGGCGAGGCCGTCAATCGCGGCCGCCCGCGCGGCATAGGCACGGTTGATAGCGCGGTCACACTCCCGGACTGCATCGAGCAGCCGCACCTGCTCCGTATCGGCGGGGCGCGACTTCCAATCCTGCAGGGATGCCGCGACCACATAATGCAACGCCTGCACCCCCGACACCGTCTTGCGCCCGGCCGACCTCCGCGTGGGCGGGGGCTTGCCGGGCACAATCCCCGCAGCCGCCATCTCAGCCACCCACTCCGCCCGGGCGGCGGCATTGTCCGCCGAGCGAGCGTCAGCCGCAGCATTCTCCGCGGCCAGTGCGTCAGCCGTAGCGGGCCCAGCGATTAGAGCGTCGGCGGCGGACTCGTCGGCGGCGGATGTGTCGGCGGCGGACTCCGCACTGCTCGTGCGAGGGACAGTAACGTCGGCACGCTCGTGAGCGGCTTTATCGGTGCCTTGAGCAGCTGTACGGTTTGCACGTGGAGGCTCCGAATTTGGAGGTGGATCGTCGGTGATCGCCATACAACAAGTATCTCAGAGATCGAACACGAAAACGAGACTGACTCAGGTTTTATCGGAGTTTATCGGCTTGAAGTTCGTAGATAAATGCGATGTTTGCGATCTTGCCATCCCGGGTCAGATCGTCTGCTCAGGCTGGACCGGCGCAAAAACTAGTTTTTGCCAGCGCCGAGCTCGGCGTTCAAGGGCCAGTCCTGGTCATCGAGGATGACCTGGGCGCAGGCACCGGTGTGGGCGTTGACCACGATGGGAGCCATCAGGTTCACCGTCGTGGTGCTCTCGCCGGGGTTGATGACTACGAGCACGAGAGCGTCGTCGGGCGTCGTCAGCGACAGGGCCATGGACTGCTCGCTGGAGATTGCCGGGGTGTAGCTCGGCAGAAAGATGGCGGCGTCCAGCACGAACAGGCGCGTGGTCGGCTGAGCGAATGCCTGCAGGGAATACAGACCAGCGGCTCCGTCGATCTCGTCGAGCACAAAGTCGGTGAGCGGAGCCAACCCGGGTGGGGGAGACACAAAGCTCAGAGTCGGACTGGTGAGAGTACTACTCATGCGAGAAAGTCCATCAGTGTCGGTTGGAGTACACGGGCAGTGACAGCGAGCGCAGCCTGATAGGTCATTTCCTGTAGTTTCAAGTCGAGGATGACTTGGCCGAGGTCGGCGTCTTCAATGCCGGAGCGCTGGGCATCCAGTGTGCCGGCTTTTTCGAGCAGGGTGGACTGGGCGCGTTCAATTTGCACCTGACGGGCACCGATTTCTGTGTGCTGACCAACCATGACTGCCATCCGTTCATCAATAGTCGTAAGGTGTGCGCCCACATCAACGGCCGTCGGGGCACGCAAATCTGTCACGATGTTGTCGATCAGATCGAACACCGAGCCGGAGCCCGTGCTGGTCGGTGCGTCGAAGATCGCTCCGCCGTCGGCGTCGACCCGCACGGTGCTGGTAGCGCTGATGCGTCGGTCGACGCTGCCCTCGCCGCCAGTGTAGACGGTGCGTGCCGGGGTGCCCACGGTGGTAAACGCCGT
Organism: Cryobacterium sp. Hb1; assembly: GCF_004403585.1. Classification (NCBI taxonomy): domain Bacteria; kingdom Bacillati; phylum Actinomycetota; class Actinomycetes; order Micrococcales; family Microbacteriaceae; genus Cryobacterium; species Cryobacterium sp. Hb1. The sequence continues at coordinate 148,987 of NZ_SOHI01000007.1, read as the reverse complement.
GGCATCATCCGAATTACCGGCGAAGACGCTACGGCCGAGAAACGTCGTGTTGGCCTGGGTCGCGAGGTCGGTCTTGAGACCCTCCAACTCCACGGCGATCGCCTCCTTCGCGGCAGCCGTGAGCGCTCCGGAGTTCGCGCCCTGCACCGTGAGGTCGCGCACGCGGTTCATAATGTCGGTGGCCGACGACAGGGCCGAGTCGATCGTGGTCAGCCAGTTGTTGCCGTTGTCAGCGTTGGCACTGTACTGGTCCACCGCGCGTATCTCGGCTCGCACCGACATCGCGGCTGCGGCGGCGGTCGGGTCGTCCGAGGAACGATTGATGGTCTTCAGCGTGCTGGCTTGTTCCTGCAAGCGCGCCAGCTGGCTCAGGTTCTCTTGCAGATTGCGCTGGGCCGCGCGCATCTGGGTCTGGTTGGTCACCCGATCGATCATGATCTACCTCCCCACCAATCCGGTGCGGTTGATCAGGGTGTCGAGCATTTCGTCGACGGCCGTCATCATGCGAGCCGCCCCCTGGTACGCGTGCTGGAACATGAGCAGGTTCACGTTCTCTTCGTCGAGGTCGACCGAGGAGTTGGCGAGTTGTTGGTTGGCGGCCCCCGACGACGTCGAGCTGGCCAGCGCTGCCGACTGCAGCTCGCTCTGCGTGAGCACGCCGGTCTTCGTCACGAAGTCCGACCAGACCGTGCTCGGTGAGACGATGACGTTGCCATCCGGGGCGAATCCGGCGCCCAGCTGGGCGATTGCATCCGCTATCGTGCTGTCATACGCGCCAGAGTCCCTTGATGCGCGAACGGCCATATCAGCGGATGCCTTCGGCACAATACTGAGAGCCTGCGCGGTGGGTGCCCCCGACGCGACGGCGAAGAAGACCTGGCCGTCATTATGCGCTTGTGTGAAGCCGGTCTCGTAAATATCGTTGACCTTTTTGGCGAGGTCCTCGGCGAACGAATTATAGGCATCTGCGGCTTCGGCCAAAGCACCACCCGTGGCCAGAGTGTCTTGACTGGCCGGGCCCAGCAATGACAGCGCGCCGGCGATTTCGCCGCCGTCTATTGAGACCGGTGTGCGAGCGCTGCCTCTCCACTCAAGCTGCACGGACACGTTGTCCTGCATGACCCGTGCACCAGTGACGTCCAGCTGATGAGCCGTTTCCCCAGAGACGAGCGCGTTACCGCCGACGAGCACGTTCACGGTGCCGTCAGCCTGCTCGGTGACGGTGGCTCCGGTGAGGGCGGCGATCGTGGTGGTGAGGGAGTTGCGCTGGTCGAGCAGTTCATTGGCCGTACCGCCCGTGGCGAGGCTCTGGCGAATCTGCACGTTGAGCGCGGCGACCTGAGTGGCCGCGCCGTTGAGTTCGGAGACCATATTGTTTAGGTCGGTGCGCACCGATGTCCACTCGGTCGAGACGGCCCGATAGCCCTCCGAGATCTGCGTGACCAGCTCGCCGGCGGTTCCGAGCAGCAGCGCGGCAGGGGCGGCCGTGTCCGTGCCATTGGAGACTGTCTGCCAGCCGGCCCAGAATTCGTCGAGCTTGGCGGAGATGCCATTCTCGCCGGGTTCATTCAGCGAGTCTTCGACCGAGGCGAACGCATTCGCACGTACTGCCGTGTAGCCGGCGGTTGCGGCAGTCGCTCGCACCCGCGAGTCGAGTTGGGTGCTGGCGAGGCGTTCGATCCCGACCATGGCTACCCCTTCGCCGACCCGGGCGCCCTGCGAAAAGACGCCGGTCGAGGCCGTGGCGCCAAGTGCAGAGGTTGACACGCGCTGCCGGGTGTAACCATCTGTATTGGCGTTGGCGATGTTCTGCCCGACCACGTTGAGGCCTTGCCGCGCTGCGACGAGGCCGGTGTACGCGGTGTTCAAACCGCCGAACGTGCTCACCGGGTGGTCCAGTCGTGTCGCTGATAGGTCATGAGGTGCCTCACAGGTTGCGGTCGAAGATACGAGCGACGGTTTCGGGAGCGGCGGTTGCGCCACTCGCATCGTAGGTACGGGTGTTGACGTTCAACGTGCTCAGGGTCTCCTGAGTGGAGCGAACCGCCGCACGAATAAATCGTTCGTTCGTGTCCCGCAGTTCCCTGATCTGCAGGGTGAGATCGCCCATGGCCTTCAGGTGAGAGGCGAAGATTTCGCCCCACGGGCCGGCCGGGGAGTGTGCAGCGAGTTCACTCAGGGTGGCGTCCTCGGAAGTGCCCCACTGGGTGGCCAGCGCAGCGACTTCGACCGTGCGGCCGAGGCCTGCCTCCCGTACCAACATCAAAACCTGTTCGACTTCCCGTGTGGCGTACTGCAGCCAGCGCGATTTGCCGCCCTGGAGCAACAACTGCTCCTCTTGGAGTTTGAAGATGAGAAGCTCCAACAGCTCGCGTTCGCGCCACAGCAGCGCAGACAGTTCATTGGCGCCCATGACTACTCCACCCATCATTTTTGGCCTAGGCCAGCGTCACACCGATGCGTGCCGTCCAGTTCATTCGTGACCACTATCGGCCACCCTGTCACGCCGGTTAGGGAATTCAAGGTGAGAATAGCGAGCGTGTCCTCTAAAAAGAGGACGAAACTATGCCATAAATGGGCATTGAATGGTCCCCATTTGCCCATAACTGGGGTACCTTTGACCCTGAGGCCGATGTGCCTCGCGTTGGGGTGATCAGGTCATCCCCCCACGCTGGAGACACGTGACATGTTTCGGGGGCCGCTGTGAATCGGAAAGACCGTAATGCGCTTGTCGTTGAGAACCTGCCGCTTGTCGGCTATCTCGTATCGGAGGTCTGGGCCAAGGCTCGTCACCTGTCCCGCGATGACCTCGCGTCGGCCGGCGCCCTGGCACTGATCACATCCGCGGACGCCTTCGATCCCGCTCTCGGAGTTCCCTTCGGTGCCTTCGCTCGCCGCCGCATTATCGGCGCTTTCGCCGACGACATGCGCTCGAGTGACTGGGCGACCCGCTCGGCTCGCCGTCGCATCAAAGAAACCCTTGCCGTGCAGGACACGCTCTCGGCAGCGCTGGGGCGCACCCCCCATGTGAACGAGATCGCTGACGCTCTTGGCGTCGACCGCGATACCGCAGCGGCGGGCTTGGCTGATGCGGCCCGCACCCTCTCAGCTCTCGACGACACAACCGCCGAGTTTCTCGTGGCTGATACGGCCATGCCAGAAGAATCACTGCTCTCCACCGAACGCCTGGTCTACCTGCGTGCAGCGGTCGGCGCCCTGCCCGACAAGATGCGTGCCATCGTCGAGCAGGTCTATTTCGATGATCGCTCGGTCAAGGACATCGCGGCTGAGCTCGGCACCACCCACTCTGCCGTGTCGCAAACGCGCGCCGAAGCGATTCGCCTGCTGCGCGACGGGCTGGTCACGCACTACTCCGACGAGACCGTGGCAGAGTTCAAGCCGGAGTCCCGCATCGCGCCGGCCCGCCGCAGCGCCTACCTGGCCCGCCTCGCTGGCCTGGCAAGCGTGGGAATGACCCGCACCGCGCAGGAACCCCAACGTCTCGACACCGCCCGCGCTGCATCCTGACTCTTTCCTATCGCTGCACGGCGGCGCCCGCGGTGGCGCCAATCAAGCACGCTCACCAGTGAGCACCACGCACGGTGCTGACAAAACAGTCCCTGCGGTTTTCTAACCCGCCTCCGAAACTGGCCGATAGCTCACAGTGCTGGCCCATGGATGGGCCGGTGTATTCGACCCAATCACGGAGGATTCATCATGGCCATGCAGGTAAACACAAACATTGCGGCGAACAACGCGTACCGCAACCTCGCAACAACACAGAACGACCTGTCCAAGTCCCTGGAAAAGCTTTCCAGCGGTCTTCGCATCAACCGTGCAGCGGATGACGCAGCCGGCCTCGCAATCTCGGAAGGCCTGAAGTCGCAGGTCGGTGGCCTCACCGTCGCCGCCCGCAACGCTCAGGACGCCGTCAGCGTCATCCAGACCGCTGAAGGTTCGCTCAACGAGGTGCAGTCCATTCTGCAGCGAGTTCGTGACCTCGCCGTTCAGGCCGGTAACGACTCGAACAACGCGGACTCACGCCAGGCGATCACTACCGAGGTAGATGCGCTCCGCGAGGAACTGGTTCGTATCAGCGATTCGACCAACTTCAACGGCACCAAGCTCCTCGCAGGTGGTGCTGACCTCAGCTTCCAGGTCGGCGCGAACGGCGACGCGAGTAGTCAGATCGCAGTCAAACTTAGTACTGCGAACGTCAACACTGTGGTCAACGCACTCAAGGGGTTGGACGCCGATGGAGTTGCGCTGGAAGGAGCAGTTCAGAACCTTGATGTTCAAGTTAAGTCAGCCACTGCAACGACAGTAAGTATCGCTCAGACCGGTGGAGAAACCAAGACGATCGATCTGCTGGCTACCGATTCTGACGCAAGTGTACTGAAGAAGCTGCAGGCCGGTGTGGGAAGCGAATTCACGGTGACCGCTGGTACAGCGGCGGGCAAGTACAACATCTTGTCGAACAACACGGCGCTGACTAATACGACAGACAACAAGATTGTGGTTTCCGGCACGGTCGCTGCCGATGTGACGGATTCCTCTTCCACGGGCGCCGTTGCGGATGTTGCCTTGGACTTCTCGACTGCAGACGGAGCCGCCGCTGCAATCGGCGTATTGGACAAGCAGCTGACAAGTGTCTCGAGCGCCCGTGCAGACCTCGGTGCTTCGCAGAACCGGTTCGAGAGCGTCATCAAGAACCTGGCCGTCTCCAAGGAGAACCTCACCGCTGCTGGTTCGCGTATTCGGGACACTGACATGGCCGAGGAAATGGTCAAGTACACCCGGGCGAACATCCTGTCGCAGGCCGGTACCGCCATGCTCGCGCAGGCGAACCAGAGCAACTCGGGCGTTCTGCAGCTTCTCCAGTAACACCCGCTCAATCGCACGACCAGATCGATCCTGATCTGAGCTTGGTGGTGGCCGAGGCGCGTTTTGGATACGCGCCTCGGCAGCCCCAGGCTTTTTTCACACAAGCACGGGCATCTGCTCTGTCAGAATGCACCAGAGCACTAAACCCAGAGAAGGTCACGCAATGTCTCTCGCAGTCGACGGCCTGATCAGCGGCCTGGACACCACCGCGCTCATCAACTCGCTGATGACCCTCGAGGCCGGCCCGCAGAATCAGCTGAAGGCCAGGGTTTCCAGCTCGAACACCCTGGTAACCGCGCTCCAGGGGTTGAACACCTCAATCGCCTCGCTCGCCATGCTCGCCAACAAGAGCGCCACCACCGACTCCCTCAATATCTACGCTGCCACGAGCAGCTCCGCGACGGTGACGACCTCCGCGTCGAGCAACGCCGCTACCGGCTCGCTCGACATTGTCGTCGACCAGCTCGCGCAGGCCCAGTCGGGCGTCACCGCCGCGATGACCGAAGCATCGACCGTCGACTACACCCTGGTCGCCAGCGACGGTACCGAAACAGCAATCACCGCCGCCAGTACCAAGCTCGACGACGTCGTCGCGGCCATCAATGCGGCTGAGGCCGGCATCACCGCCACGAAGATCGCCTCCGGCACCGACGCCGCGGGCGTGACGCAGTACCGCCTTCAGCTGGTTGCCGACGAGACCGGCCGGAGCGGCGCCTTCGCGCTGCATGCCGGAACCTCCGCCATGGTGGCCGATGGCACCTCGAGCAACATGCTCACGGCACCTGGCGCCGCGCTGATCCGCACCGCCCAAGACGCCTCAGTCACCCTGTGGAAGGGCACCGCCGCCGAGCAGGCGATGACGTCATCCACCAACACCTTCGCCGACCTGCTGCCGGGCGTTGCGGTCACGGTGTCGGCCGTGTCGGTGGACCCGGTCACGGTGAGGGTGAGTCGTGATGATGCGGCGGTCAGCTCGCTCGCCAAGGGTCTCGTCGATTCACTCAACGGTGTCTTCGCGCTCATCTCGACGAAGTCTGCCGTTGTGAACAGCACCGACAGCACCGGAAAAGCTATCGTCTCGGGCGGCGTGTTCAGCGGCGACAGCACCGTGCGCGATGTCAAGCAGCTCATTCTGAACGCGGCGTCGTCTCCGGTCGACGGCCGCTCACCGAGTGAAATCGGCATCAGCATCACCAAAACCGGCACCCTGCAATTCGATGCCGACAAGTTCGCCACGGCGATGAAGAACGACCCCGAGTTCGTCAAGCTGGTGCTCAGCGAGATCTCCAGTCGCGTCGCCACTGCTGCCACGAGTGCTTCCGACAAGTACGACGGCATGATCACGTCGAAGATCACCGGGCAGGAGTCTCTGGTGAAGAGCCTCGGCACCCAGATCGACAGCTGGGACCTTCGACTGGCATCTCGCCGGTCCACCCTGGAACGCACCTATGCTGCGATGGAAGTACAGCTCAGCAACATGAACGCTCAATCGGCCTGGCTCACCGCCCAGGTCAGCGCCCTGACCAGCTCCACCTCGAAATGATGACGATGACCATGAGTGCAGGATCCAATGCCCAGCGTTCGCGCTACAACCGCGACGCGGTGCTCTCAGCCACCCCGGTTCGGCTGCTCACGATGCTCTACGACCGTCTGCTGCTCGATTTGAACCGCGCCGAAGCGGCCCAGCAGCGTCAGGACTGGCAGACAGCGTCAGACAATCTGCTGCACGCCCAGGCAATCGTGTCGGAGCTGAGCACGTCGCTCATCGTCGAGGCGTGGGACGGCGGCGAGGGACTCTTCTCGCTCTATACCTATGTCTCCACCGCTATGGTCAGCGCGAACACCAGCCGCAACCCCGCCCGCACGCACGAGTGCATCGTGCTGCTCGAGCCGCTGCGGCAGACCTGGCACGAAGCGGCTGAGCTGCTGCCGGCCACGCCGGCGCCAGCCGCAGGCCGAAGCGGTGAGCTCGGCATTGGCTGAGACCGCCACAACGGATGCCGCGGCTCGCGTCGCATGGGCGGCCGCCCTTGACGCGCTTGAACTCTCGCTTGACGCAGCGGCGCGAACCATGGCGGCGCGAACCACGTCAGGGTCAACCAGCGCGGAGGGGGAACTCGCGGCGGCACTGACGACCTGGACACCACCGGTCGGCCTCGGCACCCTGCCTGCGGACTTCGCCGTTCGAGCCAGTGATTTGCTCACCAACCAGCAAAAACTCATCATCGAACTCGAACAAGCGCGAAGTCTCACACTCAAACACCTCACGGCCGTACGGTTGGTGCCTTCGGATCGCGACGCGCGGGCATCCGTGTATCTGGATGTTGCCGGTTGAACAACCGCCATCACCCGTAGCGCAACAATCCCAGAGAATGTTCTCCCGAACTGCTTACGGTTCTGTCGGGCTGACCGATAGCAAGTGGTGAGCACGGAGTGCTCACCATCAGGCCACGGATCGGCCGTCGTGTCTTTCGTCGACGAAGCGGGTACGCATGCTTGATTCCGTGACCTCTCTAGCGCTCACCAGCGCATTGGACGGGTTGGCCCTGCGCCAGCGCACGATCGCGAACAACATCGCGAATATCAATACGCCCAACTATCACGCCAAGGTCGTCTCCTTCGAGAACGCCCTGGCCCAGTCAGTCGCCGATGGCAGTGGCCTGGCGGCGGCCACAACCGAGCGCTCACTCGATCCGACCCTGCTGAACGGCAACAACGTCAACCTCGACACCGAGACCCTCGCCAACATCGATGCGTTGCTGCGCTACCAGTTCGCGGCTCGGGCAGTCGAGGGGCCGGCCACATCAATGCGCGCCGCGATGAAGACCGCCTGATGGTCGACGCCATCGGTATCGCCGGAAGCGGAATGACCCTGCACCGCAAATGGCTCGACGCCATCGCCGACAACCTCGCCAACGCCAATACCGCCACGGCAACCAACGACGCCGCCTTCCAGGAACGCTACATCGTGGCGCAGGAAGGAGCCGGCAACGTCGGAGCCAGCGTGAGTGCCGCATTTGGCGGCGCTGAGGGAACCCTCGTCTACGAGCCGGAGCATCCTTTGGCCGATGCCGACGGTTACGTGCGGTACCCCGAAATCGACCTGGCGAAGCAGATGGGCAACCTCATCATGGCCCAACGTGGCTACCAGGCCAACGCCGCCGTCGTCGACCGGGCCAAGACTGCTTACGAAGCCGCACTACAGATCGGACGTGGCTGATGCCGCTCAGCGCTATCAACGCAACCACCGCCGCAACGTCGCTCTCCGGCGTCATGGGCACTTCTGCCACGACCGCCACGCAGCGCACTGATGGCTCCGGCTTCGGCACCGCGCTCTCGGGCGCCGTCGACAACCTGCAGCAGCTGCAAGGAACGTCGAACGCCCTCGCCATTCAGGCCGTGACCGGTGACCTCAATGACATCCACACCGCCACGATTGCATCTACTCGCGCGCAGGTGACCATGGAACTCGTCGCCGCCGTGCGTAACAAAGGTGTCGACGCGTTCAACGAGATCATGAGGATGCAGGCCTGATGCCCCGGCAGGTCACCAGCGTGTTCAAGCGCTTCGGAAACGCCATTCGCGAGTTCACCATCGCCCAGCGCACAGTCGCCATCATTGGCGTCGCGGTACTCGTACTCGGCATCGCCGCGCTCAGCATGTGGGTGACCAAGCCGGCTTTCACGCCCCTGTTCTCCGGTCTCAGCGGCGAAGACGCCAATAGCATCGTCGAACAGCTGAGGGCTGACGGTGTGGAGTACGAACTGGCAAATGGCGGCGCCACCATTCTGGTGCCCGAAGCGAACGTCTACGACGAACGCATCAAGGCGGCTTCGGCCGGCCTGCCCACGTCGAGCACCGGGGGATATTCCCTGCTCGACACCATGGGTGTCACGTCGAGTGAATTTCAGCAGTCGGTAACGTATAAGCGTGCACTCGAGGGCGAGCTTGCCAAGACCATCGGTGCGCTCGATGGCGTTCAAATTGCTTCGGTACGGCTGGCGATCCCCGAAGACAGTGTGTTCGTGTCGGAGAAGAACGACCCGACGGCATCCGTTTTCGTTGAAACTGAAAACGGCGTTTCACTCTCCAACGACCAGGTGCAGGCGATAGTCCACCTGACGAGCGCCTCAATCGACGGCATGGGCGCAGCCGACGTAGCTGTCGTCGACTCGACCGGCGCCGTTCTCTCCGCCGTTGGAATCGGCGCCACGGGGGGAGCGGAGCAACAGGCCTCTGACTATGAATCTCGTGTCGGTAACGCCGTGCAGGCCATGCTCGACAAGGTCGTCGGTGCCGGCAACTCCACCGTCGTCGTTGCTGCCGACATGAGCTATGAATCGGCCGAACGGGTGGAAGAGTCGTTCACCGCCCCGATCGAGACTCCGGCCCTCAACGAATCCGTTGACACGGAAACCTATACGGGAACCGGGGGCAACGCCGCCGGTGTGCTCGGTGCAGAGGCGGCCGTCGCGGCCGATGGTGCCACCGACGGCACGTTCTCAAGCGAATCGACCACCCGCAATAACGCGGTCAATAAAGTGACCGAGAGCCGTACTATCCCGGCCGGGGCAATCACCCGGCAGACGGTCTCCGTGGCCGTCGACGCGGATGCCGCCGCCAATCTCAACGTGGTCGACATCACCTCCCTCGTCACCTCCGCAGCTGGAATCGACGCCATTCGCGGTGACGCTGTCACCGTGGAGGTCATGGCCTTTGACACCGCCGGTGCCGCAGCGGCAGCAGCGGCGCTCCAAGCAGCAGCGGATGCCGCGGCCGCCGAACGGTTCGCCGATATTCTGCGGGTGTCCGTGATCACCGCCGGCATTGTCATCACGCTCGTTGTCAGCCTGATTCTGTACGCGCGTCGATCACGGCGCCAGAGCCGGGAATCGGTCGAGATCGGTGACCTTGCCCAAGTGCAGGACTCGCTCGGTGAAGCGCCGAAACCGCTGTCGGTCACCGCGTCACCGGCAACCCTGTTCCTTGACCAGGGCAATGACACCCCGACCAAGATCCTCCCGACCGTGGCGTTCGTGCCCAGCGACACCGACATCCGTCGTGCAGAAATCGACGCGCTCGCCCAGAGCGACCCGCGCAGCACCGCGGAGTTCCTGCGCGGACTCATGGACGATCGGCAGCCAGCATGAGCGATGTACTCACGGTATTGAGCGGCACCCAGAAGGTCGCCGTCGTGCTCATGAACATGGACCGTCAGCGCGCGACCGAGGTCATGAAAGAGTTCAGCGATATCGAAGCCGAGGTCATCGCGGGCGAGATTGTTCAACTGCGCAACGTCGATCCGGCACTGGCCGAAGCCACGCTGAACGAGTTTCACGAAATTAGCCTCAAGGGCCGCCGTCTGTCCCGGGGCGGGCACGACTTCGCGATCGGCCTGCTCGAGGCTTCCTTCGGCGCTGAGCGCGCGGCCGGTGTCATGAATCGGGTCGCCACCTCAATGGCCGGCAAGGCTTTCGAGTTTCTAGACCCATCAGAGCCCGGCGACGTACTCACCCTGCTCGATGGCGAAATGCCCCAGACCGTCGCTCTCGTTCTGGCGCACTTGAGGCGCGATCAGGCATCGGCTGTTCTGGCCGGCATGGAAGCCAGTTTGCGCACCGACGTAGCGCAATGCATCGCCACGATGTCCAGTGCTACCCCCGAGGCCATCCGCATCGTCACAGACACACTCAAACTGCGCACCGGCAAGATCGTGGCGCGCGCCAGCGCAGAAGTCATCGGCGGTATCCAGCCGCTCGTTGACATCATCAATCGAGCGGATGCCGCTACCGAGCGGGCGCTTCTGGAAAGTCTCGAAGAACGCGACCCCGCCCTCGCCGAAGAGATTCGTTCACGCATGCTCACCTTCGCCGACATCGTCAAGCTCGAAAGCCGGGACGTGCAGCAGGTACTGCGCGGAATCGACACGAATGTGCTGGCCCTGGCGATGAAGGGCAGCACCGACGCCGTCATCGAGGTCATTCGGGCGAACCTCTCCGAGCGCAACCGCGATGTGCTCGACGACGAGACCAAGAGCCTCGGTCCGGTGCGCATGCGCCAGGTCGAAGACGCCCGCGCCGAAATCGTGCGCGCTATTCGCGATATGGAAGCGCAGGGAAATATCACGGTGCAGCGCGGTGCCGAGGACGAATATGTCAACTGACACCGGGTTCGGCCGTATAGCCTTTCCGCGTCTGCACGACGAAGAACAGAACCGTGCCGCCGAGCAGTCGCGCGCAGAAGGCCACGCCGCCGGCTATACCGAAGGGCTGCGTCTGGCCGCAGGGGATGTCGCGCGCCGCGCCGAAGAGATCAACGCCGAACACGCCGAAAATGAACGCTACGGTGAAACGCAGATCGACCACGCGGTGCGTTTGCTCGCCGCCGCCGCCCGCGCCCTCGACGAACGCAGCATCCCACTTATTCAGCAGGCGGAATCCACCCTCGTCAACACGTCGCTCGAACTGGCCGAAGCCATTCTGGGCTGCGAACTCAGCCATACCGAGCCGTCGGCTCGCCGGGCTTTGGAACGCGCTCTGTACCAGCCCGACCAACTCGATCGCAGCGAGGTCCACAGCATTCGCATGCACCCGGAGGACCTTGTCGTGCTGCACGCGCAGACGCGGGCGCTGGAGAGCATCCGCTTCGTCGCCGATTCCGAGCTCGAGCGCGGAGACGCCATTACGGAATTCAGTGACGGGTTTCTCGACGCACGCATCAGCACGGCGTTCGCCCGCGCGAAGGCCGCCCTTGCCGAGGCCGAAGCATGATCACAGCCTGGCGCCCACGCACCGCACAGCTCGCACAAGCGATCGAAGCCGGCCGCCCGGAGCGGGTCGGTATCGTGTCGTCCATCGTCGGGCTCGGCGTAGAGGTGCGTGGCCTGCGCTCGGCAATCGGCGACATTGTCACTCTCGACGCCCGTCCAGGCCACGGAGGAATCGATGCCGAGGTCGTCGCCACGACCCAGACCAGCATTCGGTGTATGCCTCTTGGCCGTATCACCGGGTTGCAGGCGGGGGCCCGGGTGCGATCAGCCGGTTCGTCCCTGCTCGTGCCTACCGGTCGCGGCCTGTTCGGGCGCGTCATCGACGGTCTCGGCCGCCCGATCGACGGCAAGGGGCCGCTCGATTCCGACGGTGCCGTCTTGCTCGAACATGACAGCCCGTCGGCCATGCACCGGGCACGCATCATGACCCCGCTGCACCTGGGCGTGCGCGTTCTCGACACGCTCACGACGGTCGGGCGTGGCCAGCGCCTCGGATTGTTCGCCGGTTCCGGCGTGGGAAAGTCCTCGCTGCTGTCGATGATCGCCCGCGGAACGGATGCTCAGGTATCGGTCATCGCGCTGGTGGGGGAGCGCGGGCGTGAGGTTCGGGAGTTTCTCGAAGACGATCTGGGCCCGGAAGGCCTGGCCCGTTCCATCGTCGTGGTCTCCACCTCGGACGAACCCGCAATGATGCGGTTGCGCGCCGCGTTCACCGCGACCCGCATCGCCGAATCGTTTCGCGATCAGGGCGCCGACGTCATGCTCATGATGGACTCGCTCACCCGCGTCGCCATGGCCCAGCGCGAAATCGGCCTCTCAGTTGGCGAACCGCCGGCTACCCGTGGCTATCCGCCGTCGACGTTCTCGGTGCTGGCCCGACTCCTCGAACGCGCCGGAACCGGTGAAACCGGCTCGATCACTGGAATTTACACCGTGCTCGTCGACGGTGATGACCACAACGAACCGATCGCGGATGCGGCGCGGTCTATTCTCGACGGTCACGTCGTGCTCGACCGTAAGCTTGCCGTCACCGGCCATTTTCCGTCGGTCGATGTGCTCGCCTCCATTTCTCGCGTGGCCTCGCGGGTGAACAGTCCGGAACGAAACGCGATCGCGACGGCCCTGCGCACGGTGATGGCGGCCCGTCAGGGCGCGCAGGACCTGCTCGACGTCGGAGCATATCGGGCCGGCACCAATCCGCTGGTCGATGCGGCCGTTGAGAATGACTCGGCCATCAAAGCTTTTCTACAGCAGCGGATGAACGACCAGACTCCCAGCGAGCAGGCCTGGGCCCAGCTCACCCGACTGACCCGTGCGTTCGGGGCTGTCGCATGAGCCGCCTCTTTCCTCTTGCCGGACTGCTGCGGTTGCGCAAGCTGCAGCAGGACCAGGCTGCCCTCGACCTGGCCGAAGCGAACGCCCGGGTGGCGGCGATCGAGGCCCGCCATGGGCGCGCCCGCACCGCGCTCGGCGCCCTCGGCAATTCCCCGCAGACCATCGCTGCTCTCAACGCCATGGCCGCGGCGCGGTCGTCGTCGCGCAGCATGCTTGCCGAGCTTGAAGCCGTTGGCCGCAACCACCAAGAGAGCCTGGATTCGTCCCAGAAAACGTTCAACGCGGCCAGGGCCGAGTCGGTCGCGCTCGAAAAACTGCACGAGCGGCACGCTGCCGCCCTGCTGGCGCAAGACCTGCACGCGGAGCAGACCGTGCTCGACGAAATTGCCGGGGCACGCTGGCATCGCTCACATACCGGCACGAGCGATACCGCCACAAGGAACGAGGAGGAGACACCATGACGATGATCGCGGCCATGGGGCGGATCAGCCAGATCCAGGCCACTCTGCAGCAGCTCTCCGGTGTGCCTGCAGACCGGGTAACGACAACGGCTACAGCGCTAACGGCCACAGCGGCGACGACCGCTGCGGCGTCCGCCTCGGCTGGGAGCTTTGCCGCGACTCTCGCGGCGGCACTCGGCACCGCCGGCACGACCGCAACCAACGCGACCGGATCGGGCATGGGCGCAACCGGCACCGACGTGGTCGCCTCCGCGGAGAAATACCTTGGGGTGCCCTACGTGTTCGGTGGTGAAGATTCCAGCGGAATGGACTGCTCCGGACTCGTGCAGACCGTCTATGCCGATATCGGAATAGAACTGCCGCGACTCGTGTCGGGGCAGATGAAGATGGGAACCGAGGTCGCTTCCCTCGCCGAAGCCCAGCCTGGCGACCTCATCGTCACTGGCGGTGGCGATCACATTCTTATCTACGCCGGCGATAACAAGGTCATTCATGCGCCGTATCCGGGCCGTACCGTTTGCCTGCGCGAGGCATATATGACGGATGCCGACATCACCACCATCCGCCGGATCATTCCGACCGACACCGCTGTCACGGGCGCCGGCTCTGCCGACAGGCTCAACGCCGCTTTTGCCGCTTTCGCCCAGCAGAACTCAACAGTTACGGGAAGCGCACTATGAGTCTCACTCTCGGTCACTCTCGCCCAGCCGCAGCGCCGCCCGCGCCCGCCGCCCCACGCGAGACGAAGTCGGTTTCGCCGGGCGCCGACTCCTTCGGGGCGATCATGGATGACGCCCTTGCGGGGCGCCCTGGCGCTTCATCGGCGCCGGTGTCGCCGGTGTCGCCGGTGTCGCCGGAGCCTACGGAGCCTACGGAGCCTACGGAGTCTACGGAGCCTACGGAGGATCAGGCTGCGGTTTCCACAGCCGGTTCGACGTCGACCGCAGCGCACTCCGATTCCGTCGCAGCGGATGCCACCATTGCGGTGGTCCCCGTGTCGTTCCCCGTGTCGTTCCCGGCGGCTTTTGCGTGGGACAACACGGCCGCAGTGGTCGCCGACGGCACTGGCCATCCGGTAACCTCCGCTTCAGGTGCTAACTGGAACGCACTCGATGCGGCGGTACCTCTCACGGCGGCCGTTGCGGCAGTGGCCGCAACGGCAGGAACGTACGGTGTCACGGCGGGTTCAGCGGCCTCGATTGCTTCGGCCGCCGTAGCAACGATCCCCGCACTTCGTACCCCCGACCCTGCAGCAAGAACTATCGCTGTTGTGCTACCCGCCGGCGATGCGGGCGCAGCAGACCCGACCGCCACGACGTTCGCCTCCGTCGTCGTCGCAGCTCCGACCGCTGCGGCTCAAGCGGCGGCGGCCTCGAGCAGCGCCACCGTCCCGGCAGCAGCCGCGGCTGATGCCCTACCCACGGCGTTCGCCACGGCTGAAGTCACGGCTGATGTCACAGCGTCTGTGACAGCGTCGACGACTCCGCCGCCCGCCTCAGCAATCTCCGGAGTGGTAACTGCGTCACGTGTCCCGGCAACTGCGGTAAACGTCCCGGTAACTGCGGTAGACGTCCCGGCAACTGCGGCAGGTGGCCCGGCATTGGTTGATGGGGTGCAGGCCGGTGCGGTGGAGGCCGGTGCGGTGAGAAACACTGCCACGCTGAACACCGCGGTGACCATCGCGGGGGCGTCTGGCTTCGCGGTGCCCGACTCCGTACGGCTGACCGGGCGAGGCGCCGACGCCGTTGCGGACACCGACACCGACGCCGTCGCGCACTCGGCATCATCGGCGCCCGCGGCATCCGCCCTGCCCACTGCTGGGCCCATCGGGTTGCCGGCCGTGGTGTCGACCCCCACAACTGCTGTGGTGGCCGCGCCCGCTTCGGTCAACGCCATGCCGCTCACCGCCCAGATCATGAAGCCACTGTTCTCGCTCGCCACCGCGGCTCCCGGCGAGCACGTGCTGACCATCAGCGTGTCCCCCGACAATCTGGGACCGGTCACCGTGCGGGCGCATGTTACGGGGGAGGGTATTCGAGTGGAGCTGTTCGCTCCTACAGACCTGGCCCGGGACGCCCTGCGCGTGATTTTGCCCGACCTACGTCGTGACCTCGCCGGTTCCGGGCTGAGCGCCCAGCTCAACCTGTCGTCCGACAGCCAGGCCGGCGATCCGAGCGCCACCCGTCAGCCGCGCTCCGAGGCTGACGCACGCAATAGCGACGCTCGTAGCCCAGATGGCCGAGCACCGGATACTCCGCGCGAGCAACGACCACCTCAATTCGGATCTACCCACACCATTGACGTACTGGCTTAGAAGGAGAAAACCGTGACTATCGACGCACTGGCGGCCACTGCCGCCGCTCCGACCGGAATGTACTCGTCTACAACCACGACGCGCACCCCCAAACAGTCCATGGACTCGGAGGTGTTCATGTCGCTTCTGGTGAAGCAGTTGCAAAACCAGGATCCCAGCTCCCCGATGGATACCAACGCGATGATCGCCCAGACTACCCAGCTCGCCATGATGGAAAAGCTCACCGAAATGGCCACCGCGAGCGAGGAGGGCTTCTCCCTACAGATGCGCACCTCGGCGACCGCCCTGGTGGGGGAGACGGTCACCTATACCGACGCCGACGGCGTCGAAATCACGGGGCTCGCTTCGTCGGTATCGTTCGCCGGCCCCGTTCCCACGGTCACCGTCAACGGTGAACCGGTGGCCCTCGACGTCATCTCCGGCGTGACCCGCCCCACGGACACCGACGACGCCGCCGTCGCTAAAGACCCCGCGGAGTCGACCACCGCGGCCTGACCGCTGGCCCCAAGCCCAGCGATCTTGCCACTTCACCAACTTCACCACGTACTCCTTCTTTCACGAAAGGCTTATATCTCATGCTTCGTTCTCTCTACTCCGGTATCTCTGGCCTTCGTTCACACCAGACCATGCTCGACGTGACCGGCAACAACATCGCCAACGTCAACACGACGGCGTTCAAGGCGTCTGCCACTCAGTTCCAGGACACCCTGTCGCAGCTGACCGAGGCCGCCGGTGGCGCCACGGCCACCACCGGTGGTACCAACCCAGCCCAGGTCGGCCTCGGTGTGCAGGTCGCCGGAATCTCCACGAACTTCGCCCAGGGCTCCGCGCAATCCACCGGCAAGACTACCGACCTTATGATTTCCGGCGATGGCTTCTTCATCACGTCTCTCGGCGGTGAAAGCCTCTACACCCGCGCCGGTTCTTTCAATTTCGACTCGGCCGGCCGACTGGTCTCACCCGACGGCGCGATCGTACAGGGTTGGGGCGCCGTCAACGGCGTCGTCAACGCTGGCGGAGCGGTCAGCAACATCACGCTACCCGTCGGCGCGATTGTTCCCGCGGTGAGGTCACAAAGCGCGACCTTCACCGGAAACCTGCCAGCAGATTCCCTGCCTGAAGAGTCCCTTGTGCGCACCGTCGATGTCTACGATGACCTCGGCAATTCCCGAACGGTGTCACTGACGTTCACCCGTACCGGCGCGCCCGGCGTTGACGGCTGGACCGTCGGCCAAACACCCGCGGCAGGGGGCACGACGCCAACACCGCTGCAGCTCACCGCTGAGGTCGACGCGCAAGGCAAGGCCACGGGTAATTTCACCAGCTTGAATAACCTGACGGTTGACGAGATCGCTATGGACCTGAGCGCTCTGAAGGGCTTCGCCGGTCTCCCCACCGTCGCCGGCAACACCGACGATGGCAGCGCGGCCGGCACGCTCAACAGCTACACGCTCGGGGCCGACGGCACGCTCATCGGCCTGTTCAGCAATGGCGAACAGCAGGCCATCGGTCGTATAGCCCTGGCCACTTTCGTCAACCCCGGCGGGCTCGAGAAGGCTGGCTCCTCCGCGTACCGCGCGACCTTCAATTCTGGCGGCGCCGAACTGGGCACCCCGGGCGCGGCTGGTCTCGGCTCTCTCACCAGTGGAGCGCTCGAAATGTCCAACGTCGATTTGTCGCAGGAATTCACCAACCTGATCGTCGCCCAGCGCGGCTTTCAGGCCAACGCCCGAATCATCACCACCTCAGACGAGGTCTTGCAGGAGCTCACCAACCTGAAGCGGTAATCGTCTCATGCAACGCCTCTGGCCCCGCACCTGTCGGGGCCAGAGGCGTTTGTGCACGCAAGCGGCCGACGAACTGGCCTGCCGCGCTAGCTAACATGAGCCGCGTGGCAGCCGATGGTACACAATGACGCCTCCCTCGAGTCGTTCGAGACAGGATGAGCACATGATCGTACTTACGCGGCTGAATGACAGTCACTTTGCGATTAACCCGGACCTGATCGAACGCATCCACGCGAACCCGGACACCACCCTGGTCATGGTCGATGGCGCCAACTTCATCGTCACCGAATCCATGGAAGACGTAATCGAGAAAATCGCCCGCTACCGTGCCCACGTCATCGCGCTCGCCTACGACCCGAGCGTCGGGGACCTGCCACGAGGCCCCAGGAAGATCTAGTGGATCCCGCAACTCTGATCGGCCTGGTGCTCGCCTTCGGTGCCCTCGTTGCCATGATCACCCTCGAACATTCTTCCGTCATGTCCATCCTGCTGCCAGCGCCCATGGTTTTGGTCTTCGGTGCGACTATCGCGGTCGGCCTTGCTGGCGGCACGATCAAGGACTTCACATCTGCCTTCAAGGCACTACCCGGAGCGTTCCTCGGCAAGACCACGCCGCCGCAGTCCGTAATCGACCAGGTCGTCGGACTGGCCGAAACCGCCCGCAGTTCCGGCCTGCTCGCACTCGATCAGGCGGCCGACGAGATCAAGGACCCGTTTCTGCGCGGCGCCCTGCAAAACATCGCCGACGGTACCGACGGAGATGAACTGAGGATGCTCCTCGAGGACGAGATCGCGACAGCGGCTCGATCGAATCGGAACGCCGCCAAATTCTTCACCGGTCTCGGCGGGTACGCCCCAACGGTTGGCATCATCGGTACGGTCGTATCGTTGACCCACGTTCTCGAAAACCTGGACACGCCCGCGACACTGGGACCGATGATCGCGGCCGCCTTCGTCGCAACTCTGTGGGGCCTGCTCTCGGCCAACTTCATCTGGCT
Source organism: Cryobacterium sp. Hb1 (assembly GCF_004403585.1). Taxonomy (NCBI): domain Bacteria; kingdom Bacillati; phylum Actinomycetota; class Actinomycetes; order Micrococcales; family Microbacteriaceae; genus Cryobacterium; species Cryobacterium sp. Hb1. The sequence goes on along the minus strand of NZ_SOHI01000007.1, from coordinate 130,439 downwards.
GCCGCTCGGCTCGCGCCTGCGCCGCCTGGCCGACCTCGAGGCCGACCGCATGACTCTCGTCATGGAAGGCGCCCTGGCCGTGCAGGCCGGCAGTCAGCCACGCCTCCTCGGAGAACGCCTGCGCGCCATGGTGCCCGCTGAGCTGCTGCCGAAAGTCGGCGCCAAGGGCAAAGAGGGCGCTGCGGATGCTGCTGGGGTAGCCGCCAAGACCAAGACGAAGACCAGGGGTAAGGGTAAGGATAAAGACCTTCCCGAAGCAGCATGAGTGTGCGGGCCAAGCGCCGCAAAATGGTTGAAGAGGAGGACGTCCACCCCGACGAACGGTGGATGGCCTCCTACATGGACATGGTCACCGTGTTGATGTGTATGTTCATCGTGTTATTTGCCATGTCGACCGTCGACCAAGACAAGTACGAGCAGCTGGCCAACTCCCTGGCCACCGGGTTCGGAGCGGTGGATGCGGGTATGGTCGACACCGCTGAGGGAGTCGTTGTTCCGGCTGACCTTGTCGACAACAAGGGCGAATCACCCACGGAAGTCACTCACTCCGCCGATGCTCTCGATCCGGCCGAGGCGACGGCCCAGGCACTGGCAAACGCCGAAGCCGCCACGCAGGAGGTCATGAAGCTTGATCAGCTCGAGATTGCCGTCACCGCTAACCTGACAAAAGCCGGGGTAGCCGACCTCGTGGAATTTCACATCACCGACCGTGGCCTGACCCTGGGGCTGGTGGGGAGTGAAACATTCTTCGCACCGGACAGCGCTCAACTCACGGCGGCCGCGATCACGGTGCTCGATGCCGCAGCACCGGCCTTCGTAGCCACCGCGCAGAAAATTTCGGTTGAAGGGCACGCTGATAAACACGGCCAATCCGCCACCTTCGCCAGCGACTGGGAATTGTCGGCAAGCCGGGCTACCCAGGTGTTGCGTCGCCTTGTGGAGCAGGGCGGCATCACCGGAGGGTTGATATCCGCCGTCGCCTTTGGATCGGCCCAGCCGGCGAACACCGGTTCGACAGTCGCTGACATGGCACAGAACCGCCGGGTCGATATCGTGTTGCTCTCAGAACAGCCGGACAGCGTGCGGGCACTCATTCCCGGCGTGGCCGCCGAGAACTGACCATAAACCGATGCGGCGCTTCGGCTAGCTGAGATTTCTTACCTTTCGGCCAGGCCGGTCGATAGTCCCAACGTGACAGTCCAGGATCAGGTCAGCAGCAGTGCGCTCGCTAAAGCGGCAAGAAGCGTTGAGCTGTACGACTTTCGGCGGCCCACCACCCTGGCACGTGAACACTCCCGTGTTTTAGAACTGGCCTTTGAGACTTTTGCGCGGCAGTGGGGCACCCAGCTGACCGCCCGCGTGCGTGTGCTCTGCATGGTGACCTGCGAGCAAGTGCTCATGGCCACCTACGACGAGTACGCGGGTTCACTACCGCCGAAAACCGCCATGGTGCTGTGCACGGTTGCGGGCCTGGAAGCCCGCGCGGTCATTCAGTTTCCGACCACGTCGGCCCTCACCTGGGTGAACCATATGCTCGGCGGCAACAGCAGCATCCCAGTGCTCGCTGAACGCAACTTCACCCAGATCGAGCTGGCCCTGATTCGCAAGCTCATTTCGGAAAGCCTCGAAGACCTGCGTTATTCCTTTGGGTCGTTGATCGTCGACGAAATGGGGGTCGAGGCCATTCAATACAACTCCCAGTTCGCGCAAGCGGCGGCAACCGGCGACCTCATGGTGGTCGCGACGTTCGCAATTCGAGTGGAAAAGGTCACGGCCACGGCAACGGTAGCGATCCCCGCCATGGCCCTGATGCCGCAACTCGGCGAAGCGAACCCCACGAGCACCACGTCGAACGCCGCCGAATTCCTGCAGGCACAGATCGCGGCCGTACCGGTTGATGTATCGCTTCGACTCGAGACCGCCCACGTACTGCCCAGTCGCATTCTGTCGCTGGCGGTCGGCGATGTTCTACACATTCCGCATCCCCAGCATCGTCCGCTCAATCTGACCGTTGACGGCCAGTCGCTGGCCCGCGCGGCAGTCGGAGCCAACGGTTCACGGCTGGCCTGCATCGTCACTGATACCGAGGAAACAGCCCAATGATTTCTACCCGATCTATTCCCGAAGTCGCCGTCGACGCTCTCATTCGCGTGTTGCCCACGACGGTACCGCTGCAGGCATTGCCACACGTCGTCAGCGCCGAATTGACATCGCGCGTCGGTTCGGCCGTGGTGGCCTCGTTCGTGGGTACGACATCCGCTGACCTGGCCGTTGTGCTCACCGACCCCGCGTCACTCGACGCCGCTGCCGGGGCGAACTCACAGCTCGTTTCCAGCCAGGACGTTCTCCGTCCGGCCCTGGAGAGCGCGTCGGCGGTGCTCGGAATCGGCGTGCTCGGCGATTCCCGGGTCGAAGACGCCTCAGCACTGTTCGCCGCCACAGAGACCGAGGTTTTCGAACTGAGCGCGGGCGGGGTAGTGACCGGTTGGTTTGCCATTCGCGTTCGCCAGAACGGAGTTGTTGGCGGGCCAGGATCGGCGCCAGAGCGCACACCCCTGGGCAACCTCGGGCGTATCAGCAACGTTGAAATGTCGTTGACGGTTGAAATCGGGCGTACCCGCATGTCCGTGCGTGACGTCTTATCGCTCACACCGGGCGCCGTTATCGAGCTGGATCGCTCCGCGGGAGCGCCGGCCGATATTCTGCTCAATGGTCGCCTGATTGCCCACGGCGAAATCGTCGTCGTCGACCAGGACTACGCCGTGCGCATCACCCAGATTCTCGATGTAGCGGATGGCCTGTCGTAAGTGGACACCCTTATTGTTGCGGTGCGTGTCGCCCTGTCACTGGGCGTGGTTCTCGCACTGCTCTGGTACCTGCAGCGACGCCTGTCGCGCGGAGCGCGCGCGTTGGGTGTCGCCAACCCGGTGACCGTCGTTGGACGTCAGCCCATTGGGCAGAAGGCCTCCGTTGTCGTCGTCGAGGTCGACGGAACGCGCCTCGTTCTCGGCGTCACCGAGCAGGCCGTGACCGTTCTGCACGAGAAGCACCTTGTGCCCGCAACAGTATCGACTCTCGACGCCGCCATTTCGGTGCTGGGCGGGTCGCAATCAGCGCCAGCGACGGCGTTCGCCCGTTCCCTGGCCGCAGCTGAAGCGGATGATGCCGCTCGCGTATCGCCGCCCGCCTCCTCCGCTCCGCTGGCCGGATCGATCCTGTCGCCGTCGACGTGGCGCCAAACCGCCGCACTACTTCGGCAGGGACGGTGAATACCGCCCCATCTCGAATCGGCTCCCGGGCCTTTTTCGCGCGCATGGGCCTGTTCATCATCCTCATCGTGATGACCACAACGGCGCTGCTCTGGCTCGGAGCGACGGCCGGCCATGCCATGCCGATCGACCCGACGCCTCCGACCGACCCGACCGACCCGACTGACCCCGGTGGCGGCGGGCTCACCGTCGATATCAATGGTCCTAACGGCGCGCCCTCATCGGCGATCGTCACCCTGCTAGGCATTACCCTGCTATCGGTCGCACCGGCACTGCTGTTGATGATGACGAGTTTTACCAAGATCTTCGTGGTACTCGCTATGACCCGCAACGCCCTCGCGCTTCCGTCGATCCCGCCGAACCAGGTACTCGCCGGACTAGCCCTTTTCCTGTCCCTGTTCATCATGGCGCCCGTGCTGACCGACATCAACAACATCGCATTGCAGCCGTACCTCGACGGTTCACTGAACTTCACCGACGCGCTGAATCTGGGTTCGGAGCCCCTGCGTCAATTCATGCTCGCTAACACGCGCGGCGAAGACCTGGCGCTGATGACCCGGGCTGCCGATCAACCGAACCCGGACAGTCCCGATGACGTCACCCTGCTGACACTCATTCCCGCGTTCATGATCTCGGAATTGCGTGCCGCGTTCATCATCGGGTTTGTCATCTTCATCCCATTCCTGGTGATCGACATCGTCGTCTCCGCGGCGCTGATGTCGATGGGCATGATGATGCTGCCGCCGGTCATGATCTCGCTGCCGTTCAAGATCCTTCTGTTCGTGCTCGTCGACGGCTGGGGGCTCATCATCACGAGCCTCATCGGCAGTTACCAGATGGCCGCATGAACACCAACGCCGTGCTCGACATCGGCTTGCAGGCCCTCATCCTCGCGGCCAAACTCTCGGCCCCCGTACTCATCACCGCCCTCGTAGTCGGTTTCGCCATCTCGCTGCTGCAGTCGATCACGCAGATTCAGGAAGTCACGCTGTCTTTCGTGCCGAAGGCCGTGGCCGTAGCACTGGTCCTGCTTATTTGCGGCCACTGGATGATCGCCGAGTCGATCACATTCACCAACCAGATGTTCGAAAAGATTCCCTCCCTGCTCGGCGGAGGCTGACGTGGAGTTCACCCTCAATTTCGCCTGGATCGAAGCGGTCATGCTCGCGGGTGTGCGTATAGTCGCTTTTTTGGTCATCGCGCCGCCGTTCTCCTATCGCGCATTCCCCGCACGCATCAAAGCCATGCTCGCCATCGGACTGGCCCTGGCCGTGTCGCCGCGGGTCACCGCCGACTACGTCTCCCAGGACACCGCCGGCTTCGTCGGCGCCCTGATTCTGGAAATTCTGGTCGGTGCCACCCTGGGCTTTTTGGTTTATCTGGTCTTTGCCGCCGTGCAGTCGGCCGGTGGTCTCATCGACATGTTCAGCGGATTCCAGATGGCGCAGGGCTTCGACCCCCAGTCCATGATCAACGGTGCCCAGTTCACCCGCCTGTTTCACATGACCGCCCTTGCGCTGATGTTCGCCTCCGGCGCCTACCAGCTCGTGCTCGGCGGCCTGTTTCGCAGCTACACCGCCATCCCGCTCGGCTCTGGCCTGAACCTCGCCGCGCCGGCGCAGGCCATTATCGCCGGTACGGCCCAGATGTTCCTCGCTGCCGTGCAGATCGCCGGCCCCCTGCTCGTCGTACTGTTTCTAGCGGATGCCGGCCTCGGCCTCCTCACCCGGGTCGCCCCCGCGCTCAACGCGTTCGCCCTCGGTTTTCCACTGAAGATTCTGATCACCCTGATCCTCGCCGGAACGGTCTTCATGGCCCTGCCGCGCATCGTGTCCTCACTCACCGGGCAAGCCCTCGATGCTCTTATGGGGGTGAGGTGAGTGTCTGAAACTGATTCCGGTGAAAAGACTGAGCCGGCCACCCAGAAACGCATGAAGAGGGTGCGCGAAAAGGGTGAGCTGTCCAAATCGCAGGATGTCACCGCCTGGCTCGGCGTTGGCGCCGCCGGCCTCATGCTGCCACCCACTATCGCAGCGGCCAGCGTTGCGGGTACCGACCAGATGTATCTCATTGGTACCCTCGCCAAAAGTCCCGACCCGAGCGTGGCGGTCGAAGCCCTCGCCAACGGGTTGGCGTCGCTCGCCGATATTCTGACTCCGTTTTTTGTCGTGGTGCTCGTAGTCGTGCTGGGCGGTGCTGCGTTGCAGGGCGGCATCCACTTTAAAAAATTTACCGGAAAGTACGAACAGTTCAACCTCGTCACCGGTATGAAACGCGTATTCGGCACCCAGGCACTGTGGGAGGGCGTCAAGGTGCTCGCCAAGACGGCCGCCGTCGGGATCGTACTGTGGTGGGTGATTCAGGGACTGATGCCCGTGTTGCTCACTGCGGGGGGGCTCCCGGTCTCGGAGTTGCTCAGTGCCGCCAGCAGCGGCACGGCCGCACTGCTGCAGGCAGCCGTTGCGGCCGGCCTGGTGCTCGCCGTCGCCGACATCTTCGTCATCATGAAACGTAACCGCAAGAAAACCATGATGACGAAGAAGGAGGTCACAGACGAGAACAAGGCCGCAGAGGGTGACCCGCTGATTAAATCGCAGCGCCGCTCCCGCCAGCTGATGATGAGTCGCAATCGCATGATCGCTTCGGTCGCCGATGCCAACGTCGTGCTGGTCAACCCCACGCACGTGGCCGTGGCGCTCAAATACGAGCCGGGCAAATCCGCGCCGCGCGTGGTGGCCAAGGGAGTCGGGCACGTGGCCGCCCGTATCCGCGTGCAGGCCGAGACCGACCAGGTGCCCATTGTGCAGGATGTCCCGCTCGCCCGGGCGCTGCACGCGGCGTGCGAGATCGGCGACGAGATTCCCACGGAACTCTATAACGCCGTTGCCAGGGTGCTCGCCTTCGTCATGGCCCTGCAGAAACGGGGCAGTACGGCGGGAACCCACACCATGAGCGCGCTGGCGACCGCGCCATCATCAACACCCACATCAACACTGCAGACTGCCGGAGGCCGTTCGTGAATCGCAATCTCATCAAGCTCGCCGTTCCAGTCGGCGTGGTCGGCATCATCCTGCTGTTGGTCGTGCCCATTCCAGCCGGCCTGCTCGACGTTTTGATCATTCTGAACATCATGCTGGGTCTGGTCACCCTGCTCACCACGATGTTCGTGAAGAAACCGCTCGACTTCTCTGTTTTCCCATCGCTGCTTCTGGTCGCGACCTTGTTTCGCCTCGGCCTCAATGTGGCCTCCACGCGACTGGTACTCGGCGAAGGTTATGCCGGCCAGGTTATCGAAGCTTTCGGACATGTCGCCGTTGGCGGCTCGATCATCATCGGCGCGGTCATCTTCATGATCCTCGTCGTCATCCAGTTCGTCGTCGTCACCAAGGGCGCCGAGCGTGTGGCCGAAGTCGGGGCCCGATTCACCCTCGACGCCATGCCTGGCAAGCAGATGGCCATCGACGCCGACCTCAACGCCGGCTTGATCACCGACGCCGAAGCCAAGGACCGTCGCGCCGAGGTATCGGCCGAAGCAGACTTCTATGGCGCCATGGACGGTGCGTCCAAGTTCGTCAAGGGTGACGCGATCGCCGGCCTGATCATCATCATCATCAACCTGGTCGGCGGCATCGCCATCGGCATGCTGCAGCGGGGCCTGGAGATCGGAGAGGCGGTCAACACCTACGCGCTGCTGACAATCGGCGACGGTCTCGTCACCCAGATTCCGGCACTGCTCATGGCCGTCTCCACCGGCATGATCGTGACGCGCTCGAACGCGGAAACCGATATCGGTTCGACGGCATCCGCTCAACTGATGCAGTCGCGCAATGCGCTGACCATCGCCGGCGCGGCCGCTGTGCTGATGGGGCTCATTCCGGGAATGCCGGTGCTGCCTTTCCTCATCGTCGGGATGGCGCTGATGCTGATCGCGCAACGCATCAAGGCCGGCGAGGTCACCAAACAGGCGAGTATCGCGGCCACCACTGCCGCGGAGAGGAGCGCTCCCAAGACCGACACGACCGAAGATCTGATCGAGCAGATGCGCGTGCATGCGCTGGAGATCATGCTCTCGCCCGACCTCGTCGACCTCGTCTCCGGTGCCTCTGACGATCTGCTGGCCCGGGTACGCGGTCTCCGTCGCAAAATCGCAATGGATCTCGGCGTGGTCGTGCCGCCGGTGCGCACCCGCGACAGCGTCGATCTGCCACCAGCGACCTACGTCATCCGCATTGCCGGTGTCGAATACGGGCGTGGCCTAGCCCCCGCCGGCAAGGTGCTGGCCCTCGGCGACGCGCTCGATACCCTGCCAGGACAGGTCACGATCGAACCGGTGTTCGGACTGGCCGGAAAGTGGGTGCCGAGCGAAATGCGGCACAGCGCCGAAATGACCGGAGCCACCGTGATCGATCGGGTCTCGGTCGTGGTCACCCACCTCTCCTCGATCATCACCACCAATGCCGCCCGGCTGCTCACCCGGGAAGATGTGCGGGTATTGACGGATGGCGTCAAACAGGTCAATCCTTCTGCCGTCGACGATCTCATTCCCGGATTGCTCTCCCTCGCCGAGGTTCAGCGGGTGCTGCAGGGGCTGCTGGTCGAGCAGATCCCGATCAACGACCTGCCGCGCATCTACGAGGCACTTTCCTTGCGTGCTAAGGCTTCCAACGATGCCGAGGGCCTGGTCGAGGCCGCTCGCCAGGCCCTCGGTCCGGCACTGACAGCTCAATACCTCGATGGCACGCTGCTGCGTGTGATCATGATCGACCCCACGCTCGAGCAATCCATGCTCGAGGGGCTGCGCCCCTCTGATCAGGGAACGCAGATTCTGATGGATCCGACGCGGCTGGAGAACGTACTCGCCTCGGTACGCACCTCGGTGGCCAAGGTCGAGGCGAGCGGTCAGACCGCGGTGCTGGTGTGTGCACCGGCGCTTCGACCGGCTATCCGTCGCCTCATTTCGACGCAGACCGGTGGCCTGCCGGTATTGTCGTACCAGGAAGTAACATCGGCGAACGTGACCATTGAGACTGTGGGTGTGGTGCGTGGAGCCGAAACGATTTCTGCTTGAGGGTCCGACGCTGCGGGAGCTGAAGGAGCGTGCCATCGCCGAGCACGGTGCCAATGTCACCATCATCGCCGCGGAACGGGTCACCGTCGGCGGCATCCACGGATTCTTCGCGCGGCAGCACTATGAAATCACGGTCGAGGTGATGGAACCCGCAGAGCGCAAGCGATCGGCGCACACCGGCCTCGATATTTCAGCCCGGCTGGGCATAGCGGCGCTGCTCGACGACGCCGACGAGGCTGAATCAAGGCTGCACCCCACGCAGGCGTCACCGCAGCTATCGACGGCGTCTGAGGGGTTCGCGAGGCTCATGGACGAACTCACCTTCGCCACCGGCCGCGGTGCTGTTGCGGGTTCGAAACCTGAGCCGGTCACGGGAGCACCAGCAGCTCCGAATCCGGCACTCGCTTCGGCACCCGTTGTTACCCCGGTTTTCCTACCAGCGCCGACACTCGCTCGCCCGCCGGCACCGGCGCCGCTGACGAGGCCGGGGGATCTGGTCTTGATTGTCGGGCTCGAGGACGACCCCCTTACGATTGCACTCCTGATGCTGCGCGTGGCCGGTGCGGGCGACCTTCGCACCTCAGGGACGCTGCGGCAGGACGGCACTGAGCGGGTCGACGACCGGCGCGGCGCCATGTTGGCCAGAGCGCAGGGCGTAGAAATCGGCCATAGCACGTTCATCGCGTACGGGCTCGAACCCGCCTCTGACGCGCTTGCGCGAGCGGCAGCGCTGACCGAGATCGGTGCGGACCAGGTCTGGGTGGTCGTTGACGCGAGTCGAAAGACAGAGGACACCATCCGCTGGGTCAACATGGTGACCAGCAGCATTCAGGTGCACGCGGTCGCTGCGCTCGGCCGGCAATTCACGACCTCACCGGCCACTGTCGACGACCTGGGCCTGCCGGTGGAGTGGATGGACGGACGAGTGGCCGCAGCGCCGACGGGACGTCGCGTGGCGACGCCGCTATCCCGACCGGGCGAGCGCGAACGGTAGGCTGGAAAGATGCTCGTTCTGACACGCAAACCGGGGGAAAAAATCCTCATCGGTGACGATATCGTCATCACCGTGCTCGACGCCCGCGGCGACAGCGTGCGCATCGGAATCGACGCACCACGGGGAGTGAAGATTCAGCGCGACGAGGTCGTGCGCGCGGTCAGTGCGGCCAACCTCGCGGCGACGCAGATCGATACTGCAGCGGAAGATCGAATCAAGAGGTCGCTCGAAGTTCTCTCCGCGTTGCAGTCAGCCCCGTCAAGCCAGCCCCAGCCGGAGCCCGCGACACCTCCGCTGCCGAACCCGCCTGCTGAGGCCTGAAACCGTCTCAGCGACCGCTGTTACAGCATCCGTCACTCGTTGACGTGCCCGCGCAGCTCATCAATCTCCCGGCGTTCACGTTTGGTCGGCCGCCCGGCGCCGCGGTCGCGCATAGGGACCAGAGCTACCTCTTCGCGTGGCGGTCGCGGGGGAGTCTTATCCACGTAGCATTCGGCGGCCACAACGGCTCCTACCCGTTTCACCACGAGGCGTGACACGATCAATACCCGGTCGAAGCCATCGAAGCGCACACGCACCTCATCGCCGATATGCAGGGCCTGGGCGGCCTTGGCCTTGTCGCCGTTCACCCGCACATGTCCGGCGCGGCAGGCGGTCGTGGCCATCGAGCGGGTTTTGTACAGGCGCACTCCCCAACTCCAACTGTCGACGCGGGCAGACGTTAACTCCATCTGATCACTGTAATAGAAAGAGGTCGAATCAAACGCTCAGGTGCCCTGCCGCGTCCAGATGATCAGCAGCAGCGTTGAGAGAAAACCGGTGAAGAAATTGAGCCAGAGAAAACGTTTCCAGCCCCGGTTCGCACGCTCGGACTTTTCGTCACTGACCGACCAGAACGGGAGTACTGCCAGAATGTAGGGAGCGGATAGCACCGCCGCGAGCGGCCCCGGCCAGGGTGTAACGAGCATGAACAGGCCGGCCAGGGTCCAGAACGTGATCGCGAGCCGCACGGTCGGCGAGGCGCCGAGCGCGGTGGCGATCGACGCAATCCCGGCCTGGCGGTCGGGCTCGATGTCCTGCACCGCGCCGAAGGCGTGGCTGGCCATTCCCCATAGAAAGAACGCCGCGAGCAGGGCGATCAGGCCGAAGTTGACGGTGGCGCCGGCCACCGCGAGCCCGTACACGGCGGGGCTGACAAAGTGGGTGCTGGAGGTGATCGAGTCCAGAACGGGCCGTTCCTTGAACCGCAGCCCGCGCACCGAGTAGGCCACGACGGCGAACAGGCTCACGGTGATCACAACCCAGGAGAGCGGATGCGCCGCCCCAGCCAACACGACCATCGCCCCGCCCACAATCACCGACGAAACGACCCCCGCAGCAATGACCGTTCGGTGCAGCGCAGGGTGCAGCAATGCGCCTTCGGCCCCGCCCTTTCGCGGATTGCGCAAATCCGACTCGTAGTCGAAGACATCGTTGATGCCGTACATGAGCAGGTTGTAGGGAATAAGAAAGAACAGCGTGCCCACGATCAGCATCGCGTCGATGCGCCCGGTGGTCACCACGTACGCGGCGGCGAACGGGAACGCCGTGTTGACCCAGCTGAGCGGCCGCGACGACAGCACGACCTGCCGGGTCTTCCCTCGTGCCATGCCGACCTGCTCAGTCATCCGTTCGTCCTAACCTGGTACCGCCCGAAATCACCCACAGGGCCGGAAGCAGAATCGCCGCGGCCAGTGGGTAGGCAAAATCCTCGATCGGGGCGAGACCGATCAACACGCCCGATATACGCTCCGGGTCGTAGCTGAACAGCCCAGCCCCAATCATCAGGTTATCGAACACGGCCGTCAGCAGCAGGGTGAGCGTGAGCGCGCCGGCCACGGCTGAGACGAAACGGACCGAGATGAGCCGGCGCTTCACTGCCACGACGGCCACCAGCGTCGCAACGACGAGAAAGACCGCATTCAACAACAGATACGTCATTACGCTGCCCGCCGCGCCAGTACGAGTCGGGCAGCCTGCACGAGATTCATGGTGAGGTAGCAGAGAAAGGTCAGAAAGAAGAATTCTTCGAGCGGCAGTTCCGGCGCCAGCTGCACGCCGGTCATCAGCGTGGTCTCACCCCGGTAGAAGATGCCGAGGCCAATACCAGCGAGGTCCCAGAGCAGAAAGAACAGCACTCCGATGCCGAGCACGAGGGCGGCCCGGAGGGGCGAGCACCAGAAGAAGAGGCGGAAGCGCCAATCCAGGACTGTCATGCCTCCGAGCGAAACGAGCAGTACCAGCAGGTACAGAACGCTCACGACCGCCTGTGTGCGGACTCCGCTGGGGCCGCATCGGGGCCAAAGCGGCGCGCCGGCAGCGGTTCGGCGAGCGGTTCCGTCGTCGTGTCATGTCGAATTCGCTTCAGTAAGATTTCCGCGCTGATCAGGCACATCGGCAGGCCGATACCGGGGATGGTGGTGCCGCCGGCGTAGTACAGACCGGCAATCTTCTTGGACATGTTCGTTCCGCGCAGGAAAGCACTTTGACGCAGGGTGTGCGCTGGACCCAGGGCGCCGCCCTTCCAGCTGTTCAGGTCGTCGGCGAAGTCGGCCGGGCCGACCGTGCGTCGCACCGTGACGCGTTCGGCGAGGTCGGGTATGCCGGCCCACTGGGCGACCTGCGCGATGGCGGCATCCGCTATGAGCTCGATCGTGGCTGAACCGGCGCCGTTGATGCCTCCAGCACCGAGCGTCACATCGGCCGGTACGGGCACCAGCATGAACAGGTTGCTGTCGCCGGCAGGTGCGACCGAAGGGTCGGTCGCGCTCGGCATGCACACGTACAGCGACGCCGGGCACGGTACGGAGGTCTTCTCGCCGAAGATCTGCCCGAAGTTCGTTCCCCAGTCGGTCGTGAAAAACAGGGAGTGGTGCTGCAGCTGGGGGAGTGCGCCGCTCACGCCGAGCATGACCAGCACGGCACCGGGACCCGACATACGTTTGTCCCACCAACGCTCCGGATAGGTCTGTAGCTCGGCGGGAACCAGTTCGGTCTCGGTATGGTGCAGGTCAGCGGACGACACCACGATGTCGGCGTCGAGGTCGTGCGGTTGTCCGGAGCCATCGATGTAGCTGACCCCGTGCACTGTCTTGTCGGCACTGACCCGAATGGCGCTCACTCGCGCTTCGGTGATAATTCGAACGCCTTCGGCGCGGGCGATTGCGGCGATGCTCTCGATCAGCGTGCTGAAGCCGCCCTGCGGGTAGAGCACCCCGTCGGCGAGGTCCAGATGGCTCATCAAGTGGTACATCGACGGTGTCAGGTTCGGTGCTGACCCCAGGAAAACGGCCGGGTACCCGAGAATCTGACGCAGTCGCGGATCCCGCACATACCCGGCGATGAACTTGTCGAGTGGCTGCAGCAGCAGTCGACCCAATCGCACCAGGCGCCGCAGCACGTCGGGTACCAGAAACGGTTGGAACGACTCGAAGCTCGAATACAGAAATCGTTTCACGGCCATGTCGTACGTTTCGGTGGCCGAGTCGAGATAGCGATCGAGCGCCTGGCCGGCCCCCGGTTGCACCGACTCGAACAAGCGGATGTTCGCGGCGCGGTCGCTGCGAATATCAACCGGTTGGGCATCGCCCTCAAAGAGCACCCGGTAGCCGGGATCCAGTTTCACGAGATCGAGCTGCTCCGCCGCGCTCGTGCCGAACAGGCGGTAGAAGTGCTCGAAAACCTCGGGCATCAGGTACCACGACGGGCCGGTGTCGAAGCGGAATCCCTCGGCCTCCCACAGTCCAGCCCGCCCACCGAGTTCTGCCCGGGATTCCAGCAGCGTGACGTCGTGGCCTTCGCGGGCCAGCAGGGCGGCGCTGGCCAGACCGGCGATACCGCCGCCGATCACAATGGTGCGTGTCATCGCTTCCACGCGCCGGGGCCGATGCTCGAAGTCAGTGCGATCATGAGTTTCTCTCCATCTGGCACCCGCACGCGGGAGCGCAATAACTGATCGGCCGGGGTCGACCGCAACCGTCTGGACAACCGAGTGAACAACCCCTGCGCCGCGGCCACGGCCCGCCGGCAACCGGGCGGCAGCAACGGCAGAACGGCGCTGGCAATGGCCAAATCGGCGTCGATGTCGTCGAGGATCACGGTCTTCTGCTCGTCGTTGAGGTTCAACGGATCAATCCCCGGAAAGTAGTTGCGGCCGAGCGTCTCTCGATCACACGACAGGTCGCGCAGAAAGTTGATCTTCTGAAAGGCAGCGCCGAGGTGGCGTGCGCCATCTTCAAGCACGGCAAGTTCGGTGGCCGTACGGGGGGACCAGTACACGAAACAGCGCAGGCACATGAGTCCGATCACTTCCGCGGAGCCGTAAATGTACTCGGCGACTCCTTCCGCGCTAAACGGGGTCGGATCAAGATCGCGGCGCATCGATGCGAAGAAGGGCGCGATCAGGGTGGAGTCGATGCCGCACTGCCGGGCCGTCGCCGCGAAAGCGTGCACCACGAGATTGGTGCTGTAGCCGCGCACGATCGCGCGCTCGGTCTCTAGCTCGAGCTCGTCGAGCAGCTGCCGCTGTTCAGCAACCGAGACGCCGGCCTCGGCGGCAGCTCCGTCGACGATCTCGTCGGCAATGCGGACCAGGGCGTAAATTGTGCGTACCGGCGTGCGCACCTGGGCCGTCAGCAGCCGAGCGGCGAGTCCGAACGACGTGGAGTAATGTCCGATCACCGTCGTCGAGCTGGCCTGCGCCGTTTGCGCGTACTTGTTCAGATTCGTGTCTGAGCGCGTTCGCGTGGGCACGGCTGGCTGGTGACTCATGCGCTGGCTCACTAGCGGGCCCGATTCACGGCGGCCTCGGCCAGCTCGATCAGGGTCGCGCGCAGGTTTGCCGGAATGACTGCTGGGCTGAGCGTTTCGACCGCCAGGCGGGAATGGTCATAGGCAAGCCCCTCAGCTGCAGCTTTCGCACCGCACGCACGCAGGTGCTCCCGCGCCCGTTCGGCCTCCTCCTCGCTGAGATCGACTTTGCCGAGATAGGGCGCGATCAGCGACCAGCTTTCGGTACCCCCGGCGTGGGCGATCAGTGCGGTCTGTTTGCCTTCGCGCAGGTCGGCGGTGACACTCTTACCGGTCTTGACGGGGTCGCCGAACACCCCGAGCAGATCGTCGGTGAGCTGAAACGCCACCCCGACGAGGCGTCCGTAGTGCCCGAGCAGGCGAATCGCCTCGGCCGACGCGCCGGCCAGCACGGCCCCCGCCTGTAATGGTGCTTCGAAGGAGTACACCGCGGTCTTGTTCTCCAGCGTGGCGATGACCTCGGCCATGGTGAGCGGATGCCCCGCCGAGCTGTTGGTGACGTCGGCCAACTCCCCGGCGGCCGAGACGAAGACCGCTCGGTCGAGCAGGTCAACCAGTCGCAGCCTGGTGGGCACGTCGAGCGGCAGTTTGGCCAGCGCGCGATGTGCTTCACTCAGCGCGAGGTCGCCAGCGAGAATGGCCGCAGCGGCCGCCCAGACACCGGCCTGATCAGCGGAGGCTCCGTGCGCCAGGGCGCGGTCAGTGAAGCGTCCGGCGATGTTGGCGACTCCGCGCCGGGCCAGGTCGTGGTCGATCACGTCGTCATGAATCAGGAACGCCGTGTGCAGCAGTTCAAAGCTCACCGCGACCGGTGACACGAGGGTCTGATCGCGCCCACCGAAACCGGCATAGGCCGCGAGCACCAGGGCGGGCCGTACTCGTTTGCCACCGCTACTGGCCTGCTCCAGAGAATCCCACAGGGCAACATAGTGTTCGCCGTAGTCACTCGCACGCAGTCGTGCCGCTGCGAAAAAACGGGCTAGTTCGGTCTCGACGCCCGCCGCAACGGTGTCAAGCACGAAAATTGTCCAGCTGCTGCATTTGGAGCACCATCCACGGACTGAACGCCCAGGGGGCATCCGTAACCGCACGGTACAGGTCCGCTGGTCGGGTCCAGGCGTACTCGGCGACCTCGTCAGGGTTCGGCGTTGGCTCCTGCAGGGTTGTGGCGAGGTAGACCGGGCAGATTTCGTTTTCGACTATGCCGCTACTGTCGGTGGCACGGTACCGGAACAGGGGGAGGGCGAGGTCGATATTGTCGAGCTCGAGCCCGAGTTCATAGTCGGCCCGGCGGGTGACAGCGTGCGTCGGTGGCTCAGCGGGCAGCGGGTGCCCACAGACCGAGTTGGTCCACACGCCCGGCCACGCCTTCTTCGTCAGCGCGCGGCGGGTGACCAGCACCTCGCCGAGCGGGTTGAGGACGTAGCAGGAGAACGCCAGGTGAAGCGCGGTGTCAAATCCGTGCACGCTGTACTTCGGCGCGGTGCCGATGTGACGCCCCTCCTCATCGAGGAGGATTACGTGTTCATCAAGAGCGTTTGCGGCCTCCACGTTGGTTCCCCTTCTCGGTTCAACTGGCCATGATTGGAATAACTAACCAGGCTAGCGAGTTCCCACGTTACCATGAGTACATGTTCCACAAAGAGAGTATCCCTCTAGAACCAGAGATGTACTGGTACGACCCCAAGAATGCTGGAGTTTCTTCGGCAATGGATGTTTTACGTGCCGTGCGCCGGTTTCGAGTTGCTGACGCAGCGATGCGTCGTCGCGCTCAGAATGACATGCGCATCAACGAAACCGACCTGATGGCCATTCGTCATCTCATCGCCTGCGAACGCCAGAACCAGGTTGCCAGCCCGAAGCATTTGAGCGAATTCTTGAATATCTCCTCTGCCGCCACGGCGAAACTCCTCTCCAGGCTCACGGCCTCCGGCCACATTCGCCGCGAGGTGAATCCAGACGACGGTCGTGCCCAACGGCTGTACGCCACGCAGGCATCGCACATCCAGATCCGACGCGCGCTGTCGGGCACCCACAAGCAGCTGATGAAGGTCGCGCTCGATCTCACGGCCGACCAGCAGGCAGCCGTAGTGCATTTTCTCGAAGCAATGAGCGCCATCGCCGTCATGCCACATTCTGAAGCGACCACCGTCGAGCAGTCTGCCGAGTCCTGACGGTCGTTCTGCCACGGGCACCAGTGCCGCTTAAGATGAATCAGTGACTCATCTCTCTGCACCCGACGCTTCGCCGTCATTGGCCGCCGCCCACGTCGAGGCTCTGCTGGCCTCCTATCCTGACTTTCCACAGCCGAACATACTGTTCCGAGACCTCAACCCGGTTTTTGCCGATGCCGTCGCTTTCCGCGCGATTATCGATGACCTCGCCGATCAGCACCGCGGGCAGTTCGACGCTGTGGCCGGCATCGAAGCACGCGGCTTTCTCCTGGCGGCCGCCGTCGGCTATGCGGCCAATGCGGCAGTGCTGGCCGTGCGCAAAGGCGGCAAATTGCCCGGCACTGTCTTGATCGAAGAATACGACCTGGAGTACGGCTCGGCTCGGCTCGAACTCGAAGTCGGGCAGCTTTCGGCCGGTACCCGCGTACTCATCCTGGACGATGTGCTCGCCACCGGCGGCACCATTGCAGCCACGAGCCGCCTCATCGAGCGGGCCGGCTATACCCTCACCGGAGTCGGCGTCGTGCTCGAGCTCACCGACCTGCACGGCCGTGAACGGCTCGGCACTGCGCCGGTGCACGCGATCATGTCGATCTAGGACACCGGACGATGTTTCGCATGCATCTCGGGCGTGTGTGGGGCATGCTTGGAGCATGACTGACAGTTCGGGTGTCGATGCAAGCAGCATGCACGGGGCTGCGATCCCCCCACCCAGCCCCAACCGGGACAGCGGTGATGCGTGGGTGCACGCTCCCGACGGCCGCAAATTCTGGGGCCGGTTCGGTGCCGCGGGACTACTCGTGCACCACCCCCGCTTGGGTGTGTTGCTGCAGCATCGCGCGCTGTGGAGCCATTTCGGCGACACCTGGGGGCTGCCCGGTGGTGCCCGCCACGAAAACGAGACCGCGGTCAACGCCGCCCTGCGCGAAGCCAGGGAGGAAGCCGGCGTGCCAGCCCATTTGATGGAGGTTAAATTCACGTCTCTGCTTGACCTGGGCTTCTGGTCGTACACCACCGTTGTTGTGGAGGCGACTGAGGAATTTGTACCTGTCATCAGCGATCAGGAGAGCATCGCCCTGCGCTGGGTATCGGCCGATACCGTTGACCTCCTCACCCTCCATCCTGGTTTTGCCGACAGCTGGCCCGCACTGCGGGGGCGGCTCGGCTGAATCTAGCCCATTCGATAGACTCGAACCGTGACGGGGCAGCGAACGAGATGGTGAGCGACCGGGTGCTGACCTTACCCAACGTGCTGAGCTTTCTGCGGCTGGTGCTGGTGCCGGTTTTTCTCGTGCTCCTCGCCCAGGGAGAAGATGCCTGGGCCTTGGTCGTGCTCAGCATCTCCAGTGTCACCGACTGGCTTGACGGTTTTCTCGCGCGGCGCTGGAACCAGATCACTCGTCTCGGGCAGCTGTTGGATCCGGCCGCCGATCGCCTCTATATCTTTGCCGCTTTGATCGGGCTTGCCTGGCGTGATCTGGTTCCGTGGTGGATTGTGCTGGTCGTAGTTGGTCGCGACATCTTTCTGCTGGCTTTGGGGATCATCCTCGCTAATTTTGGGTTTGGCCCGCTTCCAGTTCACCACCTCGGCAAGGTTGCTACCTTCTGCTTGTTCTACGCACTGCCGATGATCATGCTCGGGCAGGCCTTTCCTCAACTGGAGTGGTGGTCGCAGCCGGTGGGGTGGGCGTTTGGCCTGTGGGGCGCTTTTCTGTACTGGTGGGCTGGCATCGTCTACGCCGGTGAAACGATGCGGGTGATTCGATTGCCGAGGGTCGCCGCGGGTGTATCTTCCGATACGCTGGATTGATAGGAGGTGCATGATGGTCGAGCTATCCGGAAAAAATAATTCCAAGGAACAGAACGAGCCCGTGCCCGCAGATCAGCCCGAAAACCCGACGACAGGCGAAGCAATGCCCAGCAAGGCGCAGTCCACCCCAGCATCCTCCACTTCTGGCGCGACCCGGGACGAGACGACCGGCGAATCGACGACGGTTCACGACATGCTCAGCACCGACACAACCATGAACTTCAACCAAGAGTTCGCCACCCAGATCGCGTTCATCGATTCCAACGTGACCGTGGAAGAGCAGGAGTCCATCGCGGCTTTGCCTTCGGGGTCGGCGCTCATGGTCGTGCGCCGCGGGCCCAATGCCGGCGCCCGCTTTCTGCTCGACGCCGACCTCACGAGCGTTGGGCGCCACCCCAATGCTGATATTTTTCTCGACGACGTCACGGTGTCGCGTCGACACGCCGAGTTTTTGCGCAACGGCACATCGTTCACGGTGAAAGACCTCGGCTCGCTCAACGGCACCTACTTCGACGGGGAACGGATCGAAACGGCTGCTCTGACCGACGGTGCCGAGGTGCAGGTTGGTAAGTTTCGCCTCACCTTCTACGCTTCGCGCCTCGACCTCGTTCGCGCGACGAGCGAGTAGTGGCGGCAAACTCTGCCCAGGCTCGGTCCGTGTCTGTGTCTTCGTCGGCAGCTCACGGGCAAGCTGCGGGATCAGCGACGCTGCTGAGTATCGGCCAGGTGCTCGCCCGACTCACTCCGGAATTCACCGATCTCACCCCGTCGAAACTGCGCTTCCTCGAGGAACAGGGCCTCGTCGCGCCGGCTCGCACGGAATCCGGTTATCGTAAATTTTGCGCGAGCGACGTCGATCGCCTGAGACTGATCCTGTCGATGCAGCGCGATCATTACCTGCCGTTGAAAGTCATCCGTTCCTATCTTGCTGATCTGGATGCCGGACTGGCGCCAGTGCTGCCGGGCGGAACCACTCCCGGGCCGTCAATGCTGGGCACGCTGCGACGTTTGACCCGCGACGACTTGCTGCGCGAGGCCGGAGCCTCCGCCACTTTGCTCCATGACGCCGTATCCGCATCAATCATTCTGCCCGCCGAACATTACGGCGACGGCGTGCTGCACGTGCTGCGCGCCCTCGTCGAACTGCAACGCAGTGGCATCGAGCCACGGCATCTTCGGGGCTTTCGCGGGGCTGCTGAACGCGAACTCGGCCTCATCGAAAGCGCGCTTGTACCGCTCTCCCGCCGCAAAGACGCCTCCAGCCGGGCGAAGGCGGCTGAAATGGCCGTCGAGATCGCCGGGCAGCTCGAGATTATTCGCGGCAGCTTGATTCGGTCAGCACTGGGCCGACTGACCCAGTAGGTCGTAGACTGGCGCAGGCGCACAGCTGGACTGCCGCCGGTATGGTGCACTCGCTCGTCTGCGCGTCTGCTTGCACTCGATCGACACGCCAAAACGATTACGCGAATGTCAGCGCGCACGGTCTTCGCCTCGGTACCGTAGGTAGAGCGAGGCACAGCAGATTTATTTCGCATCACCAGCTGTACCGCATGAGTTCAAATCAGCACCACAGTCAATTCAGCACCACAGTCAATTCAGCACCACAGTCAATTCAGCACCACAGTGATCCCGGCTTGCTTCACTGCAGCTATAGTCACGGCACCACGTAACCCCCGAAAGGCAACCCCTATGAGTGAGCTCAAGCCTGACGCTGACGCTTCGCGTTACTCGTTAGGACTGCTGTTCACCGATGGCATGCCCGAGCTTGATGAGAACTGCGGCTACCGCGGTGCTGTCGCTGCGCGCGCGGCCGGCATTAGCTACCGTCAGCTCGACTACTGGGCCCGCACGGGCCTGGTTGAGCCCACAGTGCGCGGAGCGGCTGGTTCCGGCTCACAGCGCCTCTACGGCTTCCGTGACATTCTCGTACTCAAGCTCGTCAAGCGGCTGCTCGACACGGGCATCTCGCTTCAGCAGATTCGCACGGCGGTCAACCAGCTGCGCGAATCGGGCGTCAGCGACCTCGCGCAGACCACGCTGATGAGCGACGGCGCGAGTGTCTACCTGTGCACCTCCAATGACGAGGTCATCGACCTCGTCAGCCGCGGCCAAGGTGTCTTCGGCATTGCCGTGGGCAAGGTGCTCCGCGAGGTAGAGACAAGCCTGGTCGAACTCGACGTGCAGGCCGTTGACTCCGCCGACGAGCTCGCCGCCCGACGGAGCACCCGCAAAATCTCCTAGCGCCACCGCCCTCGCTTGAGCGCAGCACGGAGCGCGACTGCAACCTGTCATTCGCTCCCCAGCTCAGCGCTCGGCACCCCGCGTTGATCACGCCGCGTGTGCTCCTTCAGGCAACGGTTCCTCTGCACCGTTGAGAAACGCTATTGGGCCAGGCCGCGTGCAATCGTCATGGGACGCGAAGAAAATATATCCACGTCGAATCGCCCCAAAAATCCGCACAGGCCAAAACCCGATTCACCGGCCCCGCAGAGCCGAAGAAGAAACCTGTCAGACCGCTGGAGCCTCGGCGTACTCACCGATGCGCGCTGTACGCAGCACCCGGTCGAGCAGCTGGTCGAAGTAGCCGGCCATTTCGAGTGCACTGTCCCCTGGCCAGATGTGCAGGGGCTTTGCGGCGCCCTGCGCCTGCTGTAGGGACGTGCGCTCCGGCAGCTGCGGGCTCAGCACGAGTGGCCCGAACATGTCGCGCAATTCTTTGATGCGGAACTGGTGTTCGAGCGAAGCCGAACGGGCCCGGTTCACGATGATACCGAGCGGCTGAAGACGGGGGCTCAGGCCACGACGAATTTCTTCGATCGCACGCAGCGCACGGTCGGCAGCAGCGACCGAGAACAGGCCGGGCTCGGTGACGACGGCGACACGGTCGCTCGCGGCCCAGGCGGTGCGCGTGAGGGCGTTCAGGGAGGGAGCACAGTCGATGAGCACGAGCTCATAGTCTTTCTCGATCGTTGAGAGCGCTTCTTCGAGTTTCCAAATATCGCGAATGCTCGGGTGTGGCCCGTCAAAATTGATCGCCGACGGGCTGCCGATCATGACGTCGATGGTGCCTGGGCGGTTGCGGGTCCATCCGCTCGGGGCGATCGCCGCGCGAACCGTCTTTTCTTTGGGCGAACCGAGGACATCGGCAACATTCAGGTGACCGGCGACCTGGATATCCATGCCGGTGGACACATCGGATTGCGGATCGAGGTCCACGACGAGTGTTCGCACGCCACGGGCGAAGGCAGCAGAAGCCAGACCAAGGGTCACAGTGGTCTTGCCGACACCACCCTTGAGGGAACTTACGCTGAGTACGTGCATGAGTAGCAACGTTACCTTCACTAGTGTTAGAGAACCTAACCGTTAGCTGTGCGCTGAGTACGCCCTCGAAAGGCTTGCATGTTTGAAAAAATCCTTGTTGCCAACCGCGGCGAGATCGCGATCCGTGCCATGCGCGCGGCTTACGAGCTCGGAGCAAAGACCGTGGCGGTGTTTCCGTTCGAGGATCGCAATTCATTGCACCGCCTGAAGGCGGATGAGGCCTACCAGATTGGTGAGGTGGGGCATCCGGTTCGGGCCTATCTCGACGTGAGTGAAATCATCCGCGTTGCCAAGGAATGTGGCGCCGACGCCATCTACCCCGGCTACGGTTTTCTGTCGGAGAACCCGGAACTCGCCGATGCAGCCGCCGCTGCCGGCATCACGTTCATCGGCCCGGGCGCTGACGTACTCGAAATGGCCGGCAATAAGGTCACCGCAAAGGAACACGCCATCGCGGCCGGTGTACCGGTATTGAAGTCGACGCAGCCGTCGACCGATGTCGAACTCTTGATCAGCCAAGCCGATGAGATCGGCTTTCCCATTTTTGCCAAGGCCGTCGCCGGCGGTGGCGGGCGGGGCATGCGCCGGGTTGCGAAGAAAAGCGAGTTGCGGGGAGCGCTTGAAGAGGCCATGCGTGAGGCCACCAGTGCCTTTGGCGACCCGACGATGTTCCTGGAGGCTGCGGTGCTGCGGCCCCGGCACATCGAGGTGCAGATTCTGGCGGACGCTTCCGGCGAGACCGTGCACCTGTTCGAGCGCGACTGTTCGGTGCAGCGTCGGCACCAGAAAGTGATTGAAATCGCTCCGGCGCCGAACCTGAGCGATGAAATTCGGGTTCAGCTCTACGCTGACGCCATCAAGTTCGCCCGGTCGATCGGCTACGTCAACGCCGGGACCGTCGAGTTTCTGCTCGACACCGTTGGGGAACGCGCCGGGCAGCACGTCTTCATCGAAATGAACCCGCGCATCCAAGTGGAACACACCGTGACTGAAGAGGTCACCGATGTCGACCTCGTACAGGCGCAGATGCGCATCGCGGCGGGGGAGACCCTCGAACAGATCGGTCTGACCCAGGGGGAGATCCGCCTGCGCGGCGCGGCCCTGCAGTGCCGCATCACAACTGAAGACCCCGCGGCCGGGTTCCGCCCCGACACCGGTAAAATCACCACGTATCGTTCACCCGGCGGCGCCGGCATCCGCCTGGATGGTGGAACCATCAACACGGGCGCGCAGATCAGCCCGCACTTCGACTCGATGCTCGCCAAACTCACGTGCCGAGGCCGCGACTATGCGGCCGCCGTCGTGCGGTCCAAGCGCGCGCTGGCCGAGT
Organism: Cryobacterium sp. Hb1; assembly: GCF_004403585.1. Taxonomy (NCBI): domain Bacteria; kingdom Bacillati; phylum Actinomycetota; class Actinomycetes; order Micrococcales; family Microbacteriaceae; genus Cryobacterium; species Cryobacterium sp. Hb1. Next base: position 107,625 of record NZ_SOHI01000007.1, on the reverse strand, counting down.
TCCGAATCCGCGGCGTCTCCACCAATATTTCGTTCCTGCAGGCCGTGCTCGACGATGCGGACTTCGCAGCTGGCGACCTCAGTACCTCGTTCATCGACGAGCGCCCGGAGCTGCTGCGCGGTCGGGAGTCCAAGGACCGTGGCACCAAGATTCTCAACTGGCTGGCCGAGGTCACCGTCAACCAGCCCCACGGCGCGCCGCCGGCCACGGCGCACCCGCGTGACAAGCTGCCACAGCTCGACATTACCCAGCCAGCCCCCGACGGTTCCCGACAGAAGCTGCAACTGCTCGGACCGACCCGGTTCGCCGCCTCCTTGCGCGCCCAGACCGCGCTGGCCGTGACCGACACCACCTTCCGGGATGCCCACCAGTCGCTGCTGGCGACACGGGTACGCACCAAAGACCTCGTGGCCGTGGCGCCCTATGTCGCCCGGCTGACGCCGCAGCTGCTCTCGGTCGAAGCGTGGGGCGGGGCAACCTACGACGTGGCGCTGCGTTTTCTTGGTGAAGACCCCTGGGAACGCCTTGCGAGCCTGCGCGAGGCCCTGCCGAACATCAACCTGCAGATGCTGCTGCGCGGCCGCAACACTGTGGGCTACACCCCGTACCCGACCGAGGTCACCGACGCGTTTGTGCGCGAGGCGACCGCCACGGGTGTGGACATCTTTCGCATCTTCGATGCCCTGAACGACGTGTCGCAGATGCGGCCGGCTATCGACGCCGTGCTTGCTACCGGCACCGCGCTGGCCGAGGTGGCCGTCTGTTACACCGGCGATTTGCTCGACCCGGCCGAAAAGCTGTACACCCTTGACTACTACCTGCGCCTGGCCGATCAGATCGTCGAAAGCGGCGCCCACGTGATCGGCATCAAGGACATGGCCGGGTTGCTCCGGCCGAGCGCCGCTGAGAAGCTCGTGGCGGCGTTCCGGGAACGCTTCGACCTGCCCGTGCACGTGCACACCCACGACACTCCGGGTGGCCAGCTCGCGACGCTGCTGGCCGCAGCCCGGGCCGGCGCCGACGCTGTCGATGTGGCATCCGCTCCCATGGCCGGCACGACCAGCCAGCCGTCTGCATCCTCCCTCGTAGCCGCTCTCGCCCACACCGAACGCGACACGGGTATTTCGCTCCGGGCCACAACTGACCTCGAGCCCTACTGGGAAGCCGTACGCACCCTCTACGCTCCGTTCGAATCGGGCCTGTCGGCACCGACCGGCCGGGTGTACTCGCATGAGATTCCAGGCGGCCAGCTGTCGAACCTGCGCACCCAGGCCGTCGCGCTCGGGCTCGCCGACCACTTCGAACTCATCGAAGACATGTATACCGCCGCGAACGGCATCCTCGGCCGGGTGCCCAAGGTCACTCCCTCGTCGAAGGTGGTCGGTGACTTGGCCCTGTACCTGGCCGCGGTGAAGGCCGATCCGGCCGATTTCGAACAAAACCCGGGCAACTACGATGTCCCCGATTCGGTCATCGGCTTCATGGCGGGCGAGCTCGGGAACCTGCCCGGCGGCTGGCCCGAGCCGTTTCGTTCCAAGGTACTCGCGGGACGTGAGGTGCGCGTCGGCGTCACCGAGATCACCGCGGGGGAGCGCGCCGCGCTCGGCGCCTCGAGCCTCGAACGTCGCGCGATGCTCAACGAGTTGTTGTTCCCCGCGCCGACCCGCCAGTTCAAACAAGTCAGGGAGAGCTACGGCGACCTCTCGGTTGTCGATACCGTCGACTACCTCTACGGCCTTCAGCAGGGCCAGGAACACGCCGTTGAAATCGCCAAGGGTGTGCGGCTCTACGTGGGCCTTGAAGCGATCGGTGAAGCCGACGACAAGGGCATGCGCACCGTTATGACCATTCTCAACGGCCAGCTGCGCCCGGTGTTCGTGCGTGACACCAGCATCACCGTGCAGACCAAGGCCGCCGAGAAAGCTGATGCCAACCAGCCCGGCCAGATCGCCGCACCCTTCTCCGGCGTGGTCACCCTGCAGGTCGAGGAGGGCACGCACGTCGAAGCTGGCCAAAGCGTCGCTTCGATCGAAGCCATGAAGATGGAAGCGGCGATCACCTCGCCCATCGCCGGGACCATCGAACGCGTCGCTATCCCGCTCACCCAGCAGGTCGATGCGGGCGATCTGCTCGTGACAGTGCGTCCACGCTAAGATTAACGCCGATATCGACCAGTTGAGGATGTACCGTGCCAGACAAACGTACTGACGACCAGAGCGCGCCCGCCCGCCCGGTATCTGCCGCAAAGCGAACCCGTGACGAGCGCGATAATTTCGACACGCAGGGTGACGACTACCACAGTGAGCTACCGCCGCACACGATCGACAACCTCGCCGCGTCATTGCCCGAGAGCCTGAGCGTTCCGATCGAGGTGACGTTCGGGCCCCGCCGCTCGGTGGTTGCAGCCGATCGGCCGTCTTTTGTAGCGGGCAACGGAATCGAGACAACGCGCATCGTGTCGGCCCCGTCCACGCACACCGTCGAAATCTCAACGCCAGCGCCGACCCGAGCAGCCGGCGCCAGTTTTGCCATCGAATCACTTTCACGAGCGGATGCTGCCTCCTCTGTCCGGCGCGACCGCATCCGCACCGAAAACAGCTCAGCCCCCGAGTCCGCGTCCATGCTCACGTCGGATCGCCTGCTCGCGGTCAACCGCAAGACCCGCAAAGCGCCGCAGGGCGTCTGGCCTGAATTTGTCTACGCGCTGACGCTGCACCTGGTCAACCTCGGTGACTCCGCCAAGGTGCGGGCGTATAAAGAAATGGATGAGCGCATTCGTCGCCAGTTTGACGGCGGTACGCGGTTCGTGCCGATCCTCACCCGCAAGGGTGGCGTGGGCAAGACCACCGTCACGACCCTGCTCGGCATGGCCCTGGCCGACGCCCGCGACGACCGCATTATTGCCATCGACGCCAACCCCGACCGCGGCACGCTGTCCGAACGCGTCAGCAAGCAGACCCGCTCGACCGTTCGGGACGTCGTGACCAAAGCGGCGTCGATCGGCAACTTCACCGACTTCTCCACCCTGGTGTCGCGCGACGAAACCCGCCTCGACATTCTCGCCTCCGACACCGACCCGTTGCTCTCGGAAGCATTCGATGAGAACGACTACAACGTCGTCGCCGATCTGGCCGCCCGGTACTACTCGATCGCGCTCACCGACTGCGGCACCGGCATCGTGCATTCGGTCATGCGGGCTACGCTGCAGCGCGCCGACTCCATCGTGATCGTCTCCGGCGGCAGCGTCGACGAGGCACGTTTGGCCTCCGAGACGCTCACCTGGCTCGAAGCAAACGGATACGGCGAGCTGGTGCGTAACGCGATCGTCGCGATCAACACGGCCACCCAGGGCACCAATCTGGTTCGGCTTGAAGAAATCGAGGCGCACTTTCGCTCCCGCGTGCGCGAAATCGTGCGGATTCCCTACGACCCGCAACTCGCCGCCGGCAGCGTCGTGTCGTACAAGGACCTGAAGCCGATCACTCGGCTGGCCGCACGCACCCTCGCCGAGCTCGTCGTTGAGGGCCTCCCCGCCGACCGCAACCTTTAGTCGGCCGCCGACTCACTCGCCGTTCACCAGCCGCCCTACCGAGGAGTTTCCCCGTGCCCGAACGCCAGATCCGTCTCTTCGGAGATCCGGTGCTGAAGACCGTCTCCGATCCCATCAACAGGATCGACGACCGGGTACGCGGTCTCGTACAGGACTTGATCGACAGCGTGCGACTGCCCGGTCGGGCCGGCGTTGCAGCGTCGCAGATCGGAACCAACCTGCGCGCCTTCAGCTACAACGTCGACGGTGTCATCGGCTACATTCTCAACCCCACGGTCGTCGAACTCTCCGGCGAACCCGAACTCGTCGACGAGGGCTGCCTCTCCGTTCCCGGCCTCTGGTACCCCACCAAGCGCTACCCGTTCGCTCGAGTCACCGGCATCGACCTCGACAACAATCCGGTCGAACTCTCCGGCACCGGCATCATGGCGCAAGCCCTCCAACACGAAACCGATCACCTCGACGGCTTTCTCTACATCGACCGCCTCGACAAAACCAACCGCAAGGCCGCGATGAAGGAAATCCGGGAGTCCACCTGGTTTTAGCCCCGCAACCACAGGCGGACCGAGCGAAGTCTCGAGTGCCTGTGAAATGAGCGTGCGGGCGGAGCCCAGCGGCCACGCTACTCGCGCAGCGAGATGCCCTCGGTCACCGGCGCCCCCGAATACATGGCGTCGATCTCGCCGGCGAAATCACGCAGAATAATGTTGCGCTTGATGCTCATTTTCGGCGTCAGGTGCCCGCTGTCCTCGGTGAGCTCAAGAGCGAGCACCGTGAATTTGCGAATCGACTCCGCCCGCGACACACCCTCGTTGGCATGGTCGACTGCGCGCTGGACTTCGGCGAGCACGGCTTTGTTGACGGATGCCTGCGCGAGCGACATGCCGGCATCCTCGTGGTTGTTGTTGAGCCAGACCGGCAGCATGTCGGGGTCGAGGGTGATGAGCGCGCCGATGAACGGCTTTTGGTCGCCCACAACGATGACCTGGCTGATGAGCGGATTCGCGCGAATGGGGTCTTCGAGGGCGGCCGGTGCCACGTTCTTGCCACCGGCTGTGACGATGATCTCTTTCTTACGCCCGGTGATGGTGAGATAGCCGTCGGAATCAAAGTCGCCGATGTCGCCGGTCTTCAACCAGCCGTCGTTAAAAGTGTCTGCGGTGGCCTGTGGGTTATTCCAGTACTCCTTGAAAACGTTGACGCCCTTGACCTCGATCTCGCCGTCGTCCATGACGCGCACTGAGACGCCGGGCAGTGGGGGTCCGACGGTGCCGATCTTGGCCCGCGTAGCCAGGCCCACATTGGCGGGGGCAGTGGTTTCGGTCAGGCCGTAGCCCTCCAGAATGACGATGCCGAGGCTCTTGAAGAAATGGCCGAGGTGGGCGCCGAGCGGGGCGGAGCCGGAGACCGCCCAGACGACCTTGCCGCCCATGGCGGCACGCAATTTGCTGTAAACCAGCTTGTCGAACAGCGCGAATTTGATCTTCATCCCGAGCGGAATCGATGTTCCCGCCTGCACCAGCCGGGAATGCTCGACCGCCACATGCGCGGCAGCATCGAAGATTTTGCCCTTGCCGCCGGCGATAGCCTTTTGCTGGGCCGAGTTGTAGACCTTTTCGAAGACCCGAGGTACCGCAAGCAAAAAGGTCGGTTGAAAGCTGCCCAGCGCGGCCAGGAGCGTCTTGGTGTCGCCCTGGTGGCCGACCCGCACCCCCGCGTGCACGCACAAGACCGAGATGAAACGCGCGAAGACGTGGGCGGTGGTGATGAACAAGAGGGTCGAGGCGCCTTCGGGGTGAACCAGTACCTCCTTGAGCGCGACCGCGGCATTGCGGCTGGTCTCGAGAAAGTTCGCGTGGGTGAGCACGCAGCCCTTGGGCTTGCCGGTCGAACCAGAAGTGTAGATGAGGGTCGCCATATCATCGCCCACGGCGAGATTACGGCGGCGTTCGATTTCCGCATCCGTCACAACGACGCCCCCGGCGACGAGCTTGTCGAGGTCGCCCAGATCGATCTGCCAGACCGAGCGGATGTCGGGCAGCTCCGGATGCACCTCATCGAAGCGGGCGAAGTGATCGGCGGTTTCGACGATGACCGCCATGGCGCCGGAGTCGCTCAGGTTCCACTGCACCTGTTTGGGTGAACTGGTCTCGTAGACGGGCACCAGAATTGCTCCGGCGAACCAGACCGCGAAGTCGATCAGGGTCCACTCGTAGCGGGTCTTGCAGATGAGCCCGATCTTGTCGCCGGGCTCAATGCCGGCGGCAACGAAGCCTTTGGCCAGCGCCACGACCTGCGCATGAAACTCCCGAGTGGTGACGGGTTGCCATTGGCCGCCACGTGGCAGTGAAAACAGTGCCAGGTCGGGAGTCGCGGTAAGACGATCCATCAGAAGATCGGTGATGTTGGCGCCAGGATCGGCGGGAACGACGGCGGGCATATCAAACTGTTTCACGGCAACTCCTTTGGTACCGGCTGAACGTGCCCACTGCGCAGTCGCGAGAGAATCCTTCGGTGAGCGGGTGTTTCGTCCAGCGGCAAACTGGTTTAGTACACTCTAGACGGTGTCCTGCGTGGCGGTCCGGCCCACGGACGCAGCTTTTCTCAGGCCGAGAAAGAAAGGTGGCCCGTGCGCGCCATAGGTATCGATATCGGTGGCACCAAAATTGCCGGAGCGCTGGTCGACGAGGCGGGCACCATCATCCGGTCTGACCGGCAGCCGACCACGCCGGGCAACCCGGATGAGATCGAAGATGCCGTCGTGGCGATGGTGCTGGCGCTGTCCGAGGGCGAAGACGTTGTTGCTGCCGGGGTCGCTGCCGCCGGTTTCATCGACTCCGCCCAGTCGACCGTGTACTACGCACCGAATATCAACTGGCGCAATGAGCCGTTCCGCGACAAGCTCGAGGCTCGACTCGACCTGCCCATCATTATCGAAAACGATGCCAACGCGGCCGGCTGGGCGGAGTTTCGCTTCGGGGCCGGTCGCGCGTACACCGACATGGTCACCCTGACCGTCGGTACAGGCGTGGGCGGCGCGATCGTGACGGGCAACGCCCTGTTCCGCGGAGGCTTCGGCGCGGGCGCCGAACTGGGTCACCTCCGGGTCGTTCCGGACGGGCTTCCCTGTGGCTGCGGAGCCCATGGCTGCCTGGAGCAGTACGGCTCAGGTCGGGCGCTGCTGCGGATCGCCAACGAATTCGCCGATGCCGGCGGTATCGGCCTGGGCCTGGCCGGTGCCCGTGCGCGACGCGGCAAACTCACCGGTAAAGAGGTGGGGCGGCTGATTCAGGACGGCGACGGCGGTGCTCTCGCGGCCCTGCGTCAGTTGGGCGGTGCCCTCGGGCAAGCCTGCGCAAGCCTCGGCGCCGTGCTCGATCCGCAGGTGTTCGTGTTCGGCGGGGGAGTAGCCGCGGCTGGCGACCTGTTGCTCGAGCCGATTCGCGCGGCCTACCTCGATTTTCTCCCCGCCCGTGGCTACCATCCGGAAGCGGAGTTCGCCATTGCCCAGCTCGTCAATGACGCCGGTGTGGTCGGCGCGGCCGACCTCGCCCGAATACACGCGGTGCGCTGAACGGATGCCGTGGGCGGGGCCGGGCGCGGCATCCGCTTTGCTGTGGCAGGCGGACTAAGCTTTCGAGGTCGGATGAAGGAGTGCGAATGTTCTATTGGGTCATGAAGAACATCGTCATCGGTCCGTTGTTGCTCTCGCTGTTTCGCCCGTGGATCATCGGCCTGGAGAACATTCCGAGGACCGGCCCGGTGATTTTAGCCAGCAACCACCTGTCGTTCATCGACTCGGTGTTTTTGCCGCTCGTCGTGCCGCGCCGTGTAGCGTTTCTCGCCAAGAGCGACTATTTCACCGGCACGGGTCTCAAAGGCTGGGCCACGCGGCAGTTTCTCACGGCGGCGGGGCAGCTCCCCATCGATCGCTCCGGCGGTAAGGCCTCGGAGGATTCGCTGAACACCGGCCTGCGAGTGCTCGGCGAGGGCCGTATCCTCGGCATCTATCCCGAGGGCACCCGCAGCCCCGACGCCCGCCTCTATCGTGGACGTACCGGTGTGGCCCGCATGGTGTTGGAATCGGGCGTGACGGTCATTCCGGTGGCCATGATCGATACCGAGAAGGCGATGCCGACCGGCACGCGCGTTCCCCGGGTGCGTCGCATCGGCATTGTGATCGGCAAACCGCTCGACTTCACCCGGTTCGCGGGCATGGCCGGGGACCGGTTCGTACTGCGCAGCGTCACCGACGAGCTCATGTATGAGTTGCAGCGACTGAGCACGCAGGAGTACGTCGACGTCTACGCTTCCTCGGTCAAGGAGAAGCGGGCCAGCCTTTCGCGATAAGCTGCCTGAAGTGCTGTCCGCGCTTGTGGCGGTGCAGCACCTCATCCATTTCGGGTCGGTACACGTTGTACGGCCCAGCAGAGAAAACAGGAACTATCCCGTGGTAGACCCCACCGAGCCCATCGTTGCCGCAGAAGCCTCTGTCATCACGGGACTCGACCACTGGCGCACGTTGCCGATCAAGCAGCAGCCGACCTGGCCCGACGCGGCCAAGGTGGCGGCGGCATCCGCCGAGCTGGCGACCCAGCCGCCGCTGGTTTTCGCCGGTGAGGTTGACATTCTGCGCGACCGGCTCGCTCAGGCCGCCGGCGGGCAGGGTTTTCTGCTGCAGGGCGGCGACTGCGCCGAGACCTTCACCGGCGCCACGGCCGATCAGATCCGCAATCGCGTGAAAACCGTGCTGCAGATGGCCGTTGTGCTCACCTATGGTGCCTCGATGCCGGTGATCAAGATGGGGCGCATGGCCGGACAGTTCGCCAAGCCTCGCTCGAGCGACTTTGAGACGCGCGGCGACGTGACACTTCCGGCGTACCGCGGCGACATCGTCAACGGGTACCCGTTCACGCCCGAGTCGCGCGAGGCCGACCCCGACCGGCTGGTGAAGGCGTACCACACGTCAGCTTCGACCCTCAATCTCATTCGCGCGTTCACGCAGGGTGGCTTTGCTGACCTGCGCCAGGTGCACAGCTGGAATCAGGGCTTTGCCGCTAACCCGGCCAACCAGCAGTACGAAAAAGTTGCCAAGGAGATCGACCGCGCGATCAAGTTCATGATCGCCTGCGGTGCTGACTTCGAGGCCATGCGTCGCACCGAGTTCTACACCAGCCATGAGGGCCTGCTGATGGACTACGAACGGCCGATGACCCGCATCGATTCGCGCACCGGAACGCCGTACAACACCTCGGCCCACTTCATTTGGATCGGCGAGCGCACCCGCGACCTCGACGGCGCACACGTGGACTTTTTGTCGCGCGTACGCAACCCGATCGGCGTCAAGCTCGGCCCGACCACCTCGACGGACGACATGTTGCGACTCGTTGACAAGCTCGACCCGAACCGCGAACCCGGCCGCCTGACCTTCATCACCCGCATGGGCGCCGGCAAGGTGCGCGACGCCCTGCCGCCGCTGCTCGAGGCCATCAAGGCCAGCGAAGCGACGCCGCTATGGGTCAGCGACCCGATGCACGGCAACGGCGTCACCACGCCGACCGGTTACAAGACGCGTCGTTTCGACGACGTCGTCGACGAGGTCAAGGGCTTCTTCGAAGCACACCGTGCCGTTGGAACTCACCCCGGTGGAATCCATGTCGAGCTCACCGGCGACGACGTCACGGAGTGCCTCGGTGGTTCCGAGCACATCGACGAGGCCGCCCTGGCGACCCGGTACGAGTCGCTCTGCGACCCGCGCCTCAACCACATGCAGTCCCTTGAGCTCGCCTTCCTGGTGGCCGAGGAGCTCGCCGCCCGCTAGCTCCGTTTTGGACGGGGCCCGTGCCCCGTCCGTGGGCCCAGTTTATAAACTGGGCCCACGGCCGTAAGGTGGGCCCGGGATCAGCCGAACGGGTTCGTCGCCTTGAGCGTGATCTTGCTGCCCTTCGCTACTGAGGTACCTGCCGCGGGATCTGTCGAGGCCACCCTGAGGATGGCAGCGAAAACATCCGCGCCGTCGGCGTAGTCGGGTACGAAGCCGAGCGCGGTCAGGGCGTTCTTGCCGTCGGTCCAGGACATGCCGACGACATTGGGTACTGTGACCGGCTCTGGGCCGCGGGAGATGACCAGGGTGAGGGTGGCGCCCGCGCGAATGGTGCCATCGGGCACCTGCGCGGCGATGACGTCGCCCTCCGCGATCGTGTCGCTGTACGTCTGCTCACCCGAGACCACGAGCAGGTTCTTGCCGACCAGAATGTCGGTGGCCTCGGCCACGGTCTTGCCGTCGACGTTGGGAATGGAGCCGAGCGACACGACGAGATTCACGGTCAGGCCTTCGAAGTACTCGCCGCCGGCCGATAGGTCGGCGTCATCAGATTCCTTGCTCGCCGAAATGACCGATCCCTCGGCCACATCGCCGTTGAAGACCGGATCGACGCTGCCCACCACGGCTTTCAGATCGGTGATGGCAGCGGATGCCGCCTCCTGCGTCAAACCGGCCAGGGTGGGCAGCGTGATGGGCTGCAGGCCCTGGGAGACGATGATCGTGACCGTGCTGTCTTGCGGAACCCGGCTGCCGGTATCCGGATCGGTGCCGATGACGAGCCCCTCGGCGATCGTGGCGCTGAATGCGCCGCCGAGCTTTGGGATCAGACCGAGTTCGGTCAACTGCGTTGACGCGGCCTCGGGGGAGGCCGACACGAAGTTCGGGACGGACACGTCTGACCCCGGGCCCGAACCGAAATACCAACCGGTACCGCCAAGGGCAACGGCGATGAGAATAACGAGGGCGAAAAGCCAGAACCCGCGGCGCTTGCGCTTGCGTGCTTTCTGCGTCAGCAGGTCGCCGCTGTCGGGCGGGCCGACCGGACCGGTGCCGACCGGGTGAATACCGAGCAAGGTCGCGGCGGGAGGTCTTGTGGAAGCGAGCTTGGCGCCGAGAACCTGCGTTTCGGCATCCGCGACCGCGTTCGCGCCGGTGCGCAGGCTGGCGGGCAGCACCATGGTCGACTGCAAAGCCAATTCCTGAGTACCGTCGCGCACCAGCGCGCTCACGTCATGGAGTTGATCGAGCATGACTCTGGCATCTCGGGGACGATCTTCTGGGTCGCGCGCCGTAGCCCAGAGCACGAGTTCGTCGAGTTCGCGGGGAACAGAGGCGACCTTGCTGCTCGGCATCGGCACGGTGTCGTTGGCGTGCTGGTATGCAATCTGCATCGGTGCCTCGCCCACATAGGGTTGCTCACCGGTGAGCATTTCGAAGGTCATGATGCCGAGGGCATAGATATCGCTGCGTGCATCCGCGATACCGCGGGTGACGAGCTCGGGAGAAAGATAGGCGATGGTTCCGAGCAGGGCCTGGCCGGTCGCGGTGTTGTTGTTGACCGCGCGCGCCAGGCCGAAATCGCTGATCTTGATGCGGCCGTCATCGGCGAGCAGCACGTTCTCGGGCTTGACATCGCGGTGCACGATACCCGCCTTGTGGGCGGCGGCCAGCCCGCTGAGCACGGCTTCGAGAATATCGAGCGTCTGCTCGGGGGTGAGGCGACCGTAATCTTTCAGCAGGTCCCGAAGGGTGATTCCGGGAAGATACTCCATCACGAGATAGGCCATGTCCGCGTCCTGACCCTGGTCGAAGACGTTCACGACGTTGGGGTGGGCGAGCCGGGCGGCCGACCTGGCCTCCTGAATGAAGCGGACCTTGAACGCGCTGTCGTCGGCGAGATGGCCATGCATGATCTTGATCGCGACCCGGCGTTCGAGGCGCAGATCGGTGGCCAGGTAGACCGTAGCCATGCCGCCGCGCGCGATACGCGAGCGCACTTGATACCGGCCGTCAATAAGACGGCCTATCATCGGGTCGGTCGCAGGAACGCTCACTCCTAGATTCTACGGAAATCGGCGGCGGCCAAGGCGCGCGGCGCGCAGAAAGGCGCCAGCCAAGTCGGGGGCCACAGGGTCAACTGCCAAGCTAGCCGATTTGGGACAGCCATGCCTGCGCTGACGTTTCCCACTTGGCGTAATAGTCCGGGTAGGCCGATATTTGCACGGCCTGGGCAGCTTGGGTCACAGTCATCGACTCCCAACCCGCGATATCGAGCAGGCCGCGGGTCACGTCCGGGTTCGGGTTGCTTGCGCCGCCGAAAAAGGCGAGGCTGGCCCGCACGGGATCCATCACCTGCTCCGGCGTACCCCAGCCGACACTCGGGCGTTGTTGGAACAGGCCGAGGGAATCCCGATCGCCGTAGTCCACATTCCGCAGCCCGGATTCCTGGGCGGCCGCGGCCAGCGCGACGACGAGACCGGCATCGCTCACACCGGCTCCCCGCCCAACGGCCACGATCGTCTGGGCGTTCTGCCGCATTTCCTCTGACATCGGAGTCACCAGACCCGCCGTCGCCACGGGAATTAGTGCAGCTGCTGAAACGGATGCCGGTGCCGGCGTGACCGGCAGCGTCAAGACCTGTCCCGGATAGATGATGCTCGACCAGCCCAAGCCATTAGCGCCGAGCACCGCCTGCACGCTCACCCCGGCCGCGTTAGCCACTGCGGTGATGGTTTCGCCGGTGGCGATGGTATGAGTGGCTGCTGCGACGATCTCGGTGACCGGCACGACATAGGCCGCCGACTCCAGCGCTACAGACGCCGCGAGGAGGATGACTTGTCCGGGGTAGATGACGCTGCGCCCGTTCAGTCCGTTGGCGCTGAGAATGTCGGCGGTCTTCAGCGAATGGGCGGCAGCGATGCCGCTGATGGTGTCGCCGCTTTGCACCGAGTACGAAGCGGATGCTGCCGGCGCGGCCACGACGGTGGCCGGCGAAGCCGCCGAGGCCAGGGTCAAAACCTGGCCCGGAAAGATCAGGGCCCGGGAATCGAGACCGTTTAGTGCCAGCACGACCGCCGTCGACAGGCTGAACCGGGCGGCGATGCCGCTCACGGTGTCGCCATCCACGACCGAGTACCGGTCAGGGGCAACCTGGACGGCGGCGGCAACCGCGGCCACCATTCCTACGGGGCTGGTCTCGGCGAGCTTGGACTTGAGCGGCTTCTTCGCCAAGGCCTGTGCGTGGGCTGGAGCGGCCAGGTTGAGGCTGATCGCGAGGGTACTGACCAGCACGATTGGCACGGTCATCGCTGCCGAGAGGGAACGCAGGTCACTGGGCTTCTTCGAACGCCGCTTTGCCGCGGCGTCGATACCGACGAAGCTGCGACCGGAGACGGCGACGCTGCCTGCGTCGTCAACGGTTGCATTTCGAGCGGCGGATGCCGCGGCATCCACCGTATTCGTGTTCACCTTGGTCGACATGGTGCTCCGTTCATTGTGCGCACGCGCGTGATCCAGACAGCAAGTACAGCATTGGGTCGAATGCAGCATTCCCCACAGCGAGGTTTTCACAATTATGAGAGGGAGTCAATTGATCAGGCGACCGGAGATGGCGGTTCACGACTGAATAGTGCCGCGAAGTTTTGCCGCGGCCCCAAATCATGGGAAGCTACACGAGTGAGTGATGTGTCTTCAGAGCCCGAGTGGCTTACTATTCCTGCCCTAGTCAACCTGCTCGGAATGAGCCAGAGCCGCGTGCGGCACCTGATCGACGACAAATACCTCCTGGCCATCCGGCGCGACAACGTCGTGTCGGTTCCGTCCTTGTTCCTGCGAGACGGCGCTCCCGTACCCGAACTTCGCGGCACGCTGTTCGTTCTGGCCGACGACGGATTCACGGACATGCAGGCCATGACCTGGTTACTCGAGGTCGATGACAGCCTGGGGGTGCCGCCGATCGAAGCCCTCCGGGCCGGCCGCAAGGCCGAAGTGCGTCGGGTCGCCCAAGCCCTGGCTTAGACAGGGGTTCGACTCAACGGGCCGGCGTACTGCCGATCAAAAAGCTCGGCGTGTCACCCGATCGGTCAGTTCCAGCAACTTCTGCCGGGCACGGGCACCGATGGGCGCACTGTGCAGAGCAGCCAGCGCCTCGGTTACCTGGGATTCGATGAGCGCCTCGACCCGGTCGACCGCGCCACTGGCTGTAATGAGCTGCTGCAGGGAACGAATCTGTGTGGCATCGAGCGTTGGGTCACCGAGCTGGGAATCGAGCGATGCTCGGTCAGTGGTAGTCAGGCGTTCCCGTGCCAGTGCGATCAACACCGTGCGCTTACCCTCTGTCAGGTCGTCGCCGCTTGGCTTGCCGGTCACGGCGGCGTCGCCGAACACACCGAGCAGGTCGTCGCGCAGCTGGTACGCCATGCCCAGCGGAAGGCCGAATGCACGCAGCGAGTTCAACTGGGCGGTCGAGGCGCCCGCTAGCGCTGCACCGATCACGAGCGGGGCTTGAACGCTGTACTTCGCCGACTTGTAGACGATCACACGCAGGGCTCGATCGAGGAGTTCCGCCTCCGGCTGGGCCAGCCAGGCGCGTTCCTCGAGAATGTCGAGGTATTGGCCGGCCGTGACCTCGGTGCGCATGAAGTTGAATTCGAGCCTGGCACGCCGGGCGGAGGCCCGATCGGCGAGCTCCTCGAGCCCCTCGTCGAGCAGCTCATCGCTCCAGCCCAGCAGTAGGTCGCCGAGCAGAATGGCCGACGCCCGGCCATACGAGGCGGGGTCACCGGCCCAGCCCTCACGTTCGTGCAAGCGTTCGAATAATTTGTGGGCGCTCGGCGCACCTCGACGGGTATCGGAATTGTCGATGATGTCGTCGTGCACGAGCGCCGCCGCGTGAAAAATTTCCAGGGCACTGGCGGCTGACACGATTGCGCCCAACCCGGCCGGGGCTGTCAAGCCCGCTGTTGGCCTGACCTGTTCCGGGCCGGAATCAGGCGGTAAAACGCTCTGCGCTCCCCAATAACAAAACTGCGCTCGGAACCGTTTTCCACCGCTGAGAAACTGCCGTGAGTAGTCAACGAGCGCAGTCAAATCGGAGCTGATCAGAGTCACAATTGGTTCGCGGGACATGAGGTACGCGTCGATGCGAGATTGAACCAAGTCGACCAGGCGTTTGCTTTCAGGCACACGTGTAGCCTAGCCATCCCGGCGGGGCTAGAATTAGGCTAGTCGAGCTTGCCCGGTGCGAATTTGTCAAATCACCCGCTCGATCCCGTAACTGGAGGGAATGAGATGCCGCTTTCGGAACAGGAGCAGCGACTCCTTGAAGAGATGGAGCGCAGCCTTTATCACAACGATGCCGACTTTGTCGCCAGCGTCGGAGTGTCTAGGCTTCGCCCGAACTATCGTTCTATCGCGCTCGGTGTGCTGCTCGCCGTAGCCGGCATCGTCGCCCTCATCGCCGGCGTCGCCATTGCGCAGCTGTGGCTGGGCATCCTTGGCTTCGTCATCATGTTCGGCGGCGTTCTCATCGCTGTGACTCCCGGCCGGGCCATTCGTTCGGTGCCCGGACCGTCGTCACCCGGTCGTCGCCCGGCCCAAGCCAAGTCCAACCAGGGCTTCATGGATCGGTTGAATGATCGTTGGGACCGACGGCAAGACGGGCAGTAATCTCAACCGACTCCAGCTCTCCACCGCGTTTCGACAGTTCAAGAACTCGCAGTTCGAAAGGGCCGATCATCTGATCGGCCCTTTTTTTGTGCCCAAAAACGCGCTGTCTGCATGCGTTCTTGATAATGCGGCTCCATTTTCCTCCACCTCGACTCCTCAATGATTTGCTGTGCATGTAGCGCATTTTTGAGAAAAGACCTCAAAAAAACTTAGGTTGGTGGTTGAAGGTGGAGTAAAGTGGAGCCACACCTGAATCTGGCCGGAAGAAAGGGGTGCGCGTGTTCCTTGGCACCTACGCCCCCCGGCTCGACGAAAAAGGTCGCATCATTCTTCCCGCGAAGTTTCGGGATGAACTCTCCACCGGTGTGGTGATGACGCGAGGACAGGAACACTGCATCTACGTGTTCAGCACCCGCGAATTCGAAACGCTGCATGACAAAATCCGCCAGGCACCCGTCACGAGCAAGCAGGCCCGGGACTACCTCCGGGTGTTTTTGTCGGGCGCGAGCTCGGAAACACCGGATAAACAAAACCGCGTCACCATCCCCGGCAACCTCCGCAGTTATGCGGGACTCGACCGGGAATTGACCGTCATCGGTGCTGGCAGCCGAGTCGAGATTTGGGACAGCGAAGCGTGGGCCACGTACCTCGCCGAGCAGGAAACCTCGTACGCCAACACGACGGAGGAGGTGATTCCGGGACTCTTCTAGCCCCTGGCGCCTGACTCCCCGCCGTTTTTGCCCTGACACACTTCCCCCGTGCCAGGTCGAAATGGAGGGGAATCAGGCGTCACGGACTAGCCCGGCATTATGGCTAGCAACGAAATTCACACCCCGGTACTGCTCGAACGCTGTGTTGCACTGCTTGCCCCGGCGCTCACAAAACCCGGCGCCGTTCTCGTCGACGCAACACTCGGCATGGGGGGCCACGCCGAGGCGATCCTGGCGCGTTTCCCTGAACTGACCCTGGTTGGACTAGACCGCGACACCGAAGCGCTCGCCATCGCCGAGGAACGCCTCAAGGCCTTCGCCGGCCGGGTGCACCTGGTACACACCGTCTATGACGGCATCGGCGAAGCCCTCGATGGCCTCGGCATTAGTGAGGTTGCTGGCGTGCTCTTCGACCTGGGTGTCTCCAGCTTGCAGATCGATCGCGTCGAACGTGGTTTCTCCTATTCAAAAGATGCCCCACTCGACATGCGCATGGACGGCACCGCTGGCCTGACCGCTGAGAGCATCCTCGCCGATTACAGCGAACGCGACCTCAAACGTATCTTCCAGGACTACGGCGAAGAGAAACTCTCCGCCCGCTACGCCAAGGCCATCGTCGAAGCCCGCGAAACGACTCCCTTCGTTCGGTCAGCGCAACTGGTCGACGTCATCACCAAGGCCACCCCGGTCGCCGTCCAGCGCCTCGGTCACCCCGCCAAGCGTGTGTTCCAGGCGCTGCGCATCGAGGTCAACTCGGAACTGGCCGTACTGGAACGGGCCATTCCCGCCGCACTCGACCGCGTGCAAGTCGGGGGCCGCATCGTTGTCATGGCCTACCAGTCGCTCGAGGACCGCATCGTCAAGCGGGCCTTCGCCGCGGCATCCGGCTCGACAGCGCCCGCCGGTCTTCCAGTGGAACTGCCCGAACACAAACCACTTTTCACCCTTTTGCTGCGTGGCGCTGAACTGGCCTCCGACGAAGAAAAAACATTCAACCCCCGCGCGACACCGGTTCGACTGCGCGCCGCTGAACGATTGAGAAGGGCCGCCATATGAGCGACAACCTGGCACGCGTGTCACTTTCAATCGAACGCGAACCCTACGAGGCGCCGGCACGGCGTGGGTTTCGTCTTGTCTCAGCGGCTCCGAATCGCCGCACGCGCCCGCGCATCTTCTACGCTCTCACCGCGGTGGCCGGCATGGCAGCCATCATCGTGGCCCAGCTGTTGCTCAGCGTCGGCATCTCCCAGGGTGCCTATGAAATCTCCAGCCTGCAGTCGAGCCAGTCCGAGCTCGGCCGCACGGCCGCCAGTGTGAGTGAAGACCTCGTACGGGTCTCCTCCCCGCAGAGCCTCGCCACCAATGCCGAGGGCCTGGGTATGGTCAGCAATTCCAACCCCGTCTACCTCCGGCTGTCCGACGGTGCCGTTTTGGGCGCTCCCGCCTCAGCGTCGGGCTCGCAGGCCGGAGCGGCCAGTCTTGTTCCCAACTCCCTGTTGGCTGGCAGTACCCCGCTCTCTGCGCTTCCAGAGGACACGACGGGCACGGGCGAAACCCTGGCGATCACGAGCGCACCGGTAGTTCCGGCGGGACTCGCGGCGCCCACTACCCGATAGTTTCCCCGAGTCGACAATGATGGGCAGATGAGCGTGCGCAACAGCAGTGCCCGACAGACCGGAGCCCGAACTAACCCGACCAATTCCCGGTCCAGCCGTAGACGCACTTTCTTCACCATCGTCGTGCTCTTCGCCGTGATCGGCGTGTTCCTGGTGCGGCTCGTCGATATCCAGGTGGTGCAGGCTGATTCGCTCACCGCCGACTCCGTGGGAAACCGCTCGGTTGGCCAGGTCGTCTATGGCTCACGGGGTGAGGTCGTCGACGCCAACGGCGTCGTGCTGGCGGGGACGGTCATGCGCTACAACATCACCATGTCCCCGGTGAACGCAACGCCTTTCAAACGCACCGTCGACGGCAAGAAGGTCGTAATCTCGGTGGCTGAGGCCGCCGCCGAAATAGGCGCAGCAACCGGCCAAACCGGTGACGCGATCCTGCTGACCATTGGGGCCGCCCTCGAAGCCAACGCCAAGGCGAATTTCGCCTACATCGCCCAGAAAGTCGATGTCGACGTGCTGCGCGCCGTGCAGGAACTGCACATTCCCTGGACCTATTCGGAGAACAGCCCGAGCCGGGTGTACCCGAACGGGGCCGTCGCTGGCAACATGCTCGGTTACCTGTCGGGGGAGGGCGTGCCGCAGGCCGGCCTCGAATCCGGACAGGACACCTGCCTGGCCTCGACCAACGGCTCAGAAACCTATGAGAAGGGTGCCGACGGCGTGCGCATCCCCGGCAGCAGCGTCACGAGTACCGAGGCCGTCGATGGCGGCGACGTCATCACCACCATCGACTCCGATCTCAACTGGTTCGTGCAGCAGACCCTCGCCGCGCGGGCACAGGAGACCGGGGCAGCGTGGGCGACCGCGGTCGTGCAGGATGTCAAGACCGGCAAGCTCCTTGCCGTGGCCGACTATCCCTCGGTCGACCCGAACAACGTCGGCGGCACCAAGAACCCGGAAGATCGCGGCTCCCGCGCCTTCACCCAGTCCTTCGAACCGGGCTCGACCTTCAAGGCGCTCACCATGGCATCCGTTCTCGACGCCGGGGCGGCCACCCTCGAGACCGGGATCGTCGCGCCCTACCGGTACCTGCCGGCCAACGGTGCCAACATCAACGACAGTCACGCGCACCCGGATCAGCACATGACCCTCACCGGCGTGCTGATTGACTCAAGCAACACCGGCATGTCCAAGTTCGGTGAGAAACTCACCGACCAGCAACGGTACGACTACATGAAAGCGTTCGGCGTTGGCACGCCCACCGAGACCGGCTTTCCCCGAGAAGATGGCGGCATCCTGCATCCGGTCGACGAGTGGGACAACCAGACCAGCTATGCCACGATGTTCGGGCAGGGCCTCACGACGACCGCGCTGCAGGTCGCGAGCATCTATCAGACCATCGCCAACGACGGCGTGCGCATGCCGGTGCAGCTGGTCGAGGGCTGCCGGCAGGCCGACGGCACCATGGCCAACGTGCCAGACCAGGTCGGCACGCGGGTGCTGTCGGAGAAGGCAGCCCAGGACACCAGCGACGTGCTCGAAATGGTGTACCAGAAAAGTTGGGTGCAGAGTAAATGGAACATTCCCGGCTATCGGGTCGCCGCCAAGACCGGAACCGCGCAGATGCCGGATGGCCAGGGTGGGTACTCCAACGGGTATCTGGTATCGGTGTCGGGCTACGCTCCGGCCGACGATCCGCAGTATGTCGTCTCGGTCAGCATCGCGGACCCTGTTAAACTGAATACATCTGCCGCACCGGCTCCGGTCTTCCAAGAGATCATGAGTCAGGTGTTGAAAAAGTACCGGGCGGTTCCCTCAGGCGTGACTGCGCCTGACCTCCCTTCCACCTGGTAAGAAAGCGAGCCCTGCGTGTCTGAACCGGCGCCGTCGGCTCTCCGTCCCGAGCATCCCGTTCCGCGGTCGTTGTCGGGATTGGTTGCCGAATTTGATCTAGAACTGCGTGGAGACATCGACGGTCTCGAAGTCACCGGAGTGAGCTTGAGCTCGAACTCGGTGCAACCCGGCGACCTCTATGTCGGCGTTCCTGGCGCGCACCTGCACGGCGCGACCTTCGCTGCTGCTGCCGCCGAGGCCGGGGCGGTGGCCATTTTGACCGACGAAACCGGAGGGGTGCTCGCTGCGGCCAGCGGTCTGCCGGTTTTGGTCACACCGGATGCTCGCGCCGCGCTGGGCGCCGTTGCGGCGTGGATTTATCGTACCGATGACAATCCGGCGACCCTGTTCGCGGTCACCGGAACCAACGGCAAGACCAGCGTCGTCTATTTGTTGTTCGGCATTCTGAACCAACTCGGCGTCGTCTCCGGGCTCACCTCGACTGCCGAACGCCGTATCGGCGATCTAGCCGTCACGAGTTCCCTGACCACGCCCGAGGCCAGCGAACTGCACGCCTTGTTAGCCCGGATGAACGAGGCCGAGGTACGCGCCGTCGGCATCGAGGTATCGGCGCAAGCCCTCAGTCGTTACCGGGTAGACGGCCTCGTCTTCGATATCGCTGCGTTCACCAACCTCAGCCACGACCACCTCGACGACTACCCGGCGATGGATGATTACTTCCAGGCGAAGCTGGAGCTGTTCCAGCCCGACCGGTCGCACCGAGGTGTCGTCACCGTCGACACCGAGTGGGGGCGGCGCCTCGCTGACGAATGTCGCATCCCGGTGACGACCATCAGCAACCTGGTCGACGTCGACGCCGACTGGCACATGAGCGTTGTGGGGGAGTCCGCCACGCATACCGACTTCGTGCTCGAGGGCCGGGGCGGCCGTCGCCTGCAGACCCGGGTGCCGCTGCTCGGCTGGTACATGGCCGCCAACGCCGCGCTGGCCATCGTCATGCTCGTGGAAAGCGGATTCGACCTCGGCGCCATCCAGCACTCCCTGAACCGCGACGGTGGCATTGTCGCGTTCATCCCCGGCCGCGCGGAGCGCATCTCCGGTGATCGCGGGCCGCTGGTCTATATCGATTATGGGCACAGCCCCGATGCCTTCCTCAATACGCTCGCGGCCCTGCGCAAATTCACGCCGGGTAAACTCATCATGCTGTTCGGCGCCGACGGCGACCGCGACACCACCAAACGCGCCGATATGGGCCGGATCGCCGCCGAGGGCAGCGATATCGTGGTGGTGACCGACTTTCATCCGCGGTTTGAAGATGCCGCGAGCATCCGTGCTGTTTTGCTGAAAGCAGCGCGCGAAGCCGTGCCAGACGGTGAGTTCTACGAGGTGGCCAACCCACGTGCGGCATTCCGCACGGCGCTGTCACTCGCACACGAAGGAGACACCATTCTGTACGCCGGCCCAGGCCACGAGGACTACCACGAGGTACAAGGCGTGAAACTGCCGTATTCGGCCCGGGATGACTCCCGGCAGGCGCTGCGCGACGCGGGGTGGCTGTAAATGATCGCCCTCTCCCTGGCCGATATCAGCCAGGTCGTCGACGGTGCGCTGCACCTCACCGGCGCCTCCTCGGCCACTGACCTCGTTGACGGTTCGGTGCAGACCGACTCCCGGCTGGTCGAACCCGGCTCCATCTTCATCGCCAAGCCCGGCGCGGTCACCGACGGACACCTGTTCGCGCCCGCCGCCGCAGCGTCGGGGGCCGCGCTGCTCATCGTGGAACGGCTGCTCGACCTTCCGGTCACTCAGATCGTCGTGGCCGACGCCGTTGCAGCGCTCGGCGCCCTGGCGTCCTTCGTTGTCGCCAGGGTGCGCTCCGCCGGGAAGCTCAAGATC
The DNA here is from genome assembly GCF_004403585.1 of Cryobacterium sp. Hb1. Taxonomy (NCBI): domain Bacteria; kingdom Bacillati; phylum Actinomycetota; class Actinomycetes; order Micrococcales; family Microbacteriaceae; genus Cryobacterium; species Cryobacterium sp. Hb1. Next base: position 86,511 of record NZ_SOHI01000007.1, on the reverse strand, counting down.
GTTGCCGTCACCGGTTCCAACGGCAAAACCACCACCAAGAACTTGCTGCGCAGCATGTTCGAGCGGGTCGGCACGACCGTCGCCCCGCAGGGCTCTTTCAACAACCAGGTCGGGGCGCCGATGACGATGCTCGAGGTCACCGACAACACCCGTTTTCTGGTGATCGAGATGGGCGCCAGCAGCGAGGGCGCCATCGCGAACCTCGTGCGCCTGGTCCGACCCGATGTCGGCATCGTGCTCACCATCGGCCTCGCCCATGCCGGTGAATTCGGCGATCTCGACGCCACCGTGCGGGCCAAGTCAGCGATGGTCACCGACCTGTTTCCAACGGATGTCGCGGTGCTGAACGCCGACGACCCGCGCGTCGCGCAGATGGCCGCGATCACCCCGGCGCGCATTGTGCGATTCGGCGAGTATGGCCAGGTCGACGTGCGCGCGAGCGACCTGCACTCCGGTCGCACGGGGACGACGTTCACTCTGCACCTTGCCGACGGGCAGAGCGCCCCGGTCGTGTTCCCGGTGCTCGGTGAGCATCACGTCATGAATGCCCTCGCTGCGGCGGCCGCCGCCGAGGTGCTCGGGGTGTCGCTTGGCGATATCGTCGCCGCGCTGCAAGGCACCACACGGGCCGAACGCTGGCGCATGGAGGTGCTCGGCGGTAAGGACGACGTCACGATCATCAATGACGCCTACAACGCGAGCCCCGACTCGATGAGCGCAGCGCTCAAGACGCTTGCCCAGATCGGTACTCCCGGCTGCCGAACCATCGCGGTTCTCGGCGAGATGGCCGAGCTCGGCGAACTGGCCGGTGAAGAGCACGATCGCATCGGTCTACTCGCTGTGCGGCTGAACATCTCCCAAATGATAGTGGTGGGCCAGCGGGCCCGCCGCATGCACATCAGCACGATCAACGAGGGTTCGTGGGACGGCGAGTCGGTCTATGTCGACACGCCGGACGAAGCCTTCGAACTGGTGCGCAGCAGCGTGAATCCGGGGGACACCGTGCTCGTGAAGTCATCCAACTCCGCGGGTCTGCGATTTCTCGGTGATCGACTGGGAGACTTGTTCTCGTGAGAGTTCTACTGCTGTCCGGTGCGTTTTCGCTAGCGTTCACGCTGTTTCTGACGCCGCTGTTCATTCGATTGTTCAAGAAGCTCGGCTGGGGCCAGTTCATTCGAGACGACGGCCCCAAGAGTCACCACGCCAAGCGCGGTACCGCCACCATGGGTGGAATCATCATCATTCTGGGTGTGTTGATCAGCTATTTCACGGCCATGCTGATCGAGCAACGACCATTCACCCCGTCACCGTTGCTCGTCTTGTTCATGATGGTGGGCCTCGGGCTGGTTGGTTTTCTCGACGACTTTCTGAAGACCCGCCACCAGCGCAGCCTGGGGCTCGGTGGCTGGTCCAAGGTTCTCGGGCAGGTCATCGTCGCCGGGGCTTTCGGCGTTCTGTCGCTGCAATTCGTCGACCGCAACGGCCAGACACCCGCTTCGACGAGCATTTCGTTCATTCGTGACCTACCCCTCGACTTCATGAAACTGGGCACGTTCATCGGCATCGCCGTGTTCCTGCTCTGGATCTGCCTGATTGTGGCCGCGACCTCGAACGGCGTCAACGTCGCTGACGGCCTCGATGGCCTCGCTACGGGGGCATCCACTTTCGCCATTGGGTCTTTTGTGGTGATCGGCTTCTGGCAGTCCAACCAGAGCTGCTTCGGAGGATCGGACGCCGCTGACCAATACAAGTGCTATCTCGGTCCCGATTCCTTTGACCTGGCCATCGTCGCGGCGACTATCGTCGGTGGCCTGATCGGTTTTCTCTGGTGGAATACCTCGCCGGCCAAGATCTTTCTGGGCGATACCGGTTCGCTCGCCCTCGGCGGGGCGCTGGCCGCCCTCGCGATTCTCAGCCGCACCGAATTGCTCCTCGTCCTCATCGGCGGCCTGTTCGTGATGGAAGCCGGATCGGTGATCGTGCAGCGTGCCTACTTTAAAATCACCCACGGTAAACGCATCTTCCTGATGAGTCCGATCCATCACCACTTCGAGCTCAAGGGTTGGGCCGAAGTCACGGTCGTCGTGCGATTCTGGATCATCGGCGGCCTGCTCGTCGCGGCCGGTGTCGGCTCGTTCTACCTCGAGTGGTTGTCGCGCTAATGGGTGATGTCAATCTGTTTAGAAACAAGCGACTCGACGAACTCACCAGCTGGCACGCTGACTGGAACGGGCTGCGCGTGGCCGTACTCGGACTCGGCGTGACCGGTTTCGCCGCCGCTGACACCCTCGCTGAACTCGGCGCGGACGTGCTCGTGCTGGCGTCGACCGGGCCCGACGAACGATTCGACCTGCTCACGGTGCTCGGAGTGCCGTTTGTGCAGGCTGATCTGCGGGAGGTGCCTGCTGAACTAGTAGCACAGATGCCGGAAGTGATCATCGTGTCGCCCGGCTTCCATCCCGATCACCCGCTGCTCACGTGGGCGGCGGAGAACCAGGTTCCAGTCTGGGGTGACATCGAACTCGCCTGGCGGCTGCGCGACAAGGTCGGCGTTCCCGCCGAGTGGATGCTCGTCACCGGCACCAACGGCAAGACCACCACCGTGCAGCTCACCGCCACCATGCTCGCCGCCCACGGCAGCCGCGTCGCCCCCTGCGGCAACATCGGCGTGCCCGTGCTCGATGCCATACGCGATCCCGCCGGCTGGGATGTGCTCGTCGTCGAATTGTCCAGCTACCAGTTACACCACCTGCCGCAGAGCGGTCCGGGCGCCTTGGCGCCCTGGGCAAGTCTCTGCCTCAATGTCGCTGACGACCACCTGGACTGGCATGGTTCTGCGGCCGCATACCGCGCGGCAAAAGCCAAGGTGTACCTGAACACCGCGGTTGCCTGCGTCTACAACACAGCGGATGCTGCTACCCGGAAAATGGTTCAGGAAGCCGACGTGCAAGACGGTGCCCGGGCGATCGGTTTCGGCCTGGGCGTGCCAGGGCCGAGCGAATTGGGCATCGTCGACGGCATCGTCTGCGACCGGGCCTTCCTTCCGGACCGGTTTGAACGCGCCCTCGAACTGACCACCGTTCCCGACCTCGTCGCGGCTGGCCTCGGCGCCCCGCACGTGATCATGGACGTGCTCGCCGCGAGCGCGCTGGCCCGGTCGTACGGCGTGCTGCCGGCCACCATCCACACGGCACTGGAGACCTTCCATCTCGACGCGCACCGCATCGAGACCGTGGCCATCGGGGACGGCGTGGAATGGGTCGACGATTCCAAGGCGACTAATCCGCACGCCGCCGATGCCTCCCTGGCCGCTTATGAGTCGGTCGTCTGGCTCGTCGGCGGGCTGCTCAAGGGGGTCGACATCGATCAGCTCGTGCACAAGCACGTGGGTCGCCTGCGCGGCGCGATCATCATCGGCGTCGATCGCCTGGCATTACGCCAGGCATTCGCGCGACACGCCCCCGACCTGACCGTGTTCGAGATCGACCCGGACGACACTGTATCGAACGGGAACGAACAGGTGATGACCGTGGCGGTGCGGCTCGCTGCCGGAATCGCCAGGACCGGGGATACGGTGCTGCTTGCACCGGCTGCCGCGTCGATGGACCAGTTCGAGAGTTATGTCGAACGCGGCCGGCTTTTCAATCAGGCAGTACACGATCTTCTAGGCAGGTGACGCGGATGGTTCAGGTGCCGCGTAACCCCGCATCCCGCACCACGTCACGCCCGGCCGTCCACAGCGTGCCTGCTTCCGGGCGCCAGACGCTGGAATCCGCCCAGCCGACAAAGCCGGAAACGCCGGGCGGACCCCAAGTTCGCATCAACCTCGGTCGGGTGTTCAAAGCTGAGGGTGGCAACTACTTTCTACTGCTGGGCACCACCCTGTTTCTGGTCATCTTCGGCCTCATTATGGTGTTGTCGTCGTCGTCGGTCGACTCCTTCCTGGCTGACATGGGTTTCTTCGGCGGGCTGCTGCGTCAGGGGATGTTCGCGCTGATCGGCATTCCACTCATGCTCGTCGTCAGCCGGCTGCCGCTCGCGTTCTGGCGGCGCGTGGCCTGGCCGTCGCTGTTGATCACCTGTTTCTTTCAATTTCTGGTGGTGGCCACCGGACTCGGCCGCGGTACCGGAGGCAACACCAACTGGCTGAACATCTTCGGTATCCAGTTTCAGCCGTCCGAGGGCATCAAGGTGGCACTGGTCATCTGGCTCGGCATGATCCTGTCGAAAAAACAACACCAGCTCGACGACTGGAAGCACGTGTTCATTCCCGTGTTCGGGGTCGGCGGCGGGGCGGTGCTGCTCGTCATGATGGGCGGTGACCTCGGAACCGCCATGATCATGGCCGGCATACTTTTCGGCGCACTGTTCTTCGCTGGCGTCAAACTGCGGCTGCTCGCCGTGCCGCTTTTGATCGGTATCGGTGGCGCTATCGTGCTGGCCATTGTGAGCCCCAACCGCATGACCCGCATCACGAGCTTTCTCAACGAGAGTTGTACGCAGCTGAGCGGGGAGATCTCCAGCAGCTGCTGGCAGCCGCTGCACGGCACCTGGGCGCTGGCCAACGGTGGAATCCTCGGCGTAGGCCTCGGCAACTCCAAGGCCAAATGGTCGTGGCTGCCGGCGGCCGACAACGACTATATCTTCGCCATCATCGGCGAGGAGCTCGGCCTGATCGGCTGCATCGTCGTGCTGGGCATGTTCATTCTGTTGGCCTTCGCCTTCCTCCGCATCATGCGTTCGGTCACGACCGTGCAGGCCAAGGTTTCCGTCGCCGCCGCCATGGTCTGGATCATCGGCCAGGCCTTCGTCAATATCGGCGTGGTGCTCGGAGTGTTCCCCGTGTTGGGCGTACCGCTGCCGCTCATCTCGGCCGGTGGCACAGCCCTGCTCACGACCCTCGTAGCGATCGGCATCGTGCTCTCTTTCGCGCGTGGCGACCGCTCGAGCGAAGCACAGAACGATTTCCACGACACCGACTCCATCGAGGCGCACCGGGCATGACCACGTATCTTCTGGCGGGTGGCGGAACCGCCGGCCACGTCAACCCCTTACTCGCCGTCGCCGACCGCATTCGCGACACTGAAGCGGATGCCACGGTGCTGGTTCTCGGCACCGCTGAGGGCCTCGAATCCCGCCTGGTTCCGGCCCGCGGCTATGAACTCATCGTCGTTCCCCGGGTGCCGTTTCCGCGCCGCCCGAATCGGGCCGCCATGCGTTTCCTACCGCGGTTCAATGCGGCCGTGCGAACGGTGACCGACGTGATCCGTTCGCGCCGGGTCGACGTGGTCGTCGGCTTCGGGGGTTACGTTTCGACACCGGCATACCTCGCGGCCCGGCGTGCCGGCGTGCCGATCGTTATTCACGAGGCCAACGCCAGGCCGGGACTGGCCAACAAGCTGGGGGCACGCCTGACCCGGCACGTCGGCGTCGCGTTCGCCGGCACCCCGATTCGGCACGCCCGGTTCGTGGGCATGCCGCTGAGACCGGAGATCGAACGACTCGACCGGACGGCGGCCCGGCCCGACGCCCTTGCGTTCTTCGGTCTCGTACAACAACGCCCCGTGCTGCTCGTCACCGGCGGGTCACTCGGTGCCCGCAAGCTCAACGCCACCCTGGTCGCTGCTGCGGGGGACCTCGTCGCGGCGGGCTGGCAAGTACTGCACATTACCGGGTCGAAAGCCGAGGTCACCGACCCACAGCTGCCGAACTACCACTTGGTCGAGTACTGCGACCGCATGGATCTCGCACTCGCGGCGGCTGATTTCGCCGTTACCCGGGCGGGAGCTGCCACCGTGAGCGAATTGTGTGCGCTCGGGATTCCGGCCGTATACGTGCCATACCCGGTCGGCAATGGCGAACAGCGTTTCAACGCTGCACCGGTGCTGGCGGCCGGTGGGGGCATTCTGATCGATGATAAGGACTTCGTACCGGGTTTTGTTCAGGCTGAGCTGGTGACCCTGTTGGGCGACCGGGCGCACGTGGCGGCTATGGCGCGGGCGGCGGCATCCGTGGGCGCGCTCGACGGAACGACTCAAATGGTCGACCTGATTCACGAGGCGCTCACGACCTGAACGTCGGTGGGCACGCGTAACGTAGTGCCCGCACAAACTGTTTTTTCAGCTTCAATCGAGAAGAGCGCACCACGGTGATCAAACCAGACCTCAACCTGACTATTCCCGACAACCTCGGAAGTGTGCACTTCGTGGGCATCGGCGGATCCGGCATGAGTGGCATCGCTCGGCTGTTTCTGGATCGGGGCTATACGGTCACCGGGTCGGACGCGAAGGATTCATCGAACATACAGGCCCTGCGTGAACTCGGTGCGACCGTGTACATCGGGCATGATGCCGCCAACGTCGGATCCGCCGATTCCCTCGTCGTCACCGGCGCCCTCTGGCAGGACAACCCCGAATACGTGCTCGCAAATGAACGCGGCCTGCCGGTGCTGCACCGCGCCCAGGCCCTGGCCTGGCTTATCCGCCAGCACCGCCTGGTATCGGTCGCCGGCGCACACGGCAAGACCACCTCCACCGGCATGATCGTCACCGGACTACTCGGCCTCGGCCAAGACCCCAGCTTCGTCAACGGGGGCGTGATCGAATCGCTCGGGGTGAGCTCCGCGAGCGGCGCCGATGACCTGTTCGTGGTCGAAGCCGACGAATCCGACGGTTCTTTTCTGCTCTACCGCACGGCCATCGCCCTGATTACGAACGTCGACCCCGACCACCTCGACCACTACGGCTCGCTCGAAGCTTTTGAGGCCGCCTTCGTCGAATTCAGCCGCGCTGCCAGCGAACTCGTCGTCATCTCCTCCGATGACATCGGCGCGGTGAGGGTCACCGCGGCTATCACGGCCGGCCTGAATAAAGCGGATGCCGCCGCCCGCGTCGTCACGTTCGGCGAGCACCGCGATTCCACAGTGCGCGTGCATTCCATCACCACTGCCGGGCCGGTCGGTTTCAGCGTCTCCTGGAAGGGAGCGGATTACAGCGCCACCCTGCGCATCCCGGGCAAACACAACGCCATCAATGCCGCCGGCGCCTTCGCCGTGCTGGTCGGCCTCGGTTTCGACCCCGCCGCCAGCCTCGAAGCGATCGCCGGCTTCGGCGGTACCCAGCGCCGGTTCGAACTGCACGGCACGGTCGGCGGCGTCAGCGTCTACGACGACTATGCCCACCACCCGACCGAGGTCGCCGCCGCTCTCGCCGCGGCCCGTACGGTGGTCGGTGAGGGCCGCATCATCGCCGTGCACCAGCCGCACCTGTACAGCCGCACCCGCCTGTTCGCGCGGGAATTCGCTGAGACCCTCGAGACCTTCGCCGACCAGACCATCGTGCTCGGCGTCTACGGCGCCCGCGAAGATCCAGAACCCGGTGTCACCGGCGCCCTCGTCTCCGACCGGTTCCGCGACCCGTCCCACGTCGCGTACGTGCCCGACTGGCAGGATGCGGCCGACTACCTCGCCGGTATCGCCCGCGACGGTGACTTCGTCGTGACCCTCGGCTGCGGAGACGTCAACCGTATCGTGCCCCAGCTGCTCGCCGCGCTCGAAAAAGTACGCGGATGAGGCGGCGGTGAAGCGACCGGCCAGCTTCGATCGGTCGGGCGATCCGACTCCCGAGCCGGTTCGCCCGACCGCTCCTGCCTCGAAACGGCGTGCGAACTCGCCCCGGGCGAAACCGACATCGAAACCGAAACCGACGCCTACGCCTACGCCTACGCCTACGCCTACGCCGACGCCTACGGATACTCACGCGGCTTCAGCGCCTTCGCGGGTGCCTAGGAAGAAACCTTCCCCGTCGACAGCGCAAAAGGCTGCGCGTGCGGGGGGTGGCGCTGCACCAAAAAGCTCGCCAAAACCGTTCAGTGCGTCCGACACGACGACGGAACCGATCGTTCTCGCTGGGGGACGGGCGTCCGCTTCGCTGATCACAGCCGCGCCCGTGTCGGTTCTGGCGCCGGCTGCGCCGGCGGCTTCGGTGCAGGCAGGTGGGGTCCAGGAGCCCTCCGGTGACACTGCGGGTGCCCGTGCGGCCCGGTCGTTGTTGCGGGCGGCCCGGCGCGCCCGCAAGCGGTTCGAACGGGCCGAAGTGCGGCGGTTCACGGGGCGCACGCGTCGTCGACGCACCGCGTGGATTTTCGGTGTCGGGTCGATTCTTCTTGCCTTCACGCTCATCATCGGCGCCGCCTACTCACCCCTGATGGCTCTGCGCACGATAGAGGTCGTCGGGACGAGCCGCATTCCGGCGGGGGAGGTGTCGACAGCGCTTTCCGAGGAGCTCGGAACCCCGCTGCCCCTGATCGACAGCAACCTGATCAAGCGTGAGTTGTCACAGTTCGCCTTGATTCAGAGCTACGTCACCGAGAGTCGCCCACCGGGCACACTCGTGGTGCGCATCGTCGAACGGGTACCGGTGGGTGTGCTTGCCGGTCAGAACGGATTCGACCTGGTCGACGCCGCCGGGGTGATCATTGAAACGACGCCGGAGCGCATGGCAGGCTACCCGCTCATTGACGCGCCGGACGGAATCACCAGCGCCGGATTCAAGGCCGCCGCCGCGGTTCTCGCGGCCCTGCCCGAAAGCATCCGTACCCAGTTGGACGCGGTGACTGCCGTTACCACCGACGATGTCACACTGAGCCTGCTCGGTGGTGAGCGGGTGGTCTGGGGCAGCCCGGAAAAATCCGGGTACAAAGCCATCGTGCTCGCCGCCCTGCTGATCGGCCACCCCGCCGGCACGGTCAATGAGTACGACGTGTCGTCGCCCGACAGCGCGGTGTTGCGCTAGATCGCAACGGATTCTGCCCGTTCTTCGCGACACGCGGGCGAGCCTCCCCAGTGAGGCGTCGCACCCGCATACTTTCGTAAGCAGGAATTGCATACTCAGCATAACTTTAAACTTCGACTAGAGGTTTAGGGTTCCACCCGGAGGCCGGACGTGTCAAACAATCAAAATTATCTAGCCGTCATCAAGGTTGTCGGTATCGGCGGTGGCGGTGTCAACGCCGTCAACCGCATGATCGAATTGGGCCTCCGCGGTGTCGAGTTCATCGCCATCAATACGGATGCCCAGGCTCTGCTCATGAGCGATGCCGACGTCAAGCTCGACGTCGGTCGCGACCTCACCCGCGGGCTCGGTGCCGGCGCTGATCCTGAGGTGGGTCGCCGTGCCGCCGAGGATCACGCCGAGGAGATCGAGGAAGCCCTCGCCGGGGCCGACATGGTCTTCGTCACTGCTGGAGAGGGCGGTGGCACCGGAACCGGTGGCGCCCCCGTCGTGGCCCGTATCGCCAAGTCCATCGGCGCGCTCACCATCGGTGTCGTCACCAAGCCATTCGGCTTCGAGGGCAAGCGCCGCCAGGCCCAGGCCGAGACCGGTGTTGCCTCGCTCAAGAACGAGGTCGACACCCTCATCGTCGTGCCCAACGATCGCCTGCTCGAAATCAGCGACCGCGGCATCAGCATGCTCGAAGCCTTCGCGACCGCTGACCAGGTGCTCTTGGCTGGCGTGCAGGGAATCACCGACCTGATCACCACCCCCGGGCTGATCAACCTCGACTTCGCCGACGTCAAGTCGGTCATGCAGGGCGCCGGCTCGGCCCTCATGGGCATCGGCTCGGCTCGCGGAGCCGACCGCGCGATCAAGGCGGCTGAACTCGCCGTCGCGTCGCCCCTGCTCGAAGCCTCGATCGACGGCGCTCACGGCGTACTCCTGTCGATCCAGGGCGGATCCAACCTGGGAATCTTCGAGATCAACGATGCGGCCCGCCTCGTGCAGGAAGCCGTGCACCCCGAAGCCAACATCATCTTCGGTGCCGTCATCGATGACACCCTGGGCGACGAGGTACGGGTCACCGTGATCGCTGCTGGCTTCGACGGTGGCGAGCCCGGCGCCAAAGCGGTCGAGGTTCGGCGTGCCGACCTGGTGGCCGCTGGGATTGCGGCCGGTGCCGGGTCAGCAACGGCCGGTGCGGCAGCATCCGCCGGCAGTGCCACGAAAGTCCCGGCGACCGAGTCCGGCAGCTACAGCGATGGCGAGCTCGCGGCGTCCGTCTGGGGCGGCTCTGACGCTGGTAACGGCGTGACCGTTGCCGACCCGGCCTTTGAAGAAGAGGTCGACGACCTGGACATCCCCGACTTCCTCAAATAAGTCGATGATAGGCAATCCCGGAGCCGATCAGGTCGCATCGGCTTCGGGATGTACCCTGATCACCACACGAATCACCACACGAATCGGCCACACGCAACGGACAGAACACTATGAGCCTGGCATTTCCGAACGGGGTTTCCTCCGAACCGGCAGCTAACGCGTCGGCACCGAGTGATCTGGCATCCCGCCTGGAAACCGTGCGCGTCGGTGTCGCCGATGCGGCCCGAACAGCGGGCCGCGATCCGGCCGACATCGCCACGATCGTCGTGACTAAGTTTCATCCCATTTCACTGATCGAAGAGCTCTACGCCCTCGGTGTGCGCAACGTGGGCGAGAACCGGCACCAGGAGGCGCAGTCCAAGGCCGCGTCGCTGGCCGATCTCGACCTCGTTTGGCATTTTGTCGGGCAGGTGCAGGGAAAGAAGGCGCGCCAGGTGCGGGCCTACGCCAACGTTATCCACTCGGTTGATCGGGAGTCTCTCGTGACCGCACTGGCCTCAAAAGAATCGACTATCGACTGCTTCATCCAGGTGAATTTGACGGATGACGCGGCGCGCGGAGGCGTGGATCCCGCACATCTGTCGGCCCTGGTAGACAGCGCTCTCGTCGTTCCCGGCGTGCGCCTGCTCGGGCTCATGGCCGTCGCGCCCTTGGGGCAGGAGCCGCGTCGTGCTTTCGCCTACGTTCGCGAGCTCAGCGAACAGATCCGTCAGCAGGTGCCCACGGCCACCGCGTTGTCTATGGGCATGAGCCAGGACTACGCGGCTGCCGTGCTCGAAGGGGCGACACACCTAAGAATTGGCACGGCAATCACCGGCAATCGCCCGGTGCTCAGTTAATCTCGAAGTAGCAAACCAACACGGAGGTCGACATGTCCAACCCGCTCAAGAAAACCATGGTTTACCTGGGTCTGGCAGACGAAGAGCTGGAGTACCAGGCGCCCGCCAGCGCCCAGAGTGCTGCCGCCAGCAACCACGTGAGTGCGGTGCCTGCACGCGGGCACGACAACGCGCCGCACGGTAACGCCGTACCCTCCAACACGGCCCAGAACTCTGCCGGTCGTGCACCGGTCACCCCGCTGCGCAAAACTTCGACCCCCCAGAATGTGGCTGCGTCTGACATGAATGAAATTCTCACGGTTCACCCGCGTGCCTACAAAGACGCCCAGGTCATCGCCGAATCCTTCCGTGAAGGCATTCCCGTCATCATCAATCTGTCGCAGATGAGCGATGGTGATGCTCGCCGCCTGATCGACTTCGCCAGTGGCTTGTCGCAGGGCCTCTACGGCAAGATCGAGCGCGTCACGGCCAAGGTCTTTTTGCTCTCGCCGTCCCACGTCGTCGTCTCCGGCGACAGCACCACCGAAGAGGGCGCTGAGGATAGCTCCTTCTTCGCGCAAGGCTAGACTTAAGTGTGACTGGTCTATCGATTCTGGGGAATCTCCTCTACTTCCTGTTCTTCATGTACTTTCTCGTGCTCTGGGGTCGGTTCATCATTGACCTCGTGCGCGGTGTCAACCGGTCTTGGCGTCCACAAGGCTTCCTGCTCGTGCTCGTCGAATTCGTCTACACGTTGACGGATCCGCCGGTACGTTTCTTTCGTCGTCTGGTCCCGCCGCTTCGCATTGGGCCGATCGCGCTGGATTTCGGCTTCACGTTGACGATGCTTTGCTGCATCGTCGGCATGACCGTGGCAGGAATAATACAACGCGCCTAGTGGGGCATGTATCCTTGACGGATGACCGGTTCGCCCTGAGCCTGCACTCGCTCGTCGGAAGCCCGTAGTCAATCCAACATTTGAGGCACCATCGCCTCAAGTCAGTCAAATGTTCACAATTAACACAAGTTTTGAGGGTGGAAAGCCATGGCGCTAACTCCGGAAGATGTAGTCAACAAAAGGTTCCAGTCGACCAAGTTCCGTGAGGGATACGACCAGGATGAGGTCGATGACTTTCTCGACGAGGTTGTCGTCGAACTGCGTCGCCTCACCAAGGAAAACGAAGAACTGCGCGCTCAGGTCGGAGGGGACGCTGCCTCAGTGGCCGAGTCCGCTCCGCTCGCTGTCGCGTCGTCCGAACCCGTTGTTGTCACACCCGTTGTTGTCGAACCCGTCGCCGCTCCGGTTGCCGCTGTCGCCGCGACGCCGATCGACGAGACGGCCGGCACGACCAACCTGCTGCAGCTGGCTCGCCGCCTGCACGAGGAGCACGTCAAGGAGGGCGCTGAAAAGCGCGACGCCCTGATAGCTGAGGGCCACGCCACTGCGGCGCGTGTCATCGCCGAGGCAGAGACCCAGCAGCGCGTTCAGCTGCAGAAGCTCGACCAGGAGCGCTCAACGCTCGAAGGCAAAATTGACGATCTGCGCACGTTCGAGCGTGAGTACCGTCTGAAGCTCAAGAACTACATCGAGGGTCAGCTGCACGACCTCGACGCGAGCTCGGTCGGCTCTGCAGCTGACGCTGGAAACGCGCCGAAGCCCAGCTTCCAGGGCTTTGGAGCCTAGCGACCGAACGAAGAAGCGTTCGCGAGCGCTCATCGTTCTAGCCCTCGTCGCGCTGGGCGTTTACGCGCTTGATCAATCCAGTAAGTATCTCGTCGTCGCTTCGATGACCGAGGGTTCCGTGATCCGGGTTCTGAATGATGCGCTGCAAATGCACTTCGTTCGGAACCCGGGGGCGGCATTCTCGCTCGCGAGCGGGTCCACCTGGATCTTCTCCATCATCGCTGCCGCCGTCGTGGTGTTCATCGTGTGGTTCGCCCGGCGCATTCGCTCATTCGCCTGGGGTCTCGTATTCGGGCTGCTCCTCGGCGGAGTGCTGGGCAACCTGACCGACCGGCTGCTGCGCGAACCCGGCTTCGGAGTTGGGCACGTCGTCGATTTCATCTCGACACCGTGGTTGTTGCCGGCGATCTACAACGTCGCCGACATGGCCATCGTGAGCAGCATGGTCATCTTCATGATTCTGACCATTCGCGGTATCGGCCTCGACGGCAATAAGGTCGTGGCCGTCAGCAAGACCGCCACCCCAACACTGAAACAAACGGATGCTGTGACCCCCGATTCCACGACCCGCGAATCAGTTGATCCCGATTCGACGGCCAGTGACCGGTTGAACCCCGGGGCCGAGGCTCGGCCATGACCGGTTCCCACGACCTGTCCAGCGCCCCGGAGCGGCGATCGCTGCCCCTGCCAGACGGGCTGGAAGGCGTACGCGTTGACGCCGGTCTGGCCAAGCTATTCGGATTCTCGCGCGGCTTCGCCGCCGAGGTGTCCGAAGCGGGCGGCGTCGTGCTCGACGGCGCCGTCGTCGGCAAATCGGATCGCCTCCGGGCGGGCAGCTGGATCGAAGTCACCTGGCAACCCAAGCAACCGGTGCGCATCATCCCTATTGCCGTTCCCGACCTCACGGTCGTGCACGACGATGAGAGCATCGTCGTCATCAACAAGCCGGCCGGCGTGGCCGCCCACCCGAGCGTCGGATGGACCGGCCCAACCGTTCCGGGCGCGCTGGCGGCGGCGGGGTATCGCATCGCGACGTCCGGCGCTGCCGAACGGGCAGGCATCGTGCACCGCCTCGACGTCGGCACCAGCGGGCTCATGGTCGTTGCCAAGTCGGAGACGGCCTATGTCGCCCTCAAAAAGGCGTTCCACGACCGCGAGGTGGACAAGATCTACCACGCGGTCGTACAGGGCCACCCCGACCCGCTCGCCGGCACCATCGACGCGCCCATCGGCCGCCACCCGCGGTCCGACTGGAAGTTCGCGGTGCGGGCTGACGGTAAGTCTTCGATCACCCACTACGAGACCCTCGAAGCCTTCCCTTCGGCCTCCCTGCTCGAGGTTCACCTGGAGACCGGTCGCACCCACCAGATCCGTGTACACATGACGGCCCAGCGGCATCCGTGCGTCGGCGACGCCATGTACGGCGCTGATCCGTCGATCACCGCCCGACTCGGACTCAAGCGCCAGTGGCTGCACGCGAAACAGCTGGCTTTCACCCATCCGGACAGTCACGAGTGGGTCACCTACAACGCCGATTACCCGGCTGACCTCTCGCATGCTCTCTCGGTGCTGCGCGGAGACTGACCGGCCGACTCGTCCCTAATCGTTTCATCAACTCGTCGGAGTCTTTGTGAGTAACCCGGTCAGTGCCACCGAAAATTTTGTGCACCTACACGTGCACAGCGAATACTCAATGCTCGACGGTGCAGCCCGCGTAAAACCCTTGATCAAGGCCGCTGTTGAGCAGGGGATGCCCGCGGTGGCGATCACCGACCACGGTAACGTGTTCGGCGCGTTCGACTTCTGGAAGAGCGCGACCGACGCCGGTATCAAGCCGATCATCGGCACCGAGGCGTACATCACCCCCGGCACCGACCGCCGTGACAAGACCCGGGTGCGTTGGGGAACGAGTGGCCAGAACCGCGACGACGTCGGTGGCGCCGGCTCGTACACCCACATGACGCTGTTGTCCGAGAACACTGCGGGAATGCACAATCTGTTCCGGCTCTCTTCGAAAGCCAGCCTCGAGGGGTACTACTTCAAACCGCGCATGGATCGCGAGTTGCTGAGCCAGTACTCCACAGGTCTGATCGGAACCACCGGCTGTGTCGGTGGGGAGGTACAGACCCGCCTCCGGCTCGGCCAGTACGCAGAGGCCAAGAAGGCAGCCGGAGATTTTCAGGACATCTTCGGCAAGGAGAACTTCTTCTGCGAGATCATGGATCACGGCATCGATATCGAGCGCCGAACCATGACCGACCTGCTCAAGCTCGCCAAGGAGCTGGACCTGCCCCTGCTGGCCAGCAACGACCTGCATTACACCCACGCTCACGACGCTACCGCCCACGCCGCGCTGCTCTGCGTGCAGTCGGCATCAACCCTCGACGACCCCAATCGGTTCAAGTTCGACTCCAGCGAGTTCTACCTCAAAACCGCCGCTCAAATGCGGCACCTGTTTCGTGACCACCCCGAAGCCTGCGACAACACACTGCTCATCGCCGAGCGCTGTGAGGTGGAATTCAACACCAAAGCCAACTACATGCCCCGCTTTCCGTGCCCGGAGGGTGAGAACGAGGAAAGCTGGTTCATTAAAGAGAACGAGATCGGGCTGGCCAAACGCTACCCGAAGGGCATCCCGGCAGACGTGCGGAAGCGCGCCGACTACGAAGTCGGCATCATCGTGCAGATGGGGTTCCCCGGTTACTTTCTCGTCGTCGCCGACTTCATCATGTGGTCCAAGCAGCAGGGCATCCGCGTCGGCCCCGGTCGTGGTTCCGGCGCCGGCTCGATGGTCGCCTATGCGATGGGCATCACCGACCTCGACCCGCTCGTGCACGGGCTCATCTTTGAACGGTTTTTGAACCCCGACCGCGTCTCCATGCCCGACTTCGATGTCGACTTCGACGAGCGTCGTCGCGGCGAGGTCATCAAGTACGTCACCGAGAAATACGGCGAGGAACGCGTTGCCCAGATCGTCACCTATGGCACGATCAAGGCCAAACAGGCCCTGAAAGATGCCTCTCGCGTACTCGGCTTTCCGTTCGGCATGGGCGACAAACTCACCAAAGCCATGCCGCCGGCGATTATGGGCAAGGACGTGCCTCTCACCGGCATGTTCGATAAGGACCACCCGCGCTACCGGGAAGCGGCGGACTTTCGTGCGGTGATCGAAAGCGACCCCGAAGCCCGTACCGTCTTCGACACCGCCCTCGGCCTGGAGAACCTGAAGCGCCAGTGGGGCGTGCACGCCGCCGGCGTGATCATGTCCAGCGACCCCCTGATCGACATTATTCCGATCATGAAGCGTGAAGCGGATGGTCAGGTCGTCACGCAGTTCGACTACCCGGCTTCCGAAGCCCTCGGACTGATCAAGATGGACTTTCTGGGGCTGCGCAACCTCACCATCATCGATGACACCCTCGATAACATCGCGGTGAACCGCGGCCATCGGCCCGTACTCGAAGACCTCGGGCTTGAAGACCCCGCCGCTTACGAACTGCTCGCACGCGGAGACACCCTCGGTGTCTTCCAGCTCGACGGCGGCCCCATGCGAGCGCTGCTGCGGCTCATGAAGCCCGACAACTTCGAAGACATCTCGGCGGTCATCGCCCTGTATCGCCCGGGGCCCATGGGCGCCAACTCGCACACCAACTATGCGCTGCGCAAGACCGGTGTGCAGGAGATCATTCCCATCCACAAGGAGCTCGAAGAGCCCCTCAAAGAGGTCATCGGCACCACCTACGGCCTGATCGTGTACCAGGAGCAGGTTATGTCCATCGCGCAGGTGCTCGCCGGCTTCACGCTCGGTGAAGCCGACCTGCTGCGCCGCGCCATGGGTAAGAAGAAGAAGTCTGAGCTGGACAAGCAGTTCGAGGGCTTCTCGAAGGGCATGCAGGACCGTGGCTACTCCATGGATGCTGTGACCACGGTCTGGAACATCCTGCTGCCCTTTTCCGACTACGCCTTCAACAAGGCGCACTCCGCTGCGTACGGGGTGCTCTCTTACTGGACCGCGTACCTCAAAGCCGTCTACCCGGCCGAGTACATGGCGGCGCTGCTCACGAGCGTTGGCGACTCCCGCGACAAGCTCGCGCTCTACCTCAACGAGTGCCGCCGCATGGGAATCCAGGTGTTGGCACCCGACGTGAACGAGTCGATCGGGTTCTTCGCGGCCGTGGGCACGGACATCCGTTTCGGCCTGGGTGCTGTGCGCAACGTCGGTTTCAACGTGGTCGAGGCTATCCGCAGCGCCCGCGAGGAAAAGGGCCGCTTCGAGTCGTTCCACGATTTTCTTCGCAAGGTGCCGCTGCCCGTCGCTAACAAGCGCACGATCGAATCGCTGGTCAAGGCCGGGGCATTTGATTCGCTCGGCGCGACCCGGCGCGGCATGGTTGAGATTCACGAATCGGCCGTGGAGTCCGCCGTCAAGATCAAGCGGGAGGAGAGCAACGGCAATATCGGGTTCGACTTCGACAGCCTCTTCGACGAACCGCAGGACACCGAGCAGGTGCCTGACCGGCCCGAGTGGAGCAAGAAAGAGAAACTCGCCTACGAACGGGACATGCTGGGGCTGTACGTGTCTGACCATCCGCTCGCCGGGCTGGAAATTCCTCTTGCCAAACACGCCAGCACGACCATCGCCGACCTGATCGCGTCAGAATCGACCGAAGACGGCGACACAGTGACCGTGGCCGGCCTGATCACGAGCGTGCAGCACCGTATCGCCAAGAAATCGGGCAACCAGTACGGCATGATCCAGGTCGAAGACTTCGGCGGTGAAATCACCGCGATGTTCATGGGCAAGGCCTACCTCGAATTCGCGCCCGAGCTGGTCAGTGACGCGGTCGTCGTGGTGCGCGGCCGCGTGAGCCTGCGCGACGACGGCATGAACCTGCACGCGTTCAGTGTTTTCCAGCCGGAGCTCGGCCAGGGCTCAGACCAGAGCCTGGTCTCGATCACGGTAGGGGAGGCCCGCGCGACCACCGACACTGTCGGTGCACTCGGCGAGATCCTCCAGCGGCACAGTGGAGATGCCGAGGTACGGTTGAAACTGGTCAAGGGCGACGTAGCTCGGGTGTTCGAACTGCCGCACCGCGTGAAGGTGAGCGCGGACCTGTTCGGCGAGCTCAAGAGCATCCTCGGCCCGAACTGCCTGACCTGATGAGCGACGCACACGCTGCAGAAGACTGACAGCGTGCCAGCCTAGGCTGGATACATGCACAATCGAGAGCCGATCTATTCGACCGCCATCGGTGCCGGACGCGCCCTGTTCGGCCTGCTCCGGGTGCGCCCGACCGTGACCGGCCTGGAACATCTGCCGGCCACCGGCGGCGCGGTACTCGCGATCACCCACTTCGGTTACCTCGACTTCGCCCTGGTCGAGTGGATCACTTGGCGGCATAATCGTCGCCACATTCGTTTTATGGCCAAGAAGGGCGCCTTCGACCAGCCGCTAATAGGTGCGCTGTTGCGGGGGATGAAGCACATCTCGGTCGACATGGACAGCGGCCGGGAGGCGTACGCGCAGGCCGTCGACGCTCTACACGACGGCGAACTGCTCGGTGTTTTTCCCGAGGGCGGCGTGAATGCCTCGTTCACGGTGCGAGAGCTCAAAACCGGCGCGGTGCGCATGGCGCAGGCCGCGAACGTGCCGATCATCCCGGTCGCCGTGTGGGGTGGGCATCGGTTGATGACCAAGAACCACCGGTCGACACTTCGGGAGCGGGTCGGCGTGCCGGTGGGCATCCGCTTCGGCCAGCCGATTCCACCGGATGCGGCAGGCCCGGCCGACCGCAACGTCGCGGCGCACACGCTGCGGCTGCACGACACCCTGCAGTCTCTCGTCGACGCAGTGCAGGCGGAATACCCGGTGCCGGGCACCGGAGCGTGGTGGCAGCCCGCACACCTGGGCGGGACCGCGCCGACACCGGCCGAAGCTGCGGTCGTCGAGGCTGAACGGCGCCGCCGTAAGGCCTCGAAGAAGAAGCTGAGAGCCTAACCCCTTAGCCAGGGCTCGACCATGTGCAGTATCCGCAATCCAGATCGAAATCGGGGCGGAGCTGTTCAGGCGTCGAGAGGACGCGGACGGCGCCGGCTCCTCAGTCGGCGTCGACGAGGTGGGCAGGCCGCCCCTATCGGCGGCGCTCGGCCGCACGGAGGTGGCGGAGGAGGGGGGTCGTAAAATCCTCTTGATCGACGGTGAGTAACGTGTGCCCGGCGCCGGGAAGCATCACGAATGCGGCATCGGGTATCAAACGTGCAACGGCCTCGCCGTGAGCGACCGGAAAAATTGAGTCCATTTCGCCGTGCATGACAAGGGACGGGATAGCCACGGTGCCGAGGTCGCCGTGTCTGGGGCGTGTGAACTCCATGGCGGGAGGGTTGGAGATCGTGGCGGCGATATCGTCGGCCCGATCTACGTCGAGGGTGATGAACTGGCGCATTCGATCCTCGTCGAATCGGGGCGATAGGCCATCGCAGGCGCGAGTGTCCTCGAGGAGGTAATCGATAGCGGCCACTCTCGATTCGAGATCATCAGGGAGATCCGGGAAGGTACCGGTTCCGGAAGGAAGGTCTCGCGCCCCGGTGGTTGCGCCCAGCAACGTCACGGAGCGCAACCGGTCGGGATGGTCGATAGCCAGAATAGAGGCGATCCCCGATCCCAAGGAGTGGCCGACGACGTGCGCGGAACGCAGACCGAGCGAGTCGCAGATACGCAAGGCATCGGCCGCCAGATCGTGGGTCGAGTAGCCGGGGCGCCCGAGTGGAAAACTCGTCGAACGGCCGGTGTCTCGCTGGTCGTAACGGATCACGAAGAACCCAGAGGATGCGATCGCCTCGCAGACCTCGCCCGGCCACCACAGCATAGAAGCTGACATCCCGGCGATCAGAAGCACGGGAGGGTCACGTTGCTCTCCGTACATCTCGACGCAGAGCTCGACTTCGTCGAAGGTCACAATGGACGTGCAGAGGGTCGTCATCGGACAACAATACGAACAGTTCGCTTTTAAGGAAAGCGATGATCAACCTCGTTGGTGGGCATCCCGCTCGGCCACGATCCCCTCCGTGCGCATCATCGTCGCTGAAGTTCAGCCCTTGGTTGCTGGCTGGAACCCGGAGCCGAAGGACAAATATTACTTGCCCCTGCGTCGCAGCCGCGCTCGATTAAGCCTTTCTTACCCGCGAATGGTTCGCGCCGAGTGGCCGGGCGCGCAGGTCTCCGAGAGGTTCTGTGACATGTAGAGCTGCCCGCCCGGAGAGTCGGTCTAGACGGCGGCGCCCGGTACTCGGTAGGTACGTTCGTGGTAGAGCAGGGCCTCAGCGTCGGGGCCCATGCCACCGCCCTCGATCTGCACGACGACGACGGCGTTGTTGTGCACCGACACCCGTTCGACGATGCGGCCGATCATCCAGCTGGTCACGCCCTCCAGCACCGGAAGTCCGTAGGGGCCGGGCTGCCAGTGTTCACCGACGAAGCGTTCGGCGTGCGGCCCGGCGAGTTTCTCCGCGACGCTTCGGTTATGCGCGCCGAGCATGTGGATGACCACGCGGTCGGCGGCGGCGATCGACGCCCACGAGCTCGCCGATCGGGCCATGTTGAACGTGGCGAGCGGCGGAACCGCGGAGAGCGACGCGAGGGAGGTAGCCGTGAAGCCGACCGGGCTGCCATCTTGGGCCAGGGTCGTTATCGCGGCGACCCCGGCGGCGTGACGGCGAAACGCATGCTTGAACGCGGCGAGGTCGTCGGGCGCATGGGGATCGGCGGCTAGCGGCGGGGCGACCGGCAGAGTGAGTGGGGGTTCAACATTACTTTTCATACACAACCAACAATCTGTTTCACCCTCAGCCTATTCCCGTGCGCTGCTTGTTCCGGCTCGCGCCGGATAGGCTGGGACACGATGATCCAGACTATTGACCTTCGCGGGACCGAGCCGACCCCGGCTTCCCTCCTGGCTGCTGTACCGCGCGCCCTCACGAGCGTCGCCGTCGCCGCCGACATCGCCGCAGACCTCATCGCCGACGTGCGTGAGCGCGGCGAGGCGGCTCTGCTCGATCAGGCCGAACGCCTCGACCGGGTGCGCCCGGACCAGGTTCGGGTTCCCGCCAGCCACATCAAGGACGCGATCGCCGGGCTCGACCCGGCCGTTCGCACGGCCATCACCGAGACAATCCGCCGCGTGCGCCTGGCCAGCGCCGCGCAGGTACCCCCGCACGTGACGACCACGATCGAGGCCGGGGCCACTGTCACCCAGCGCTGGCAGCCGGTGAACCGGGTCGGTCTCTACGTGCCGGGCGGCAAGGCCGTCTACCCCTCGAGCGTCGTGATGAACGTCGTGCCCGCGCAGGTATCCGGCGTGAGGTCCATCGCCCTGGCCTCGCCGGCGCAGAGCCACTTCGACGGCCGGGTACACCCGACCATCCTCGCCGTCGCCGGACTGCTCGGTGTCGACGAGATCTACGCCATGGGCGGCGCCGGCGCCATCGGTGCCCTCGCCTACGGGGTGGCTGACATCGGCCTCGAG
This sequence comes from Cryobacterium sp. Hb1, assembly GCF_004403585.1. NCBI lineage: Bacteria > Bacillati > Actinomycetota > Actinomycetes > Micrococcales > Microbacteriaceae > Cryobacterium > Cryobacterium sp. Hb1. Next base: position 65,333 of record NZ_SOHI01000007.1, on the reverse strand, counting down.
CCCGTGCAGATCGTCACCGGCCCAGGCAACGTCTACGTCGCCGCTGCCAAGCGGCTCATTCGTGGGCAGGCCGGCATCGACTCCGAGGCCGGTCCCACCGACATCCTCGTGATAGCGGATGCCGCCGCCGACCCGTTGCTCGTCGCCGCCGACCTGGTCAGCCAGGCCGAACACGATGAACTCGCGGCTGCCGTGCTCGTGACCGATTCGGCCGAACTCGCCGACACGGTGGCGGCGCGCCTTACCGAGCTGGCAGCATCCACAACCCACAGCGCACGGGTGACCGCAGCGCTCGGCGGCCGCCAGTCGGCGATCGTACTCGTGGACAACCTGCAGGTTGCCGCAGGGTTCAGCAACGCCTTCGGACCGGAGCACCTCGAGATTCAGACGAGCGACCCCGATGCGGTGCTGGCCGACATTGAGAATGCCGGCGCGATTTTTCTCGGCCCGTATTCACCGGTGAGCCTCGGAGACTACGTCGCGGGTTCCAACCACGTGTTACCGACCGGGGGACAAGCCCGGTTCTCGTCGGGACTCGGCGCGTATACCTTCCTGCGGCCGCAGCAGGTCGTTCGGTACAGCCGCGAGGCTCTCGAAGCCGTCGCCGATCACATTGCGGCATTGTCCGGCGCCGAAGCCCTGCCCGCACACGGCGACGCCGTGGCTGCCCGTTTTCCGGCCGCCCACTAGGCTGGCAGCACCATGTTCTGCCCGTTCTGTCGCCACCCCGATTCCCGAGTCGTCGACTCGCGCACGAGCGACGACGGACTGTCGATTCGCCGCCGTCGGCAGTGCCCGGAATGCGGCCGCCGGTTCAGCACCAGCGAAACGGCGAGCCTGAATATCATCAAGCGCAGCGGCGTGGTCGAACCGTTCAGCCGAGAGAAGATCGTCTCCGGCGTGCGCAAAGCTTGCCAGGGTCGGCCCGTCACGGACTCCGACCTCGCCATGCTGGCTCAGAAGGTCGAGGAGACCATCCGCCAGACCGGCGTCTCCCAGGTCGACGCCAACGACATCGGCCTGGCCATTCTCCCGCCGCTGCGTGACCTCGACGAGGTCGCCTACCTGCGATTCGCGAGCGTCTACCAGGGGTTCGACTCCCTCGACGATTTCGAAGCCGCCATCGCCGCGCTGCGCACCGAGCACTCACAAAGCTCGAAAAAGCCGAGCGCAGCGTCGACCACCGGCACACCCGTGGTCGAAGCTGCCGCCACCAAACGCTAGGGCCCGATGTATCCGCTGTTCTTCAAGCTCGTGCTCACCCGGATGGACCCCGAGCGCGCTCATCACCTCGCTTTCACCGTCATTCGGCTGCTGCCGGCGCTGGGCATCGGCCATCTCGTACACCGCTTCACGCGCCCGCGCACCGACCTCAGCGTGAACACCCTCGGCCTGCACTTTGCGTCACCGTTCGGCGTCGCGGCAGGCTTCGACAAAGATGGCGAAGCCGTGCTGGGGCTCGGCCAGCTCGGCTTCGGCCACGTCGAGGTCGGAACTCTGACCGCCGTAGCCCAGCCCGGAAACCCGAAGCCGCGCCTGTTTCGCCTCGTGGCCGACCGCGCGGTCATCAACCGCATGGGCTTCAATAACCACGGTGCCGCAGCAGCCGTCGCCCGGCTCACCCGGGTGCGTGCCGCGGCCGGCCGTCCGGTGCTCGGCATCAACATTGGCAAGAGCCGCGTCACCGCCGTTGAGGACGCCACGGCTGATTATCTCCAGAGCGCCCACACCCTCGCTGCCCTCGCCGACTACCTCGTGGTCAACGTGAGTTCACCCAACACCCCGGGCCTGCGCGGACTGCAGGAACTGGACCAGCTCACCCCGCTGCTGACCGCGGTCAAGAGGGCCGCCGGCACCACCCCGTTGCTCGTCAAGATCGCACCCGACCTCTCGGACGCCGAGGTCGCGCGCATCGCTGCCCACGCCGTCGAACTCGGCCTCGACGGCATCATCGCCACGAACACCACGATCTCCCGCACGGGCTTACGAACGGATGCCGCCACCATCGCCGCCGCCGGAGCCGGCGGCCTGTCCGGCGCCCCGCTGCACGCCCGGTCGCTCGCCATCCTGCGGCAGATTCGTGCCGTCGTGCCGCCCGAGTTCTGCGTCATCTCAGTCGGCGGGGTGGACACGGCCGCCCAGGTAGCGGAACGCCTCGCCGCCGGTGCCACCCTCGTGCAGGGCTACACGGCGTTCCTCTACCGCGGTCCCCTCTGGGCCCGCCAGATCAACCGCGGACTCGACCGCATCCTGGCGCCTGCCGCCTGGTAACCCCGTGGCTTCGGCTAACCGGGCATCGAGCCGGTCAAGCGGAGGATATTCTCCCTTTGTCGACATCCGTTCGAAACATAGTCGAACTGGGATTGTTACATGGCGCGCTTACACTGCCCTTTCCGGGCCATTTTCGCCCCTCGGCCGCGCCCGAAAACAAGCGTGCCGACAACCACAGCGACTGTATCTCCACAGCGCCCTTGCATCCTCGAAAGGAAACCCGCAATGACACCGTCCAGAGGCTTGATCAATCATCGATCGGCAACCCGGGTGGTACGCGGCGTCGCGGTCGCCGCCGCCCTGACGCTCTCCCTGGCCGCGTGCGCGGGCAGTGACCCAGAAGTGGCCGGGGCGGACGGCGCGACGGCATCGTTCGGAGACGCGAGCATTCAGTTCAGCTGGATCAAAAACGCCGAATTCATGGGGGAGTACCTCGCCGACGCAAACGGATACTTCAGCGCAGCGGGCTTCGACTCCGTCGACATGATCGAGGGGCCGGCTTCGATCGAAGCGGCCGTCATCTCGGGCAACGTCGACATGGGCATCGGCAACGCGATCTCGACCGGCACCATCATCGCCAACGAGGGTGCACCACTGAAGATCATTGGTGCCACGTACCAGAAGAACCCCTTCACCATTCTCTCCCTGGCCGATAAGGGCAACATCGCAAGCCTCGACGACCTGACAGGCAAGACCATCGGAGTGCAGGCCAGCAACCTGAGCCTCTGGGAAGCCTTCCTCGAGATCAACGACATCGACGAGAACTCGCTGACCACCCTTCCAGTGCAGTACGACCCGACGCCGCTGTTCAACGGCGAGGTGGACGGCTGGTTCTCCTACCTCACCAACGAATCCATCGACGCCGAACTGCTCGGACTCGACCCGGTGAACCTGCCGTTGGCCGACTTCGGCCTCCCCTTCGTGGCGGAGACGCTCACGGTCACCGACGACGCGATCAAGAACGACCGGGAAAAGCTCAAGGCCCTGCTCGTAGCCGAGATTCGTGGCTGGACCGACGCGATCAACGACCCGGAGGCCGCCGCACAGCTCACCCTCGAGACCTACGGGCCGACCTTCGACCTCACGATCGAGAAGGAGACCCGGCAGGCCGAGATTCAGTCCGTTGACCTCGTGGTGAGCGCCGACACCCTCACTAACGGCCTGTTCACGATCAGCGACCAGTTGCAGCAGCAGAGCATCGACACCCTCGCGGCTACCGGCCTGACGATCACGGCCAGCCAGTTGTTCGATCTGACCCTGCTCGACGAGGTCTACGCCGAGAACCCCGACCTGGTGGCTTACAGCAAATAACAACGGGGGGAGCAATGGGCATCCGTCGGAACGAGACGGTGGATGCCCATTCAAAACGTAAAATAAATACCTGACCCGAGGAATCACCCCGCTTTGCCATCGCCAAGGAGCGAATCACGTGAGTAGTACTGATGCCGGAGTTCGTGACTCGGTCACGAACACGACTGCCGGGAGCGAGGCTGCGGGCACCGGCCTGCACATCTCCCAACTGCACAAGATCTTCACTGTCGGGCGCACCGACGTCGTCGCCCTGGATGACGCCAACCTGCACACCGACAAGGGCAGCTTTCTTTCGCTACTCGGACCGTCCGGATGCGGAAAATCAACCATCCTGCGCATTCTAGCCGGACTGGAACAGCCCACGAGCGGCACCACCCGGGTCGACGGCAAGAGCCCACAACAACTCCGGCAGGGGCACCAGCTCGGCATTGCCTTCCAGGATTCGGCCCTGCTGCCCTGGCGCAGCGTGCGCTCCAACATTCGCCTGCCGTTCGAGGTCGCTCGTCTCCCCGTCGACGACGCCTATATCGACGAACTGATCGCCCTCGTCGGCCTGCAGGGCTTCGAGAAAGCGAAGCCGGCGCAGCTCTCCGGTGGGATGAAGCAGCGCGTATCCATCGCACGGTCGCTCGTGCTCAAACCCTCGGTGCTGCTGCTCGACGAACCCTTCGGAGCCCTCGACGACATGACCAGGCAGCGGCTCAACCTGGAGCTGCTGCGCATCTGGACCCAGAAGCCGGCCACGACGCTCATGGTCACCCACGGCATCGCGGAAGCCATCTTCCTCTCCGACCACGTGGCGGTCATGAGCGCCCGCCCCGGTCGGATCAAAGAAATCATCGACGTCGACCTCCCGAGGCCTCGGCTGCCCGAGATGATGCGTACGCCCGAGTTCCACGCCCTGCACGACCGCGCCTCCGACCTGCTGTTCAGTGATGCGGTCGTGGCGGGCGACGACCGGTGATCCGCAGCTCGCTGCGCGCCCTGCCCGCCTGGGCGACCGGCCTGATCGGAGCCGCGCTCGTCATTGGCCTGTGGTGGATCGGAGCCGTCACCGTCTTCGCCGAGGTCGGGTCGATGCCCGGCGGCGCAGTGCCCACCCCACTCGATGTGTTCGTGCAGCTCGTCAGCGACGGGCCGGCTTTCTACCTGCCCCACGTCAGCGTCACCGTGCTCGAAGCGCTCATCGGCTTCGCTTGGGGCACGGGGCTCGCCCTGGCCCTCGCGGCGCTCGTGCTCCTACTGCCGCGCATCGAAAAGATCGCGATGCAGGTCGCCGTGATCACCTATTGCATACCGATCGTAGCCATCGGCCCGATCGCGTACATCGTGATCGGGGCGCCGAGCGCGGGCGACCCGGCAGGAACGGCAGTATTTCTCGCTGCCATGTCGGTGTTCTTCACCACGGTCATCGGGTCGCTCGTCGGCCTCAAGGCAGCGGATGCCGCCAGCCTCGACCTCATCACCGTCTATGGCGGCAGCAAGTTCACCCAGCTGCGCAAGGTGCGCCTGGTCGCCGGACTGCCCAGTGTGCTGACCGCGCTGCAGGTCGCAGCACCGGCCGCCTTCATCGGGGCCATCCTGGGGGAATATCTTGGCGGGGTCAGTCGGGGGCTGGGCATCGCTATGCTCGTGGCCGGTTCAACGGCCAACGTCGACCGGGTCTGGAGCCTCGCGCTCGTCGCCGGGGTCGCCGCGGGGCTCGGCTACGCGATCTTCGCCGTCATCCTACGTTTAGCCACGCCGTGGACGACCGGACGGAGCAGCCGATGAGCTTTGCACGGGTAGCACTGTCAACCGTGGCGCGCGGTCTGCTCACCGGGCTCATCACCCTGGTGCTGGTTCTGATCGCCTGGCAGGGACTACTCCTGTTGCTGGACATTTCGCCGTTCCTGGCCAAGGGGCCCCTCGACGTCTGGACCTGGCTCGTGACCGTACCGGATGCCGCCGATAATCGGGCCCTCGTCCTCGGCAACCTCATGGTGACCCTCGGTGACGCCTTTCTCGGGTTCGTAGCCGGGCTCACCTGCGCCCTGCTCCTTGCAGTGCTCTTCACGCTGTCGCGGGGGATCGAGCATGCTCTCATGCCCATTGCCCTGCTACTACGGTCGGTGCCCCTCGTGGCGCTCGTGCCGATCATCAGCCTCATCACCGGGCGCGGCCTCACGACCGCCGTGGTGATGGGGGCCATCGTCGTGCTGTTTCCGGCGCTGGTGAACATTGCGTTCGGCCTGCGTTCCACCTCGCCGCAGATCAGCGATGTCATCACCGTGTACGGCGGCAGCGCCTTCACGACCCTGCGCAAGGTGGCACTGCCGAGTTCGCTGCCGTCCTTCTTCGCCGCGGTGAAGATCTCGGTGCCCGGGGCGATCACCGGCGCGCTGCTGGCCGAATGGCTCACAACCGGTCAGGGACTGGGCAATTCGATTGTCGCCGCCGTTGCCAAGGTGCAGAACTCCGAGGTATGGGCGTCGGTCGTGGTGATCACCATTGTGTCCCTCGTTCTCTACGGCCTGGCCCAGGTCGTCGAGAACCTGGTACTGCGTCGTATGAGCATGGGGTAGAGCGCCGCATACTGACGCGCTGACGCACAGTACGGTCGAAGATCTTGAGCGTGGCTAGAGCAGCCCGTGTTCGGCGAGCTGATTGGCGAGGCTGGAGCCGTCCGGGCCGTAGACCCAGGGGGCCTCAGGGCCGCCCTCGATGAGCACGGCGTCACGCGAGCGACCGCCGGCGAGAACCGCTTCGCTCGGGGAGAGCTGACGAATGGCCACGGCCGCTACGCTGCCCGGATAGTCGCGTTGAAAATCGCTGTAGATGGCTTCGTCGTGCTGACCGTCGTCGCCGATCAAAATCCAGCGCATCTGCGGAAACTGCTCGGCGAGTCGGCGGAGGTTGTCGCGTTTGTGGGCGCTGCCACTGCGGAACCAGCGGTCGTGCGTTGGTCCCCAGTCGGTCAACAAGAGCGCCCCGGCGGGATACAGGTTACGGGAGAGAAAACGTGACAGGGTGGGGGCCACATTCCAGGCGCCGGTCGAGAGGTAGATGACCGGGGAGCCGGGGGTGAACGACGCCAGACGCTCCAGGAACACGGCCATGCCAGGGGTCGGCACCCGGGCGTGCTCGTCGAGCACAAACGTGTTCCAAGCGGCCAGCAGGGGGCGGGGCAGGGTGGTGACCATCACGGTGTCGTCGACGTCGGAGACGATGCCGCAGCCGACCGTGGGTGCCACGATGAAGATCGGGGCTTCCACCACGTTCGAGGACTCGGTGTGCAGCCGGGCAACGTGCCAGCCGGCGGGCAGTGATACCGGAACCACGGTATCGACGACCCCGCCGCGATCCGCCTGAACTAGGTGCGTCCGCCCGTCGATCTCAATCGTGACGGTGACATCGTTGACGGGCACACTCGTGAAGCTCCGCCAGCCTCGAATGCCGGCGTCACGGCCATCCGCTCGGGGGCGTCTTTGACGTTTCGTGGGCTTTTCCGGCTTGGCCAGGAGCACGCGGCACAGGATGCGTACCCAGGCGGTCGAGCCGTAACCGGTATACGGGATGACGGTGGGCTGGTAGCCGCGGCGGCGGGCGGAATGCTCGCGATGTTCGTGGAGCCAGTCTTCGATGCGGGCCGCACGATGCATGATCCGCTCGGGACTCGGCGCACGCGGAGTGGCGTCTGGAAACTCTGGCACGCCTTCATTCTGCCATGTTTGCTGTGCATCCCCGATCAGGCCTGTGGAAAAAGGGTTTTACCCCGTAGTATGGTGACTTATCTTCAAGGGGGATAAATGTCGCTTGGTAGCCTATTAGGTGAAGGGACCGGTGCAGCACTACAGCAGGTGCGCACCGAGCCGATTCAGCAGCGCAGTGCTGCACGTCTGTCCGGTTTGCTCGATGCAGCCGCCGCCGTTGTGGACGAGGTCGGTTTCGACCGCATCACGACCGCAATGGTCGCCGAACGCGCCGGTGCCTCCATCGGCACCGTGTACCGCTACTACCCCGACAGGGTCGCTGTTCTGCACGCCCTGCATGAGCGTGCCGTAGCGCGCTTTCGGCAGCGTGTCGTCGACGAACTCGGTGCCAGCACCCTCACCTCCTGGTGGGACGCCGTCGACTGCGTCGTCACCGCCTTTGTCGGCCTGTATCGCACGGAGGCGGGCTTTCGTATCGTGAACTTCGACGACCGCGACGGCGCTCCCGCCGCCGAGGCCGTTGCGGACGCCGACTTCTTCGCCCGCCGCCTCGCCGACGTTCTCGTGAACGAGTTCAATCTGCCCGGCGGCGACGATTTGATCTTTCGCCTCGGAGTTGCCGTTGAGATGGCCGACGCGCTGCTCGCCCGCGCTTTTTATAGCAATCCGCTCGGTGACGAGCGCTTTATCACCGAGTGCCGCCTGGTCATGCGCGACTACCTCGACCGCTTCTACAGCCCGCAGGCGCTGGATCTTCTCGCCACTTTGTCGTAGTACCCGCCGACAGCCGGGCCCCACTGGGCCCGGCTTTTTTGCGCCCAGAAGTCGCACCTGTTCGCTCAGGGATAAAACTTTGTTAGCGATGGGTTTTGCCTGTCGCTCTAAATAGTGATTGGGTTAGCATCTGGTTTGTGTTGACCCACAAGATGCGAGGAGCGAGCCGCCAGGATGATTGAATTCCACTCGGTGACCAAACGGTTTCCCGACGGCACGCTCGCCGTTGAAGATTTCAGCCTCGTGCTACCTTCCCGCAAGACCACCGTGTTCGTCGGAACGTCGGGGTCGGGGAAAACCACACTGCTGCGTATGATCAACCGGATGGTCGAACCGACCAGCGGGTCCATCGATATCGACGGAGCCGATATCGGTACCCTCGCGCCGGTCAAGCTGCGGCGCGGCATCGGTTACGTCATGCAGAACTCCGGTCTCCTTCCGCACCGCAGGGTCATCGACAACGTAGCGACCGTGCCAATGCTGCAGGGAACACCGAAGAAGAAGGCCCGCGAAGAGGCGCTCCAATTACTCGACACGGTGGGACTCGACCGTTCGCTGGCCCACCGGTATCCCAGCCAGCTCTCCGGCGGCCAGCAGCAGCGCGTCGGTGTAGCACGTGGACTCGCCGTCAACCCGAATATCCTGCTTATGGACGAGCCATTCGGCGCGGTGGACCCCATCGTGCGCGCGGAACTGCAGCAAGAGCTTCTTCGTTTGCAACGCGAACTGGATAAGACCGTAGTCTTCGTTACCCACGACATCGATGAAGCCTTCTTGCTCGGCGACCAGGTGGTGATTTTGCGTACCGGCGGGCTGATCGCCCAGGTGGGGTCCCCGGCGGAGATCCTGGCCAATCCGGCAGACGATTTTGTGGCAGCCTTTGTCGGAGCAGACCGCGGCAAACGCGTGCTGCACCTCGAGTCCTACTCGGACGGCGACGTGCTTGTCGACGCCGATGGACGGCTCGCCGGCGTACTTGCGGGTGGAACGTCCCCGAGTGCTGCCGCTGGAGCAAAGACCGCGACCGAAGAAAAGGCCGCCCCCGAAGTAAAGGCCGGTCCGTTCGCGGGATCGGGTGCCCCGGCGCAGGGTGGGGATCCCCGGTGACCTGGATATGGTCAAACCTGGACTTCATTTGGGATCGCACTCTCGATCACGTCGTGCTGAGCATTCCGCCCATCATCCTCAGTTTTCTCCTAGCTGTTCCCCTCGGTTGGCTGGCATACCGCTTCCGCGTTGGCCGCGGCATCATTCTCTCGGGCGTAGGCCTGCTGTACGCCGTACCCTCGCTCCCACTCTTCATTGTGCTTCCTTTCATCGTGGGAACGACCGTTCGTTCGCCGCTCAATCTCATCATCGCCCTGACGCTCTACGGTGTGGCGCTCATGGTGCGAGTGGTGGCCGATGGTCTCGCCTCCGTCGACCGGAACGTTCGACAGTCCGCGATGGCGGTGGGCTTCTCCGAGTGGACCCAATTCTGGCGGGTGGAGTTTCCACTCGCGGGGCCGGTCCTGCTAGCCGGGTTGCGGGTCGTCGCAGTAAGCACGGTCAGTCTCGCCACGGTGGGCGCTGTCATTGGTGCCCAGAGCCTGGGCAGTCTGTTCACTGACGGTTTTCAGCGCGGCATCCAAGCGGAAATTATTGCCGGGGTTATCGCCACGGTCGGACTCGCCCTGGCACTGGATGGGGCTCTCGTTCTTCTCGGTCGCCTTCTCATGCCGTGGACGAGATCTGCGCCATCGACGGCGGCGCGCGCGCCGATGCGCTCTGACAAGGAGGCGGTGGCATGAACTTCTTTGCAGATGCAGTCGCGTGGCTGTTTGATCCGACCAACTATGTGGGATCGAATGCCATCGGCAGCCGGGTATTGGAACACCTGGGCTTTACTTTGCTCACACTTGTCTTTGCGTCCGTCATCGCCATACCCCTGGGCTTCTTCATTGGACACACCGGACGCGGGCGTGGCTTGGCCGTCGGAACCGCAGGCGCTTTCCGTTCCATTCCGACCCTGGGGTTGCTCACGCTTGTCGCTCTGTCGGTGGGAATCGGTCTGACCGCACCCTACGCGGCCCTCACGGTGCTCGCGATCCCACCCATTCTCGCGGGGGCATACACCGGCTTCGAAGCGATTGATCGCGCGACCATCGATGCCGCCAGAGCCGTGGGGATGTCGGAGGGGCAGATTGTGCGCAAAGTGGAGCTTCCGCTCAGCCTTCCCCTCTTGATGGGTGGGTTGCGCTCGGCCACGCTGCAAATCGTGGCCACCGCCACACTCGCTGCCTACGTGGCCGACATCGGACTGGGTCGCTTCCTGTTCACGGGGTTGAAAAATCTTGATTATGCGCAGATGCTGGGTGGGTCCATTCTCGTTATTCTGCTCGCGCTGCTGCTTGACGGCATCTTTGCGGTGCTTCAGAAATTGGTTGTTCCCCGCGGAGTTGCGGCCGGACGCCCCACAGACATCTGGGCCGGTTTCACCAAGCTGGCCCGGTGATGGAATTCGCCATCATGAAAGGAAAACGCATGTTCACAGCAAAAAAAGGCCGACTCGCGCTCATCAGTGTGGTCGCGGTTGGGGCCGCAGTAGCCCTCGCAGGGTGCGCGTCCGGTGATCCCTTGGGCAGTGGAAGTGGTGCCACAAGCGCTGCCGACACGCTCGTTGTGGGTTCCCAGGACTACTACTCCAACGAGATCATCGCCGAGATCTACTCGCAGGCATTAGAGGCCAACGGTTTCACCGTCGACCGCACGTTCCGGATAGGCCAGCGTGAGGTGTACCTACCCGAGCTGGAAGCAGGCGGCGTCGATGTGTTCCCCGAATACACCGGTAGCCTGCTGCAGGCACTCGAACCGAACGCTGTCGGTGGCACGAGCGACGCGATCTACACCGAGCTCCAAGCGGCGCTTCCCTCCACCCTGCGCGTGCTGGACAAAGCGGCGGCTTCAGACCAGAATTCCTGGACCGTAACCCAAGCCTTCGCGGATAAATACAACCTAACGGACATTGCGTCACTGAAGAATGTCACCGAACCGCTCATGGTTGGTGGCACCTCTGTGCTGGAGACACGTCCGTATGGGCCGGCCGCCCTCAAGGCGAAGTACGGCATCGAAACCGCCGGTTTCACCCCGATTGAGGATGGTGGTGGCCCGCTGACCGTTAAGGCTCTTGTTGACAACGCTATTCAGTTGACCAACATTTATACGGCAAGCCCCAACATCAAGTCAGACAAGCTCGTGGCGCTGAGCGACCCAGATAATCTCTTCTTCGCGGACAACGTCGTGCCTTTGGTTTCCGAAAAGGTCACCGACAAGGCCGCGTCGGTACTGAACAAGATCAGTGCTGCCCTCAGCACTGAGGACCTGGTGAGCCTCAACTCCGAGAGCGTCAATGACCAGAAGTCCGCTGAGGCCATCGCGGCGGCCTGGCTCGAAAAAGCAAACCTCTTCTAGCAGTATCGTTTCCCCCAAAACCCTCACAACGACCCCGTCTTGGGCGGTGTGAGGGTTTTGTGCGTCTATGCCCGCAACAGCACGATGGCTGGAGCGAGGGCGAGCGCGATCGCGGTCACGAAGACGGCCATGGTGGCGAGGCGGGACAGGGGAAGAGCCTGGTTTATGAGCCGGTACACCCGCGGAGCGACGAGCGCGCGCTCCGGCGACGAGATCCACGGCTCGTCCGACTCGCCATCCGACGTCGTGGCGAGGACCTCCGGTTGTTGCCCCAGCCCCACGAGCGCGATAGCGGTAGCAAGTGTTCGGTCGTCCACGTCGCGGCGTGCGCGATCGTCCGCGATCATTTCAACCAAGAGCGCCACGGCATTTTCGGCGCGATTGGCGATGGGAAACCAGGGTAGGGCGCTGTGCCAACTCTTGAAGGCCAGTAACACCAGGTGATGCTGCTGAACCAGATGGGCTCGTTCGTGGGCGATCACCGCACGCACCTGGTCGGCGTCGAGCAAGCGGAGCAATCCTTTAGATAGCACCGTCGCGGAATGACCAGCACCGGGAAGGCAATAGGCGACCGGGGCAGGATGGTCGATGACGCGCATTCCCGGTTGGCCGTTCAGAGGATCGCTGAGCAGAGCGATGAGAGTGTAGTGGCGGCGTCGCTGTCGCTCGGCGCGCACGAACGTGGCGAACAGATTCAACAGCAGGTGAGTGCTGAGCAAAATAGCTGCCCCGAGCGCGAGCACGTGGGTGAAACGCGTATCGGCAGGAAGAGTGCCGGACCGTAGGCTGTAGCCGAGGGCGATGACGCTCTGTGGCAGAGCGTTACCGAACGGAACAAGACCGTAGAGCAGCAGTGAGCCGATCATCGACATGCCACCGGACAGGGCGATGGCCTGCCAGAGCACGAGGGCGACGCCCGGGGAGCGCGCGGGCCAATCCGAGCGGGCCAGCACCAACGGAAAAGGCCAAGCGAGAGTCACGGCAATGACGCCAAGCAGGGCGGCGCTAATGATCACGGGTATCGCAGTTAAGGTCTGGCAGAGTTAGACGTTGTCGGTCGTCGCAACGCCGAGGAGCTGGCGCAGTGTGTCTGCCTCCTGAGGGGTGACGCCTCCAATGAACCGCACGAGGGCCGCTTGGCGGTCAGGCACCTGCCCGAGCACCTCATGCATGAGCCCGGCCGTGTGGGTCGCACGGGTCATAACAGCGGTGTAAGCGTGTGGGCGCACACTGCGATCGCGGGTGACGAACCCCTTTGTCTCAAGTCGAGACAACACCGTCAGAACGGTTGTGGTCGCCAGTGGCTTCGTGGGCCCGGTCGCAAGACCCGGGCTCATCAAAGAGTCCTTGAGATCGTTGGCGGTCAACGGTGTGGGGGAGTCCCACAGGACATCCATCAGAAGCCGCTCAAGCACGCCCAAATTTGCCATACAGAGCATCTTACGCTATCGAACTGTAATTTCTACGTGTCGTAGAAAATCACTGTCGTACTCAGGTTTCTACACAGCGTAGAAGGGTAATCTTCTACACAGCGTAGAAAAGTGCGCGGGTAACAATAATGCTGGAGGGCATATGAACGAGTGGTTGGACCCTTTACTCCTCTCACGGTGGCAGTTCGGTCTCACGACCATGTATCACTTCATTTTCGTACCACTCACGATCGGTATGGCGCTCACGGTCGCGATCTTCCAGTCCGCGTGGGTGCGCACGGATAAAGCTAAGTACCTGCAGCTCACGCACTTCTTCGGCAAGATCTTTCTGATCAACGTCGCCATGGGCGTGGTGACCGGAATCGTTCAGGAATTCCAGTTCGGTATGAACTGGTCGGACTACTCGCGTTTCGTCGGTGACGTCTTCGGTGCTCCGCTCGCCTTCGAGGGCATCGTCGCGTTCTTTCTCGAGGCGACGTTCATCGGATTGTGGATCTTCGGCTGGGACAAACTGCCCAAAAAGATTCACCTGGGCACGATCTGGATGACCGTGGTCGGCTCGATCGCCTCGGCCTATTTCATTCTTGCCGCGAACGCGTTCATGCAAAACCCGATCGCGTACACGATCAACGAGGAGAAGGGGCGCGCCGAACTCACGAGCATCTGGGAACTGCTCACGAACCCCATTGCCATCGCCGCGTTCCCGCACACGATTTTCGCCTGCTTCATGGTGTCTGCCGGACTCATCATCTCGGTAGCCGCCTGGCACCTCTATCGCAACCAGCACCTCGACACGATGCGTCCAGCACTCAAGTTCGGTCTCTGGATGATGGTCATCGCCGGAGTGCTCACCACGCTCGCCGGTGACCAGCTCGGTCTGGCCATGGTCGAGGCCCAGCCGATGAAGATGGCGGCGGCCGAGGCGCTTTATCACACCGCGACCGGTGCCAACGCAAGCTTCTCAGTGTTCACGCTGGGCACTCCGGACGGCGTACAAGAGCTCTTCTCCGTGCGTATTCCGTACCTGCTCTCCTTCCTGTCGACGCATACTTTTGACGGCACAGTCGAGGGCATCAACAACTTGCAGGCCCAGTACGTCACCCTCTACGGTCCTGGCGACTACACCCCGATGATCTGGATCACTTATTGGGCATTCCGCTGGATGATCGGACTCGGCCTGGCGCACATGCTCGTCGCCGTCGTCGGCCTGTGGCTGACCCGTGGGGGGCGCAGCCCGAAGCGCACCTGGGTGTGGAAGGTCGCTATCTTGAGCTTTCCAATGTCGCTGCTGGCGATGAGCGTCGGTTGGGTCTTCACGGAGATGGGTCGTCAGCCCTGGCTCGTGTTCGGACTCATGCGCACCGCGGACGGTATCTCGCCCGGCGTGACCGGTGTGGAGATTTTGATCTCGTTGATCATCTTCACCCTGCTCTACGGAATCCTCGCCGTGGTCGAGTTCAAGCTCATCCTGAAGGCCGTCCAGAAGGGCCCGGACGATGCGCCGGTTCAAGACGCCGAATCCGGCGCGCACCAGCACGCTGTCACGGTCTACTAGAACGGGGTTACGGAAAATACACAATGGATCTTACAATTCTTTGGTTTTGGATCATCGCTTTCATGTTCATCGGGTACTTCGTACTCGATGGCTTCGACTTCGGGGTCGGTATGTCCCTGCCCTTTCTCGGTAAAGACGACACCGATCGCCGCGTTCTCATCAACACCATCGGTCCAGTCTGGGACCTCAACGAAACCTGGGTCATTGTGGCCGGGGCGTCGCTCTTCGCGGCGTTCCCGGAGTGGTACGCAACAATGTTCAGCGGCTTCTACCTGCCCCTGCTGCTCATTCTGGTGGCCCTGATCCTGCGTGGTGTGTCATTCGAATATCGGCACCAGCGCCCGGAATCATCGTGGAAGAAATGGTTCGACGGCCTGATCATCGTCGGTTCGGCCGTTCCGGCGTTTCTCTGGGGTGTGGCGTTTGCCAACATCGTGCGCGGCGTGAAGCTCAATGCCAACCACGACTACATCGGTACCCTCTTCGACCTGCTCAACCCATATGCCCTGCTCGGCGGCATCACGACGCTGCTATTGTTCTTCGTGCACGGGGTGGTGTTCGTGTCGCTCAAAACCGAGGGAGACATTCGACTGCGGGCCCGCAAGCTGGCGACGAAAGCTGGAATCGTGACGATCTTCGCCGCGGCCACTTTCCTAGCCTGGACGACGCTCGCCTACGGCACCGTGGCATCCGCTCTGCTGGCCGCCCTGGCCGCTGCCCTGCTGATCGCATCGTTCCTGGCCAACCTGCGCGGCGCCGAACGGCTCGCGTTCGCCCTGATGGCCGGCACGATCGGTCTTCTCGTGCTGACCCTGTTCTCATCGTTGTTTCCCGAGGTCATGCCGGCCAGCAACAACCCGGCCAATAGCCTGACGATCGCAAACGCCTCCTCGTCGACGTACACGCTCGGTGTGATCAGCTGGACCGCCCTGATTGGTATGCCCGTCATTCTGCTCTATCAGGGCTGGACCTACTGGGTGTTCCGTAAGCGCATCGGCCGGGCGCACATCGACCTCGCCGTACACTAAAACAGTGCGTCCCCTGGATCCTCGTCTTCTTCGCTACGCCCACGCCGCGCGTCGGTTTCTTCTGGTCGGCGCGCTGCTGGGCCTGGCGCAAACGCTCGTCGTCATCGCGTTCGCGTGGCTGCTGACCCGAGCGATCACGTTCACCGTCGCGGGGGAGCCCCTTCGTACTATCGCGCCGACCCTCGCCGCCCTCGCCGGAGTCGTCGTGCTGCGCTCGGCGCTCATCTGGCTGCTCGAAGTTGCGGCCAACCGTGGCGCCGCTATGGTCAAGAGCCAGCTGCGCGCCAAAGTCATTGCCCAGCTCGCCGAGCGCGGCCCCGACTGGGTCGCATCCCGGCAGAGCGCACGACTCTCGACGGTCGTGACGACCGGACTGGACGCGCTCGACAACTATTTCGCCCGGTACCTGCCCCAACTGTTGCTCACCATGATCGCCACCCCCATCCTGATCGCGGTCATCCTCTCGCAAGACCTCATCAGCGGGCTCATCGTCATTGTCGTGATCCCGCTGATTCCTATTTTCATGATTCTCATCGGCCGGGTCACCCAGTCGGTGCAGCAGGAGCAGTGGCAGGCCCTGCAGCGGTTGTCGACCGGGTTTCTCGACGTGGTCGGGGGCCTGGGAACCCTGAAGATTTACGGCCGCGAACGACGGCAGTTCGATCGAATCAGGTCGATCACCGAGGAATACCGCACCCGCACCATGAAGGTGCTGCGCGTCTCGTTCCTCAGCGGTTTCGTACTCGAACTCGCCGCTAGCCTCTCAGTCGCGATCATCGCCGTGTCGATCGGCCTACGGCTCATCGACGGTGCCCTGCTGCTCGGCGTCGGCCTGTTCGTTCTGCTGCTCGCCCCAGAGGTTTTTCTGCCGGTGCGCCAGGTCGGAGCGCAATTCCATGCCGCATCCGATGGGCTCGCCGCCGCCGAAGAATTGTTCGCCATTCTCGACGACGAGACGACGCCGGAAATCTCGCAAGCGGATGCCGTCGCCCACACGGTGCAACTCGGTTCGGGCACCCTGGTGCTAAACGGAGTCTCCGTTCGGCGTGGCGACACCCTCGTGATCGACCACCTGCACGCGGAATTTGCCCCCGGACAACTCAGCGTGCTGCGCGGAGTGAGCGGAGTCGGCAAGTCGACCCTCGTCGCAGCCCTGCTCGGTTTTGTCCCTTTTACCGGTACCCTCACCCTCGATGGTGTGACAGTTTCGGCCGGCTCGACGCGCGGCTGGCTGGCCTGGGCCGGCCAACGCCCGGGCCTGTTCCGTGGGACAGTGGCCGACAATGTGGCGCTCGGCGCAGCATCCGTTGATTCCACCGGCCCCGACCACAGGCTGGTCGTGCAGTCACTACGCTGGGCCGGCGCCGCCGAGGTGTCACCGGCTACGGTCCTCGGGGTCAACGGTGAAGGCCTCTCGGGCGGGCAGGCCCAACGTATCGCCGCAGCGCGAGCCATCTACCGGGCCCTCGCGACCGATTGCCACGTGCTGATCCTGGACGAACCGAGTTCGGCGCTCGACTCCGACGCCGAGGCCGGTCTGCTCGTCGGACTCCGACACCTGGCCGACCAAGGGCGCGTGGTGATCGTCGTCAGCCACCGCGCTGCTGTCGCCGCCGCCGCCGACAACGTGATCGAACTGCAGGAGCTGACTCATGTCTGAGGCCACGCTCCACCCGCATACCCGCGACGTGTTGCGCCTCGCCCAGCCTCGCCCACGCTGGTTCGTTCCCGGTCTGCTGGCCGGCATCGGCAGCGCCGTCATGGCGGTGGCGCTCTTGGCCTGCTCCGCCTGGCTGATCACGGTCGCGGCCGAAATGCCGTCCCTCGCGGTTCTGGGATTGGCCGTCGTCGGGGTTCGCGCCTTCGCTATTTTTCGCTCCGTGTTTCGCTATCTGGAACGGGTGTCCAGCCACGATGCCGCCTTCCGGCAGCTCGCCGAACTGCGCCTCGGCATGTTTCGACGCATCGTGCCCATCGCCCCGGCCGGGCTCGCCAGCACCGGGCGTGGTGATCTGCTCACCCGCCTCGTGCGGGATGTCGACGATCTTCAGGACCTGCCGTTGCGCGTCGTGCAACCGCTACTGGTAGCGGGAACAACCGCCCTGCTCAGTGTGGTCGGTATTTGGCTGATCGTTCCGGCTGCCGGACTCACGCTGCTGGTCTGCCTGCTGCTGGCCGGGATACTCGGAACCCTCTTCTCCGGCACACTTTCCGCACGTGCCGATCGTGAACTCGCACCCCTGCGCGGGGCTCTCGCCGACGAGGTGCTCGAGATCATCGAAAACCTCGACATCCTCACCGCCTTCGACGCTCTCAATCCGCGCCTCGAACAGCTGGCGCGTACCGACGCGCGCCTCCGACAGGCCACCCTGCGCCGATCGGTCGGGATCGGCGTTCAGTCGGCGGTGGTAGCGCTGTTCGCCGGCGCGGCAACGCTCGGGGCGCTCTACTTTGGTGTCCCCGCCCTCGACAGCGGCGGTGGCCTACTCAGCCCCGTGCTGCTCGGCCCGACCGTCATCGTGGCCGTGCTCGTACCGATGGCCGTGTTCGAGGTATTCGGAATGATTCCCCTCGCAGGCTCGGCCTGGCGGCAGGTGCGGGTGAGTGCCACCCGGGTCGCCGACATCGTTCCGGCCGCGGTACCGGGGGAGATTCCCGTCGATGAAGTCGACCCGCTGACGCTTTGTGCCTCCGATCGGGCCAGCGGCCCGGTCGTTCTGGAACTGGCCGATCTCGGTGCGCGCTGGCCAAAGCAGCACGAACCCGGCGTGGCCGGCGTCACCCTGCGGTTGGCGCCGGGCGATCGCGTTCACCTGGCCGGGCCGAGCGGCGCCGGCAAGACCACCCTCGCCCAAACCCTAGTGCGCTTTCTCGACTACACCGGTTCGTATCGATTGAACGGGGTTGAGGCGCGACTGCTCGCCCAGTCCGAGGTGAGACGCATGGTCGGACTGTGCGAGCAGCGCCCGTGGTTATTTGACGACAGCATCCGCCAGAATTTGCTGTTCGCCCGCGATACCGCCACCGATGCCGAGCTCGAGGCCGTGCTGGCGCGCGTCGGACTAGCCGAGTGGTCCCGCACACGCGGCGGGCTCGACGCCCGGGTGGGCGAGCGTGGTGCACTGGTCTCCGGCGGTCAGGCGCAGCGTATCGCCCTGGCGCGGGCCCTGCTCGCCGATTTTCCGGTGCTGATCGTCGACGAGCCCACCGCCAATGTCGACAGTGCCGGGGCGGATGCCCTCGTGCGCGACATCCTGACGGCCGCGGCCGATGCGCACCGCGCAGTGCTGCTCATCTCGCATACCCCGGTGCCCGACGAACTCGTGACCGCGAGGGTAACGCTGCCGGCCCGTGCCGGAGGGCACACCGTAATCAGTCCATGTGGCGCAGTTCGCGGCGGTGCAGCCACTTCTTGATGAGGAAGACCGCGAGTGTGAACAGGGCGATCACGCCGACGAAGAGGTAGCCGGCGAAGTGCAGGCGCCCACTCAGCTCGCGGTAGCCGTCCGCCGCAGCCGATCCGACGCTCACGTAGGCGAGGGACCAAATGATGCAGGCGGGTACGGTCCAGGCCATGAAGGTGCCGTACCGCATACGGCTCATTCCTACGGTGAGCGGGATCAGCGAGTGCAATACCGGCAGAAAGCGGGAAATGAAAACGGCCAACCCTCCGCGCCGGTCGAGGTAGGTCTCAGCGCGAGCCCAGTTGTGCTCGCCGATGCGCCGGCCCAGCCTGCTGCTCCTGATGAATGGGCCGAAGTGGTGCCCGAGGGCAAAACCGATGCTCTCTCCGGCCAGGGCTCCCACGATCACGGCCAGAACCAGGGTGACGAATTCCACCGGGCTGGCTACCGCAGTGCTGGCAACGATCACAATAGTGTCGCCGGGTGCGACCAGCCCCACCAGCACCGAGGTCTCCAACAGCATGCCCACACCGGCCAGAAGCGTTCGAATGACCGGGTCGACGCCGGAGACGGTGTCGAGAATCCACGTGAGGATGTCATTCATTGTGCCCAGCCTACGTGCCGCGAGCGATTCAACAAGGTCGTCCCGGCCCACACCGCGTCGAAAAGCTAGGCTGTTGTGGTGACCGGCACCGTGCAGAGCAAGCTCCTGGCCGGTTGGTTCGACCCTGCCGCGGTTTTTACGGCGCTTTATGCTTCCGACCGGTATTCTTTCTGGCTCGATGCCGGACCGGGGGCGCGCACCGGCGTCAGCTACCTCGGGGCCGCGTCGCCCCGGTCCCGTTTCGTCACGGCCTCGGTGATGGAGGGAACGGTCACCAGCACATACGTTTATCCGCAGGACGCCCCGCCTCCGGTGAATACACGCGAGACCGTCTTCGAGTTTCTGCGTCGCGACCTCACCGGCGATAGCGCCCCTGTAGGCGCTGCCTCGCGTCAAGATGGGTTTGAGCTTGGTTGGGTCGGCTGGCTCGGCTACGAACTGGGCGCGAACACCGTTGGGACGCCCATGCACGAGTCACGGTACCCCGATGCCGCGCTGCTTGAAATAGACCGCATGATCCGGTTCGACCACGGTGATCGTACGGTGACGCTCGTGGCACGAGCGAGTGCAGGCGAGACAGGAGCGTCCGTCGCCGACTGGTTCGACCAGGTCATCGCGGCGCTACCGGCGACCCAGACGGTGAACCGCGTCACACCCGCGCCGACCCGCGCTCCCTCGCCGCGGGCATCCGCTGCCCCAAAGTGGCGTCACAGCCCCACCGACTATGACGCCCTGATCGAGACCTGCCTGGCTTTCATCGGCAACGGCGACGCGTACCAACTGTGCCTGACCAATGAGATTCGGGTGCCGGGCGAGTGGCACCCGGTCGAAACCTACGGCCGGCTGCGAGCTGGCAGCCCCAGCCACCACGGCGGTTTGCTGCGTTTTGGTGACGTGGCGCTGCTGAGCGCGAGCCCAGAGCAGTTTCTGCACGTGAGCCGGGATCGACGCATCCGGACCAAACCGATCAAGGGCACCCGGCCACGCTCGATCGAGGCGGCCGAAGATGAACGGCTGAAAGTGGAACTCGCCCGCAGCGACAAAGAGCGCGCCGAAAACCTGATGATCGTCGATCTCATGCGCAACGACCTCGGACGAATCGCCGAGCTCGGCACCGTAGCAGTCTCCAGCCTGCTGGCGGTGGAGAGCTACCCGCACGTGCACCAGCTGGTCAGCACCATTGAGGCGCTTCTGTCACCGGGTATTACGGTGGTCGACGCCATCGAGTCGTGTTTTCCGGCCGGTTCCATGACGGGTGCCCCGAAGCAGAGCGCGATGACCATTCTCGACGCGCTCGAACGGGGGCCGCGAGGCGTCTATTCCGGGGCATTCGGCTATATCGGGCACGGCGGCGTGGCCGACCTGGCCATCGTCATCCGCAGCATCGTGCTCGATTTCGAGGGAGCCAGTATCGGAACGGGTGGCGGAATCACCGCCCTCTCGATCGCCGCCGAAGAGATCGAAGAGACCCGGATCAAGGCGGCCGCACTGCTGGCGAGCCTCGGCATCACCGCGCCCTAGTAATCTAGACCCTGCACACGTGCGCTTCATCGCGCGTGCGCCCGAGCGAATGCTCCCGCATCGATCATGTACAACCCCTGCAATGAATGAGAGTCACGTGGCACACGAGCATGACAGCGTACGCATTGACGCGCGCGACGAGAGCGACGAAGAAGTGTACGACTTCGCGGCGATCCAGGCGAAGTGGCAACCCATCTGGGAGGAACTCGCCCCGTTCAAGACGAGCGCCGAGGGCGATACCCGCCCGCGCAAGTACGTGCTCGATATGTTCCCCTACCCCTCCGGCGACCTGCACATGGGTCACGCCGAGGTGTACGCGCTCGGCGATGTCGTCGCCCGCTACTGGCGCCACCAGGGCTTCAACGTGCTGCACCCAATCGGCTGGGACTCCTTCGGACTGCCAGCCGAGAACGCCGCCATCAAGCGGGGCATCGACCCGCGCGGTTGGACCTACGACAACATCGCCCAGCAGAAGAAGAGCATGAAGCTCTACGCGACCAGCTTTGACTGGGACCGCGAACTGCACACGAGCGACCCCGAATATTACAAGTGGACCCAGTGGCTGTTCCTGCAGCTGCACAAGAAGGGGCTCGCCTACCGTAAAGACAGCTGGGTCAACTGGGACCCGATCGACCAGACCGTGCTTGCCAACGAACAGGTACTGGCCGACGGCACGAGCGACCGCAGCGGCGCCGTCGTCGTGAAGAAGAAGCTCACCCAGTGGTACTTCAGGATCACCGACTACGCCGACCGCCTGCTGGATGATTTGAACCAGCTCGAGGGCACCTGGCCGGCCAAGGTGCTCAACATGCAGCGCAACTGGATCGGACGCTCCATCGGAGCGGATGTCGACTTCGCTATCGAGGGCCGCACGGAGCGCGTCACCGTGTTCACGACCCGCCCCGACACGCTTTTCGGCGCCACCTTCATGGTCGTGGCGCCAGATTCTGACCTCGCCGCCGAACTCGTCGCCGAGGCCACGCTTGACGTGCAGGAGACGTTCCAGGACTACCTCCTACAGGTGCAGCGCAGCACGGAGATCGAGCGTCAGGCCACCGATCGGCCCAAAACCGGCGTGTTCCTCGGTCGCTACGCGATCAATCCGGTCAACGGCGAACGCCTGCCCGTCTGGGCCGCCGACTATGTGCTCGCCGACTACGGCACCGGCGCGATCATGGCCGTGCCGGCCCACGACCAGCGCGACCTCGACTTCGCCCGCGCCTTCAACCTGCCCGTGCGGGTCGTCGTCGACACCAACTCTCCGGCCACCGGCATGATCCCGGTGATCACCCAGGGCATGCTCGACGGCACCGAAGAGCTGCCAGAACTCGACCCCCTCAGCACCGGCATCGCGCTGGCGGGCGAGGGCCGCCTGATCAATTCGGGCCTCCTCAACGGCCTGAGCAAGATCACCGCCATCAAGCGCATCATCGAGCAACTGACCAACGACGGGCTCGGCCGCTCCGCGAAGAACTATCGCCTGCGCGACTGGCTCGTCTCACGCCAGCGTTACTGGGGCGCTCCAATCCCCATCATCCACGGCGCCGACGGCGCCGAGATTCCGGTGCCTGAAGATCAGCTGCCGGTGTTGCTGCCGCCCGCAGAGGGGCTCGATCTGAAGCCGAGGGGAACTTCGCCCCTGGGCGGAGCGACCGACTGGGTCAATGTGCCGAACCCGATCGACGGCACTCCGGCGACACGCGACGCTGACACCCTGGATACCTTCGTCGACAGCTCCTGGTACTTCCTGCGGTTTTTGAACCCGAGTGATGACACCAAAGCCTTCGACCCGAAGGAGGCCGAGAAATGGGCACCCGTCGACCAGTACGTCGGCGGTGTCGAGCACGCCATCCTGCACCTGCTCTATGCGCGCTTCATCACGAAGTTCCTGTTCGACGAAGGCTACGTGAGCTTCACCGAGCCCTTTACCGCGTTGCTCAATCAGGGCATGGTCATTCTCGACGGTGCCAAGATGAGCAAAAGCCGCGGCAACCTCGTCTACTTCACCGAGGAAGTCGAACGCCACGGTGTCGACGCCGTACGCCTCACAATGGCCTTCGCCGGCCCGCCCGAAGACGACATCGACTGGGCTGACGTGTCCCCGGTCGGCTCGGCCAAGTTCCTCGCCCGCGCCTGGCGCGTCGCACGCGACGTAACCAGCGCGCCCGACGTGGAGTGGAAGACCGGTGACGTCACCCTGCGCCGCGTCACCCACCGCTTCCTCGCGGATGCGCCCGGCCTGGTGGAGTCGTTCAAGTTCAATGTCGTCGTGGCACGCCTGATGGAGCTCGTCAACGCCACCCGCAAGGTCATCGACACCGGTGCCGGGTCAGGGGATGCCGCAGTGCGTGAAGCCGCCGAGGCCACCGCCATGGCGCTGAACCTTTTCGCCCCCTACGCGGCTGAAGACATGTGGCAGCACCTCGGCTACGAGCCGTGCATCGCTCTCGTGCCGTGGCGCAAGGCCGAGCAGACCCTGCTCGTGCAGGAGTCCGTGACGGCGGTCGTGCAGGTCGACGGAAAGATGCGTACCCTGCTCGAAGTTTCGCCGAAAATCTCCAGCGAAGACCTCGAAAAAATGGCGCGGGACGCTGCTGCGGTCATCCGTTCGATCGGTGATCGCGAGATCATCAAGGTGATCGTTCGCGTGCCCAAGCTCGTCTCGTTCGTCACACGCCCGTAGCGCTGCACGAATGAGCAGTCCCGGTCGATCGCGCGCGATCGGCCGGGGTCTTCTCCACAGGTCTGCTCCTGCTGGAGGCATCCACAGATAGGGCAGTGTGCGGCTGGCGGATGCTGTGCCCGGCCTAGCGTGCGAGCATGCAGCCCGATCGTTCCCCGCTCGATCTCGACCGCCTTGCTCCGGCTTCTCGGGGTCGTCCCCGACTCCGGGTCGGCGTCGGAGCGGCCGTCGTGCTGCTACTGCTCGCCCTCGTTGTCGCCGTCATCGTGTCCGCCGTCGGCCAGCAGGCCGGGCAGCGCACGGTCGGGTCCGAAGCGTCGATCGCCTCGGGCAGCAGCGCGACATTAGAACCGTTCGACGCAGGTGCGGGTGCGAGCGCCGCGCCCGGCCAGGCGATTGCGGCCGCCGCCGATGTCACCATCTTTGTGCACGTTCTCGGAGCTATCGCACGGCCCGGGCTGTTTCAACTATCTGACGGCGATCGGGTCATGGACGCGATTGCTGCTGCCGGTGGTTTGACGGCGGAGGCCGATCCTGCAGGCGTGAATCTGGCGCGCCTCCTCAGTGATGGCGAGCAGTTCTATGTACCCCGGCAGGGCGAAGTGCCACCGGAACTCCCCGCGGCGGTCGGCGGATCGGCGGTCGGCGGCACTGGGGGAGCTAACGCGAAAGCGCCCAAGGTCAACCTCAATACGGCCACCGTAGCCGACCTGGACTCCCTGCCTCGGATCGGCCCGACCATGGCCCAGCGCATCCTGGACTATCGCACGAAGAACGGCCGGTTTACGAGCATCGACGGGCTGCGTGACGTCGCCGGGATCGGCGATAAAACCTTCGAGGCGCTCAAAGACTTCATCACGGTATGAGCCTCGATCTGCGGCTTGCGTTGCCGGCACTGGCCGTGTGGCTGACCGCCGGCCTGCTGATCGGCGCGCCCGACGGGGCCGGCGCCGTCGCTGTGACGCTGTGGCTGGTAGCCGGCGGCTGTATCGGCATACTGATGATCGGCCGAATGGCGCGGCGCATCGAGTGGCCGACAGCGCCGAGATCCAGGCGCTGGCAGACAGTGTGCGCCAGCGTGCTGCTCTGCTGCGCCGGCGCGGCGCTCGCAGCCACCGCCGTCGCCGCGTGGGCGCCGGTTCGGCTGCCGCCCGAGGTGCGCGATGCCGCCGGGTCGCACGCGCCGGTCACCGCGACACTCACTATCTGGTCGGTTCCGGTTGCAGCCAAAGCCTTCATCGGCAGCGGAACCTCGGGACGGGTACGGTACAAGGCCACCCTGACCCAGATCGACAGCCGCGGCACGACCGCGCACGTGTCGAGCCCGGTCGTGGTGTTCACCGAAGCAGCCAGGGGAGGAACCGAACCAGAAATCGGGTCAATCCTCCAGGTGCGCGGCACGCTGCGCATGACTGAGTCCGGTGATGCCGCGGTCGCCCTGTTATTCACTACCGAAACGGCGCATGGTGTTGCGGCGCCCCCGTGGTGGTTGCAGTGGGCCAACGAGCTGCGAGCCAAGTTTGCTACGGCTGCGACGAGCCTCGCTGGCGACGGGGGTGACCTGCTGCCCGGACTGGCCATCGGTGACACGAGCGCAGTCAGCCCCACGCTTGATGCCGCTATGAAGACCAGCTCTCTTAGCCACCTGACCGCGGTATCCGAAGACACTGCAAAGTTGAGGGATGGGTCTGAATACTCTAAGAATTGGTGCTCTATCGACAGCCCATGGGCGTACGCGCTGCTGGAGTTACTGGACCGATTAGAACCGGTCAGGATACGATGGCGGTCGCGATCCTGCGGATGGACTCCTCGGACTCCGGATGGAGGGTAGTGAGCAAAAGTCGTCTATCCTCGTCCTCGACAGACGGCCGTCCGCGGATCCGACTCGTTTGCATGCTGCTTCTAAGCCCAGCTTTGTGCTGCGCACAATGTCACGACGGGGGTTTTCGGTGACCGCGAACGCCGGGTCCACTAGGAGGATACGCCCCGGCGGGTAAATTCATTGGGAGCACGAATCAGCATCAGTAGAAGGTCGTATGACTTCGTCATCGGCTAGGCGTAGAGCGCTAGGATCCAACAGATCGGGCATGTCCGTCACTTGGCTAGTAACCGCACGAGACTATTCTTGGCTCCGGGCTCGCTGCCGTTGAGCCGCCAGCAAACACCCTCCTCGCATCAGCGTGACGAGACGAATTCGCCGATCGACTCGAGCAGCGCCCGTTCCGTCTGCGCCTTGAGGAATCGCACCTGTCCAGAGGGGCGACTCGGCACGTCGGCGCCCAGCTCATAACACTCCGGGTCATATAAGTCATCCACGAGTACGAGTTGAATGTCCTTGAGAGCCCATACAAACGGCTGGTCGCCGCGGAACTGATCCGGAACGGAGAACGTTGAGTAGAGCAGGATCTCTCGTTCCTCGGCAGTCGGTTCGATCCCGCGCCCGACGAGAGCCTGGAGTCTGTCGCGGTTGGTTTTGGAAGCAAGCCGCGCGGCAGCATCCTGACGGCGGCCTAGGGCCAACGGCTCATTATCTGTGGAGGACGAGTAGCCCGTCCAGATCTCATTCAGGATTTCCGCGTATGTTTCCGCTTCGTATCTCTTCCCACCATGAATCTTGAAACGGAGCGTTTCGGAGGGGTACTCAACTTGATGCGCAGTGACATCGACCGCGAGCACATCGTCTCCGGAGTTATCGTCGCGCAGAAAGGACTTCGGACGCCTCCGGCGCAGCGCGCGACGATCTTCAGCCGCAGCATCGCCGAGATCCAGGAAAGCGGAGACTGCTTGGATGAGTATCAGCTCGGCAGAGTCATAGAAGCCCGCCACAGTTTCCGCCCCCGGGGGACCTTCCGGCGCGAGTCCTGGGTGCTTCCCGCTTGCGAACTGCTGTGCCACGAGTTTCACGTACTCGCCGGAGCCGCCATGCATTGATGATTCGTCGGCCAAGCGGTACCCAGTCCAAGGATTTGAATCGTCGCGATCGGGCACGAGAAGGAAGTACGGGAGCTTCCACGCTCGATTCGCGTAGGTGTTGATCCATTGCGTTAGTCGATCGATCTCGGCCCGGTCCCAGACGCTACTACCCATAGAGCGCGCCCCACGGATGGATGCGTTGAGGACTTGGCCCGCACCCATGATCCGATAAGCAGTCTCGTTGACCCGCCCTTCCTGTTGCACTCCCGGATCCGCGAAGGGGTTAAGCGAACCGCCGTAAGGAAACGCACGCTCCGGCCATTCAGCCGCGTCGCGCTTCCAGAACGGGTATAGCGCACCTTCCATAGCGCCGTGAGTGGAGATCAGATTTGACAGCGACTCGCGAACTGCCCGCAGCTCGTCCTTCAGCCGAGATTTCCGTTCTTCTTCGAGCACGCGGAAAGTCGCCCAGATTGCGATTAGGACCGCGGCTACTGTGAATATCGCAGAAATGGACTGCCAGATTCCGCCCTGATTAGTCACCCATGTGTCAAACCAAGAGTCTGCGTGCGTGGCGTAGAAAATCATGTTCCCCCAGTATTTTTTCCGCCAACGGCGATTGAACTGCAAAGATGCCCTAAAAGGGCCTCTTTGAATGATATCGAGCGCTCATTTTGTCTCGACGCCGGGGAATAGGCACCGGTGAAGCGGCGAGACAAATCTTTGCGATCTGTGATGAGTATCGCATCTCGAAGGCTATACGAGGAACAAGCCCGATCGAGGCGCGTCGCTGTCGGTGGTTGCAGTGGCTGACGACGTTATTCTTGCGGAGTTAGCTCTTCATTAATCAGTAATGAACTCGATGGTAGGCGCGGCGTGCGGGCGCATGATCAGACGATGCTGATAGCCCATTTCGTTCGAAAGCTTGGATGCGCAGCCAGCCCGCTGTCAGCTCTGGTGGGTTCCGGTGAAGTCAGACATGTCCGTGCTCGGGCAGACAAGGTCAAGCGAGTTTGTCTGTCGGAGGCCACGATCCGAGCTGGTTCAGGTTGTGGCTTGAACCTAGCCATCTTCCTACTGCAGAGCAGATACCCACCCGATGAACTGAGCCGGCGAGGTGTAGTGAACCATGCCGTCGCGGTAGGTATATGCCGACGTGTAGTCCAACGACGGGAATCGGACTGCCGTCGGCCCAGATTCAACGTATCCAGCGGCCAAGAGATCCAACTTCAACGACTCCCACCCTGCATCGTCACGTGACCAATTCGCGTAGTCGGCGATGAGGTCTGTCTGAGGTGCTCCCCAGCGGCACCGCAGGCCATCCTCGCCAACCAAAGTGTCGACGGCTTCCATCTGTTCGGCGCCGCGAAATGTGAGGCCGTCATTTTCAAACTGCACGAGTAGATCGCCCGCGAACGCGGTTTCACACGAGATCGGGTCTGGGGGCGGAGTTGGTCCTGGAGACGGCGTGACGGTGACTGTCACGGTCGGCGTGGGTACTGGAGCTGCTGCTTCTGGTGCCTCTGACGCGCCACAGCCGGTCAGCAGTAGTGCCAAGCAGGCCGCCAGTGCGGCTGCTCTGGACAGCGACCCCCAAGAACTCATTGTCACAACCTATCGGGCCTCAGCGTGCGCGGAGACTTCATCTACTCCCGAGCGGGTCAACGACGGTGTGGACTCCATGTAGCGGGCAGCCAGCCAGCGAACGTCGTGCGTGTGAAGGATCGGGTGCACGACCCACTGCGACGCGCCAACCATCGACTAACGTTCGCCTTCGAATGGGTCCACAACGCTGTGTAGGCCGTGCTTCGCGCACACGAACGCGATCCGGAAACCACCTTCGGTCTCGAACGGCTCGGGCGGGCAATCGGCCCCGCATGCCGCGCAGGTGCGGTATTCCTGGTTGTCTAGCATCGAGTCACGGTCACTCCCTATGTCAGGTATGCCTTGGGGCCGAGCATCGGCAGGTAGCTGCCCTGCGGGTTCGGATGTCGAGGGTTTCCGTCCTTCGTCGGCAGGTCCAGGGTGAAGACCCGCACGCCGAGCCCGGCCAAAATCGGTAGAACCGTGAGCTTCGCCTGCCGAAGCGTGGCGTGGGGAAGGTTCCCCCACGCGCCTAGGACCTCGGTCACACCAAATCGCGTGAGAACTTGAGTTATGGCGATCACATTAGCGGCTGAGAGCGCTGGGTTGAAAACGGAGAGTGCGCTCGGCTTGGGGGAACGCTCTGGATAGAGATTTAACATGATCCACCCCGCGTAGCCGTGGTCTTCACTCGCCTTAATGAGCCTGTTGATCGTCTTGTCGGACTGGTCCTCACGGGCGTGAGAAGGGTTCATGCAGATCGCTATAAGCGGGGAACTCTTGGGCGTTGCACGGGCCACGTTGCCCAGAGCAAATCTGTGGCTGCCTTGGCCAGGGTTTGGAACCCAGAGGTCGGGCTCGTGTCCGGTCGGGTATGCGATCACGATGCGACCGCCTCAGTCGTCGCGGCCTCCGCGGTGAGCACGGCGTGTACTGATCCGACCGACACGTTGAGCACTCGCGCGATGACGCGGATGGACTCGCCCTTCTCTCGCCGCGCGAGGATGACCGCGCGTTTGTCGTCGTCGATCACTCGGGGACGCCCGCCGACCTTGCCGCGCTTGCGAGCGGCATCGAGGCCGTTCTTGGTCTTCCTGCTGATGTCGCGCCGGCGGTCCTCTGCAAGCGCTAGCGCGAGGTCAAGAATGAGAGAACGCTCGGTGTGCTCGCCGACAGCTATCCCCTCCAACGCTTTCACTGACACTCCGCGCTCAAACAGGTCTGTGAGCACGATGAGCCCCTCCATGAGGTTGCGACCGAGCCGGTCTACTTCTTGGACTGTGAGCATGTCACCTGGCCGCAGGTAGTCGAGCGCCGCAGTGAGGCCGGGACGGTTGGCTACAGAGAGCTTGCCGCTGACCTTTTCCTCGAACACCTTCACGCAGATCGGATCGAGCGCGTCGTGCTGCCGCGCTGTCTCCTGACCCTTCGTGCTCACGCGCACGAGTCCAACGAATGCCAATGCGGAGTCCTTTCGTTCAAAAAACCTGTTCAGGAAGCACTCTCCAACCTAACGGTTCTTGAACGGGATATTGAACGGTGATCGCGGCGGTTTGCCCACGTGTCCACAATCGACTCACTGTTCCTAGAAACGACCGTTTGTTGAACGGTCGCTTCGAAGACTCCGACGGCAGAATCGCACGGATAGCGGTGTGTTAACGAACGCATGCACTCAGCGGCTCACCTCGCAAGGGAAACCTTTTTTGGCGGGGGGATGCCCAACCGAGATCGCGGTAGTGCGGACGCGCTACCGATGGCATTTGCCCAAGGATGTTCGTCAAGGTGCTGCGTGTGAGATTGGGTCGCGGTTCACGTGTGGGGTGCGGTGTCTGTCTTGGAACGTTACGCGCCTGCACCTGCACCTGCACCTGCGCTCAACTCCACCGAATCGGCTCGCGGAGGGGCGATCTGCTGATCGCCCCAGCGACCAGCCTGCTGATCGACACGCTTGCCGAATGAGAGCAGACGCTGGGCGATGACTCGCTCGTTCGGTTGTTTGTCGGTCACCCGGTCAGCCTGCGGGGAAGGGTCATGACACGCAGTCAAGCGCGGTGATCGCGCCCTTCTGCTACTGGTCTGGAGTTCGACGAGCTTTAGCGCATCTATCCCTACAATGGGGCGGTAGAGGTGTTTTTACAGCTTCTTGTCCGGAACCAGTCTCATTGTCAATGCCTCACGCCGAGAATCAGTTCACGTCTTCGGGTTCTCTAAGAGTCATTCAGGTAGAGCCTCCGATTTCAGCTGTGATCGGTGCTCACGGCCGAGAGAGACGCTGCCGAACAATTGTCAGATTTTCATTTTTCTCAAAAGGGGTAGGTATCAAGAAACTAGGCGTTTGGCTTGTCGTTTGTCTCATGGCACTTTCAGTGACCGGTGTGGCTGGCGCGGTATTCCTTGACTACCTCTTACCGGAATGGATGTCGGCCCACCCGCTTACCGCTGGCGTTATCTCGGGAACGATCGGGCTACCGCTAACCACGCTGATCGCGCTCTTCCTTGTTGACTATTTTGTCGAACGCGCCGAATCCTCCCGGCGAGAACCGTTGATCAAGTTTCTCCGGGCCGCCGTTATCCACGATGCAGTATCTGTCCTCAGCTACCTCGCCCCTCGCAAGGTAGGATCCGGAGACCGGTTCGAAACGATGATGTCCGGCATTCGGCACGCCTTTGTTGAGTCAATTGCGTTCGATGTCCGGCAGCAGGTGACGTCGAAGGAGCTTCCGCTGGCATTGCCCGATGGATGGGTGCCGTTTCCTTTATCCGTGTGGAAAGACGGCAACAGCGGATCTCCAGAAATGAGCTCCAAGCCGCAAACGGTGGAAGCCCTCGCCCGAAAAACTGCTGCGTTGAAATCACACTTGCAATAGCTTTCTGAAGCCGAGGGCGACGTCGACCTCCTGCACTTCATGCACATCTTTGAGGCAGATTGCTTACAGTGGGTGGCTTTCTACATTGAGAAAGCACGTAATCCCGAAGGCTTCCGAAGCCGAGAAAATCAGACGCTTGGCATCGAGTTTCGCTGGGCAGGGGCAGAACTGATTGCTGGGTTGCTTGTGCACATCGGTGAGATTGAGGTTACGGAAGCCTACCGACGAGACTGGGTTCGAAATCCGAGGTCGTTGGACGACTTCTGGGTGAACGCAGACACCGGCAGCGTGGGCGCCTACCCGAAGTGACAGAAGTCAAAGGGTGCAGCCGGGGCGCTCTGCTATGCCACTCGGTCAGGCAGGACAGATCCGACTTGCTGAAAGTCGCTCAAAGACACAGGGGCTTTTCAATAGGCCACCCCTCACGCGAGCGAGTGCGCGGCAGACACAGTACGGCGCACTCTCGACGACGATCGCTAAGCCTCTTCGATAGAAATCACCAGACCCAGCGCGGTAGTCACCTTGGCTAGCGTTGCCGTGGAGACATCGTCGCCACGTTCAATGCGGGCAATCGTCGGCCGTGAAACCACTGCGTGATCACCTAATTCGTTTTGTCACCAACCGTGCTTGGCCCTTGCCTGCTATGTCGAACGCGTCGGAAAACGCTTGCGACAGATCCTCGGGGTCGAAGCTGTCAGCTGAGTACGGCCCTGTTTGGGCCAGAGTGGGGCTCAACGCGTCTGTGAGCGCCTGATGGAAGATGCGGGTTGTCGCAACGGCCGCGCGCATCATGTCGGCGTCGCTAATCCGCGACTGGGGACCCGCGTGCCAGTCTTCAATCACGCTATTGCGCCAACAGCGGTGGGTTAGCGCTGCTGGGGCGTAGCGAAGTAGTAGTGCGGTGTCGTCTGGGTGCATGTGCGCTGCCGACAGCGCTTCGCGAAGTTGAATTTCGGAGAATGTTGAACGCACGTCATTTTCCTCTTTCCACACGTCGGAGGATTGGCTCTTCAAGGGGCTCTTGCAAGCAAGCTATCGCCTCTCGCAGTGCACTTTCGTCGATTCGGCTCGACACCTTGCGGCTCTTGCAGCGAAGTCGTGACCCCAGACCGTCGGCACTAAAGGGCACGCCCTCGGCGTACCGGATTGCCGGCTGTCAGTTCCCGGAACTGCTGCGCTTACTCAACATTCCGCTTGTTTTATGGTGCGCTTCCCGCTGCACTGTTCCATGAGAGTGCTATCTCGTTCCACAGCCGTGAACCGACAAGTCTTGCGAAGGGAGTGTAAGACGCGTTGGCAGCTCGAAATTCCTGTAAACTCCGCGCCGAAAAGTCGTGCGGTTACTGATTCGTTTTGAGTTTTTTGTCTTCCAAAGCGTCAAGATAATCTGAGAGTTTTCCCTCCTCAAACGCTAACTCCTGAGGTTTTGTGTACTCCTCGAAGTCGAAAGCGCTTACCGTGGCAATTGAGAAGAGACTGGAATCAGCAGAGACGAAATTGGGCGCCTCTGGTTTTCGCTGCGCGATCTGCTTGTCCAGATAAACAAAAAGAATGACCCCTCCCATCATCATGCGGTACAGGTTCAGGCCCTCCTGGCGATCGTCTTTGGGGGCGCGATAAGCCCACACCCCTTGATCGCCGTCGAACCGCATCGGTCGCAAGACGAAGAGCCCTAAGCCAAGCGGAATACCTCTTTGCTCGTTGTATAAAAATTCCCGAAGTGCATGTTGGTAAGCTCCGAGCCGAATGCGACCGTGTTCGGGTGTAGTGAGCGAATACTTGTAGAGAATGCCAGCGCAGAAACGCAACAGTTTTGGGATATCTGCATCTGGAACCGGGACCAGCTCACCGACCTTGCGCGGCGTTTCCTCACGAAACTTGCGAAAGAACTTCAGGGCATAGTTTTCGTAGTCTCCGAGAACCCCGTCACATTTGTGGCAAAGAATGGTTCTATCGATGAGCCCGGATTGAGTCTTCTCGAACGTGTGCGCGTTGGTAACCCCCGCTGCGTGCGTAGGACCATCTTGGACCTCTACGCAGAACGCCCGCGGGATGAGGTGGGATCGGATAGTTCCGTGTGCGCCACAATTGTTGCAAGTCGACATCGACGAAACCCCATCCGTTTTTGAAGCTCGGGTCGCAATCCGACGATCGTGACCGATTCCTCAGCTTAGCTCTGCGTGAAATTCTCTTTGAATCTGACAGCGGCGGCCTTGGGTGGCTTACTCATGCCCAGCCCTGCTGCTGGCGCAGCACGCAAACTGCCTGAGCTCAGCGGGCGTCAAACAGATTTCTCTGGATTCAACACTCCTCGTGCCCTCATCGAAGCGCCGCGTAGGCCGTTTTCAGTCGATCTGTGGCGTCTATGCCGAGCGAACGAGCCTTCCCCATCCGTAGCCGATACCCACCGCTGGCAGCGATGACAGCGTTCGCCTCTAATTCGGCTCGTGTCAGTTCTCGAGCGAATAGAATTTCGGCGGTGTCCCGGTCCATTGACACAACGACCGCGAGGTCAAACTCGAAGTCCGCGAACTGCCAGAAGCGAGTGTCTCCACGTGGCAGCGATCGCACCTTCACCTGAATCGTTCGTTCGTCCGGCAGTAGAACATCAACCGACTTGCTCGTCGGGGGAGCCAACACTCCCTCGTAGGCGTCAGCAACGATCCGCTCCATCAACTCGCCCTCTGTGGAGGTTGCAGTCCTTGTGTGGCCGCGTGCTTTGAGTTCCGCACTGATGGCACCGCGCAGCGCGAGCAAATCGCCGAGCGAGATTGTTGATAGGTCACGCATGCTGTTCACCCGATACAGGATAACGAGTACATCCGCCCAGGACCCGTGCGGGTTAGTGGGTCCAGGTGTCGTCAGTGCCGGTGCGCCGTTAGCGTTCCCTAGCGCGTGACAAGTCCAGGTCTGCGCGCACTTGGGTGAGCTGCTGCTCAAGAGAGTCCCGGACGTCGGTGACACGCTGGTCGGCGTATGAATGTTCGCGCACGGCCTCTGCCATGGCGCCGTCACGTTCGCTGATGGCGGTGGCCAAGCGTCCGCTGAGGACCAGCGCTTCTGTCCGCGCCGCCTCGCGCTCCATGCGAACACCTTCGAGCACGTCGCGGATGCGAGCTGCATCCGTCTCGGCTCGCTCGGCTCGTGTCGACTCGGCGTCCGCGTGAACTCGCGCGTTCCGCGCGGTTGCCAGAGCCTCTTCCCTGGCTGCGGCGGCCTCTGTGACGAGATCTCGAGCTTCAGTGAGCTGAGTGTTCAAACTGACGTTCTTGTCGCTCAGGGCGGCGACCTGGTCCGCCAGGACAGCGATCTCCGCAGCGGCTCGCTCGTAGGTTTCACTCGCGACCGCGAGGTCGCCCTCCAGAGTTCCCGCGCGCTGCTTCAGTTCAGCGATGACGGCGCGGAGTTCGTCAGCCAGAGCAGCGGATTCCTCACCTGCTGCGTCTGCTTCAGCGCGCTCGGCCTCGGCCTTGCGTGTGGCGACCTCGGCCCGGTTGGCTCGGGCTGCGGCGGACGTGACCTGCTCGGCAGCGTCGGAGGTGATGGCTTCGATCTGCGCTTCGGCTGCATCGGGATCCGCCACCGTGCGCATTTCGCCGACTCGGGCAGCGAGCTGCTGTTGCATGTGCTCGAACATCCCAGGGACCTGAGCATGCAATGCGCTGGCACGCTGACGTGCGGCATCGACGGGCAGCTTGGCCTCTTCGACTGTTTGGTCCGCCATGTCGGCCTCCGCGCGACGAGCGCGCCATGCGGCGGCGCGGTTGTGCGCGGGGTCGGTGCAATAGCTGGCGGGCCTCCCGGCACCAGGCGTTGTCTCGATGGGCCCCTCGCAGCCGAGGAACCCGCAGGTGCGCGCGTCGGTGATCTCAGGGGTGCTCAAGGTCGTAACGCAACATCAGTACGCAGTACGCAGTACGCAGTACGCAGTACGCAGTACGCAGTACGCAAACGAAATACGAAATTCTGTTGCGAAACGAAATGTGCAGGCATTTCCCAGAGCGCCACCCGCGCAGCAGGGGTACGGTGCCGCTATGCCCACGGACGACCTCGGAGCACCACCCAACTGCGAGCACTGCCTAATTCCTATGCACATCGCCGGCACCGCTGGTACGCCGTACTGGCGTTGCCCGTCCTGCAACCTCGTGACCTTGGTCTAGCGGCAGCGCGACCGCGCACGGCATATCGTCCATACGCCGGCAACGGACCGCGAGGAGTGGCACCGCTGCGTGGCGAACAGGTGCGGCGCGCGTGAGCTGACTACAACTCAGACTTGAAGAAGATGTTGCCGCGAATTCCGAAGCTGATGAACTCAGAGTCCTTCATCGTCTTCTGTGACGCAGGACGGCGACTTTCCGAGTTGCATTTGAACTACGAATCAGTGCCCCGTATCCGTTGGAGATCGCCACCCAGGATTGATCGGGCACGACAAAGCCCCGCCTGAGCTATGGCTCGGCGGGGCTTTGTCGATGGTGTGCGGGACTCCTACAGCTGGCGACGAAGAGCGTCCAGCAGGGTTTGCAGCTCGCTGACCTTCTCCTGGATCTCGGCGAGACTGGCACGCGGATCCACGGCGTCTCGTGCTTTCTGCTCGACGGTGTTGGTGACGGCCCAGCGACGAGGCGCGTTCAGGCGCTCGACGGTTCCATCTGCGATGAGAGGTGCGTAGCCGCTGCGGACGGTCTGGACACCACTGACGTTGAAGACGTCACAGACTTCAGCGACGGTCGGCATGAGGGCACCGGGGCCGCGATGCGTAGCTTCTTCTCGCAGCCAGATTTCGATCTTCGCGTAGATGGGGGTCTTGGTCATCTGGTAATTCGCGGGCATGTTGTGCTCCTTGAGTGGTGTGGTTGAACCGGCGTCAGCTGATATCCCAACAGTAGTGCACACTAGTGATAAATGCGCACACTTATTGCAAATCGATCAACAGTTTGCGCGATCGGCTCAGTCCTGGCCGGAAAAGAAAGCGCAACCGGCGTGACCCGGCAGGGCGTTCTCGGCGAGGCTTTAGGAGCCGTCCGACCGCTTCGGTGAGCGAAGTTCGCCGTTCGTAATGACGACGTCGACCTCGGCGGACTCAGCGAGCCTCTCGTCGAGACGGAGCTGGTAGCGGTCGTGGCGGACCTGGTTGATAGCTCCGATGACCCCGTGTCGCGGTGCCCGCTGAGCGTCAGGGAGCTTCTAGGGTGAGAGCTTCGATGGCCTCAGCCCAGGCGTCCTTCTCGATCGCTTCCTCGAAGGTTGGAGCGGCGACTTGCGGGGCAGGGCTGTCGTTCTTGCGCGCGTCAAACAGGCGTACGGCACACAAGGAAGTCGCCGGTTCTATCAGGAAGTCCAGACGCAAGTGGTGGCCGTCGATCGACCCGAGCGCGATAGCGCTGAAGGGGCCGGCGGGCTGCGACAAGGACAAGACGAACTCGGCGCCGATCTGTGCCAGCTGAGCGATAATCAGATCCACGAGCGGCTGCGTGCCAAGCCTCGTCAATGCTCGTGATCGCAACTTCGTCTGAGGTGGCGGATCCTCGGTGCCCATGGGCCTGCGGGCAGCTGAAGCGTGCTCGGCCGTGCACCTGAGCTGCGATTGCGGGGTATCGCACCCAGGCCCGCACGGCACGCGGCTCAGCGGGCACCTTTACGGTTTGGTCGCCGAGTTCAGGGCGAGTAAGGCTGATTGGGCGAACGGTGAACTCACCGGCGCTCTGAGGTTCAACCTGTTCAAGGGAGTCGGCACGCACCGGTTGCAGGTGCAGGCCGTCAGCATGTCTAGTGTCCGGGACCATAGATCAGGATCCCGAATCGACCAGAATGCAGAAAGATCGAGCAGAGTAGGCGAAGCTCTTACAGCGACTTCAGCCTAGAAGCAGGAAGTAGCCCGGACCGCACAGACCCTGGGGCGCTGGTGAGGTACTTCACAAAGAAGCGGTCACCTGGTCCAGGCTCGAACGTGAGCATCACTTTTTCGCCCGTGACGCGCCGCGCAGGGCTGTGAGTGCCAATGCTCTCTCCGTCGTCGGCAAGAACACAGCCCAGCCTGTTCCAGAAGGAAACCGAGTTTGGAACGCTCTGGCCGTACAGGAGTGCGACGCCGGCAAGTGCCCCGACTGCTGCGACTTCGGAAACCAAGGCAGTCCCTCGGCCTTCACCCCGGAACTGTGGAGCGATCGCCAGTGCATTGATGCACCACCACGGCTCCGCTATTCCATGGTCGGTGTACATCGCGTCATCTGCCCAAATGAATCCGATCAGCGGCCCATTGGGGCCACCGTCACGAAGCACGAGTGTGCAATTGCCCCGCACCTGCTCACCGCGACCGAACCGGTTGAATTTCGTCCACCCTGCCTCCGCATGTAATGCGGTCATCGAGGGCAGTTCAACCCTTGCGAGAGCGGCGATCTCGGGCACATCGGTCAGACTGGCAGATGCCCAGTAATCTCCGTCGCTGTTTTCGGTGCTCATGGCCACCAACCTATCGTCACCTGGTCCGTGGAAGATCGGTGCGGAAATGGTATTGACCCGATTCAACCCGGCCGGTGGCGAGGCCGCTGACGTTGGTGGACTAGCCTCTGACCCACACCATAACGGACATTATGGTGTGGATTTTTGCGTCGTCAGGGGATCCTCGCATCGGCCCTAAAGTAGGTGTTCTCTGCACCGATGCTCAGCTCGATGATTGGACGCCATGCTCCGCCTCTTACCCCGACGTTGCCGGCTCCATGGCCAGCGTCATTGGACTGCCCGTGATCGCGAGGCCTGCCGTCAGGCGCATCTCGACAAACGGCAAGCGGACATCGAAAGGAAGACGAAGCAGCAGAGCGTCCCCCGTGAGCCTGCATACAGGCGCGAAGAACGTAAATGGAAGGAGAGGCGCCGAGCCGCAGCAATTGCTGCCCACGTTGGTGTGCCATCAACGATCCACGAGGAGATGGTCGTAGATCGGAATGGCGAACGCCAGCTCTTCTCTCTCTTCCCGAAGGAACTCGACGTCGTGGGAGTCCTCACCTCCCTTGACGTCTTCCCGGCAAACAAGCTGCTGCGCAACGGCATGAGCCTCAATGACGATGGCGGCTTGTTGCTCGACGGCTACCCGTACGAGACTCAGCAAACCTTAGTGGATGCCGCAGTCGACCTCTTCTTTCGCCTCGACACCGCACTCGACCTGGACGAGCCGATTCGGCTGTACCGAGGGCTCGGCCTGTTCGTCAGTCCGAACCAGTTCGACCCTGACGTGGCTGGACTGAGCGCGTACCTGCATCACGGCACACCATGGGACCCGGTGCTCCGAGATCTCGGATTCGGCTTCGCCTGCACAAACCCGAAGGAAGCGCTGCGCTTCGGTCGTGCCCAGCAAGGATCGTCGGCGACTCTTCAGGTGCTGTTCGAGCTGGAGGCAGACCGGGGCCTGTGTATTCCGAAGGCCTCGGCCCGGAGTCGGAACTTGTTCCAGAGCGTCTACGACATCGAAGTAATCAAAATCGCAAATGCGCAAGTCATCTTCCCCCCTGGCACCGAATGGGAGATCGTCGAGGCCCCCGAGAAGTCGGAGCACATTGTCATCGTGGGCGGCAAGCAGCTTCAGGTCCCGCTGGTGCGCATGAAGCAGGTGGCGTGACCTGACCAGGTCTGGTGTCCATCGACACGAGCGCTGTCGGGCGCGTCTTGTTACCAGCAAGGCGCACCGCCATCCGCATCTTCTGCCCGCCGGCCGAGATCGGAAGCCTTTTCCACTCTCTTGCCCCTTCGGTGTCCGGAGCCCAGGTGCTGCGAGGTCCTATGGCATTGGACTCAGCGAACCCGCCAGGCGTGCAACCGACGCGCCACCCATGCTCTGGCGCCCGCTCGGAGAATCGCAGCGAACCCGTGCACCCTGGCACCTTGGACTTTGATTGCAATGAGCGCGAGCGGGCCAAGAGGGAAAGCGCTCGGCGAGTAGCGCTTGATGGTAGCGCCGGTCCGGCGAGTTGGTGTGTTATCTCGTGACATCGTGGACACTAACTTCCATCATTTCGCGGACGTTGGGTCTCATGGCTTCGTGTGTCCTGTCTCAGTGCATCGTGGACACACGATCTCATGACATCGTGGACACCCTGTCTCACAGCATCGGAGACACGTATGACGGGGATAGTCAAGGATGTCGAATTCTCTTTCACCCCAGACTCGTGCCGCGATCATGAACTACGACCCGACCCAGCCTCACGCGCTATCGATTATCACGTTCTGCCGTTCCCTGAAGATTTCTCGGAGCGCTTTCTACAAGATCCGTGATCGAGCTGTCCACGAAGCGGCTGCTGCGCTGCACCCCCGATCCCGCGCCCCGAACGTCCCGGCCCGACGCTATGGGCAGGTGGTCGTGAATGAAGTGGTGAAGATCCGCAAACAGCTCAAGGCTGATGGCTGGGACTATGGCCTGCGTTCGATCTACTACGAAGCGGCCCTGGACGACGGGTTCCCCGGAGGGAAGGTCCCGTCGGTGGCGACGATTGCGCGTCTTCTGGCCAGCGTGGGGCAGGTGGACGCGTCACCGAAAAAGCGGCCGAAGTCGTCCTATATCCCGTTCGTGCGCGCGACGGTGATGTCGCTGTGGCAAATGGACGCGTTCGAGTACCGCCTGGCCGGCGAGCAGACCGTCACGGTGTATCAACTGCTCGACGATGCCAGCCGTTACGACGTGGGCTCCGACGCGTATTCATGTCATGAGAACAGCACGGACGCCAAGGACGTGCTCGAACGGGCTATTGCCGCATGCGGGGCACCCCGGGAAGTGCTCTCGGATTACTCGCTGGCGTTCAATCAGTTGCGGGCCGGCACGATCGGGTCCGTGGAGATCTTTCTGGCTTCGAAAGGGACCAGGCCGATCAGTGGGCTGCCGGGCAAGCCGACCACCCAGGGCAAGAACGAGCGCTCTCACCAGACGCTGATCCGTTTCCTCGACGCCGACCGGCCGGCCACTGGAGCATCTCCGTGGCCGGGTCCAGCGATTCCGGGAGCACTACAACAAACGCCGACCGCATCAGGCCCTTGAACAAGCGACGCCGCGGGCGGCGTGGGACTTGCTCAAGCACAAGGTTGAGCCA
This sequence comes from Cryobacterium sp. Hb1, assembly GCF_004403585.1. Classification (NCBI taxonomy): domain Bacteria; kingdom Bacillati; phylum Actinomycetota; class Actinomycetes; order Micrococcales; family Microbacteriaceae; genus Cryobacterium; species Cryobacterium sp. Hb1. The sequence goes on along the minus strand of NZ_SOHI01000007.1, from coordinate 25,172 downwards.
TTCATCGCGGACGCCTGGTTCGTGCCAGAGGAGACTACGTCGTGCTCGAATCATTTCCGCTCTCAGCGTGCGGCCCCTGAGATTGGCGTCTGAAAAAATCTTTGCTGCCGACGGTTTCGGAAATGATTTCGTCGACGCGGTCGCCGAAATCGTGGGCGTCCATTGTCGTAATCTTCGCCGCTCAACGCGGTGAAGAGCTCGTTGAGGGCGACGCACCAGGGTCGGACCACGACACGCTTCCGCAGCTATGTTCATGCGAACGCGAGGCCACAACGCACCAGCACCGAATGTCGACGGCCACGAAAAAGTGCCCACACGCGGCCAACAGGACGTCAGCTTGTTTGCTTTGTATGGCCATGAGGGCTGCCCGCTGGTGGCCAGCCAAATCACGGAGATCTACCAGCGATGAGACAGCGGAGACGGCGTTGACCTCACGGGTGTGGACCGAACTAAACAAGCTCATCACAGCCAGGCCAGGACACACTATGGCACTGCTGACGCACCTCTGAATGCCGCCTTACGATTCGGAGCATGGCCCCTCGGTAGTAAAGCGGGCCGGCTGAAAGAGCCGGCCTTTTCGCCTGTCCGGCACTGTCCGACGTGCGTTTGGGCGGAACAGTCGACGGCTGGGCAGAAGTGAAGCACCTGCCCGCAGACGGCCACCTTCTGTTGGCCATATACGGGCTTAGCCGTGGCCGCGTGTGAGCATTTCTTCATGACAACTGACAACCGAAGTCAAGGTTGATCGTGGCATTGTGAATTCACCCTATATCTCTGATCCTCCTTAGGTTTCATCGCCTGGTCTTGCTGTCGCCCTAGTACCGATCAGGATTTTCTCGATTTGCTGAAACCCGGTCGGTATAGACCTTGGCGGCGCACAGGAGGAGATGGGTGCCGTCTCGCGCTACGCGGTTCGATCGCGAGGTGCTATTCGCATTCCTGCGACGCGTCGACGGTGGTGACGTTTTCGGCGAGTGCATGGGTAGGGCGGCTTGGCCTCGCGGTGCACTTAGGGCGGAGCCTAGTGCTGCGCCCGCTTCCAACTCCGGGTCCTGCGAGTCCACTCGCGTAGAGTCTGCATCTACTTGTGGCCGAGGAAGCAGCTTTTCCGCTTCTCGTCACGGTTAGAAACCGTGGATCTCGCCGGCATCCGAGGGGGAGTGCAGCGGAGGATCGGTGTCGGCAGCAGGCACCCGCCAATCCCCTGTGGGGGTTGGGAGGGCAAGGAGCGCAGCGACGCAGATAAGGACCCGATGAGCGTAGCGAAATCGGGCAAGACCGGAGCGAAGCGGAGGGCGCAGTAACTGTCGGCTGTGCCGACCACCATGCGAGATTTTCATGGAGCGTAGCGGAATGGAAAACGAAGCGTGGTGCTATTTGACCTTATGCTCTTTCCCTTCTCCTCACGCATTCGGAGCTTCAGCGGAGAATCGTGGTCATATCTGCACGTATATCAGCGAAACATGATGGTTCCACACCCTCTGTCTCCATCCCCGTCGACGTAGGAGACAGCACTAGGGGATGGAGACAGTGACATCATGTTGCGTTGGAAAGGCGGGGTTTGGCTGTCACCGGCTTTTCTGGGGCCTTGGCACCAGGGTGACAGCCATTGAGCGTAGCGATGCAGAGCGCGTTTCACCCTTTGTCACCATGCGCGTTTCACCCTGCCGTGGCCGCGGGCACGCGGCTACCTTTGCCTCATTACCGGCGCAGGGGATCGACGCAGCGCAGCGGAGACGGTCGCCTCTCGTGTGGCTTCTTACGCCCGTATCCGAGCTCGTCTCGGGCACCCTGTTGCTGCTTCTCTTGTGCTCGCTACTGGCCTCGTAGAGGAGCTGCTGCTGCTTCTCAGCAACGACCTCAGCAACAACACCAGTCACCAGACCTCGTCACCAGATTCAGCGCAGGCTTGCCACCTGTGCCTGCTGCGCTGAGTAAAAAGAGAGCTGCTCCCGCAGCGGCCACAGGGCTGTTTCAGAGCCAGCTTCAACGCTGTCCCAATACAGCTTCAACACCGTTTCAGAGCCAGTCCAGGATCCGCTCCGGAAGGCGCTGTCACTTCGCCAACCCTTGCTGCCAGCACAGTCGCTGGCCCGGTTCTCTGCCCAGTGGGATTGGTAAGTTCAGGCAGTTTTGCCGCTTTTGCAAAACTGACTGAACTTAGGAATTCCAGTCATCCGCTTATGCCCTCTCGGACCTTCAGAGGCTCCAGAATCGGCGCATGCGTCGAATCTGGATTGCGCGTCCATGCCGACGGGGCGTAGCCCCGGGACGGCTTGCAGCTCATCAGTTCAGCCCACTCAGCTCCTGCTGACTGCTGAGCTGCATCCTGACCTGATTCAGCACGTGTATCTACACCGGCTCATTCCGACGGTCACCTGGGGAAAGACCGTCGTCGTTCAAGAAGTCTCTTCGAAGGGGGCGAGGCGCGGCCCGTCAGTTTTGGCGATCTCTGTGCCTGGGGGTCCTGATATTCACTGCCAGGCCGTATCGATGTAGCGTTTTCTTGGTCGGAGTAGGCCGGGCTGAAAGCACATGCATGCTGGAACGCAGAGACGGCAGCCGGCCAGCGACGGACCAAGAAGTAGCGTAAGCGATACTGCCCGAGGGCCCCGATCGCTTAAGTACGCGCCTTGCTCCCGCCCACTGTTGCTTCGTGATAACTCCTGCGTGATCCGGCGGGCAACAGCCGGGAATTTGTGGCTCATCTGTGGGTTTTCTCTGGCCACATAATGACCAGCTCATGACCACTTATCGCCCTGCTTCTGGCTTGGCCAGTTGTGCTTTGGGCGCGTAGTGACCGGGGCTTGACCGCTTATGGCCCGATATATGGTCACTATCGGGCCATGAGGTCACGCACGAGCTCCAGTTCGAGAAATCCAGCCCGGTGACGACCGGAATGAGCTGCTGCGGGCAAGTACTGACCAGCTTCTGACCACATTCTGGTCTGTTGCTGGCCACGGTCTGTCTGGTACCGTCGACTTGGAAACACAATGGGCGCGCACGGGCCATAGCCTGGCCAGTCTTTGACCACATAGCGGCCGGGGCGGCGGCGCGCTTATTCAGCGCTCTTCAGCGTGAGCGCGTAGCGACCAGCAACTGACCAGTTGCTGGTCAGTTGCTGGTCGGCACGTTGACGCCGTGTTTTATGCCGGCTCGTGTTTTTCTGTGCCTGTTTCCTTCGGACTGAGAAGAAGAAGCTCACATCGTTCAAGAAGTCTCTTCGAAGGGGGCGAGGCGCGGCCCGTCAGTTTTGGCGATCTCTGTGGCTGGGGGTCCTGCTCACCGATAGGTGTATCTGCGCTGAGCAAACCACCCGAGGTGCGTTCCAGCGGGGGGAGCGCCCGGCAGAGGAACGGAGGCACGAAGAGACGAAAGCCGAGGCGACGGGGGACGCTGGTAAGCGTCCTCGGGTGGTTTGCATAAGGATCCCGATCGCGTAATTACGCACCTTGCTCCCGCCCACTGTCACATCGTGATCATTCCTGCGTGATCCGGCTGGTTACAGCCGGGACTCTGTGGTGTATTTGTGAGCGCGTGGTGGTCAGAGACCATCAGAGCTCGGCGCCGCGGTCACCAGCAGGTGATTAGTCCGTGGAGACCTGGGTGAGTTCTCGCGCACAGGCCGGCCGCTTACACAAAGCGGTCCCAGCATCCGAGCGACGGACGGGGATGTCATCGTTGAGCACGATGTGCGACGAGCATGCAGCCAATGCAACGTCTACTGAGCTGGGTCGATGCAGAGCGTAGGCAGAATGGCCGGGCCGACTGTGCCAGCTCGCATCTCGCGGATAGACCATGTCGTCCGTCATTTCTTCACCTTATTCTGCGTCTCGCATAAATCCATCGCTATAAGCCCCATAGTAGTCGCTCCGCGATTAGTTTGGCGCGGCACTGCGCTGATTGTAAGGCAGATTCTCGGTTTCTTATGGCTGATCGAACAGAGTGCGCTCGGCATAAGAGCAGCAGCGCGAAGCGGTGCATTCTGTTCTTGGATAGTAGGTGGTATTTCTTGGTCACGCTCAGCGACCCGTTTAGGGGGCGCTGAATCTGTGGCTAATTAGAGCATTGTTCAGTGCAATATCGAAGCGAGTGCTATAAGCGAAGCGCTGCACGAGCTTCTGTGAGATAGGCAATAGAAAAAGAATCACCCTCGATGCAGCTAATGCTGCGCCACAGGCACGATATTCGTGATTAACTTAAGCCAACGCTCCGGGAAACACCTACGAGCACGACAGTTCGGGGTGCGCATGACTTTTGATTCATTTGCTGAGGGAACGTTTCTTTTTCCGCCGGAGGAATACCCCGACGCGGCGGCTTATTTGCAATTCTGGAACACCGTGCCCATTTCTGATGGGGTCTTGGCGAACATATCGGCCGCACGTGCTGAGCTGTTACGGAAGCGGTCAATCGCCACCGGTGTTTCGTGGGGTCAGACCTACGACGCCAAGAACGCCCTCGAGCTTCATCACAAGAACCCACGCCGTGAAGCGATCGCTGATGCGGCTCGCGCTGTGGCGTACGAAGCCCATATGACTGAGTGGTGGGGAGACACCCCCAAGGAGATAGACCCGTCGTTTGCCCGGCGCGTTGCTCGCACCGGTCAGATGTATTGGTACCGGACTTGTCTCAGTGAAGAAGATCAGCTCGAGGTCGAGAAGACGACGGTGTACATGGGCGGCAAGGACCTCACGCTTGGACGGGCGTGCGGGCGCTATCTTCTCAATGAGATTCGCGCCAGTTTCCGAGAGCCCGCCACCACGATGGCCGAGCTTTTGGACGATGTGCGCGTCGAGATTCAGCGGCTTCAGGTTTAGCCTCTCTCAGCCTGAAAGAATGAAACGCCCGCCCATCTGGGCGGGCGTTTCGTATGTGTCTGAACGTGTGTTCCTGTGAGATCACGCGAACTACTGCACACGGGAGAAAAAGAAGCGCCCCCGACGCAGCAGATGCTGCACCAGGGGCGCGTATCGGTCTAGCTAGCCAGTCAGGACAGACCTAGAGCTGGCAGCTGTTCGTATTCGTCTGGGCGAGCACACTGTCGTTCGAGTTGTCTGGCCTGAAACATCGGGCGCCAGCTCGGGGAAGCGTTTGTACCTGGCGGCGCACGAGCCGCTCGGTTGACGCCCGCTTGCTTGGCAGCGGCCGTGCGGGTCGTCTCTGGCGTTTCCGCGATTTTGTTGACGTTGCTACCCCTGACGGGCGTCGACCCGGAAATGCATCTGGGCGCGCGAAGTGACCAGCTGCCGACCATATTCTAGCCATTTGCTAGCCAGTCCCCTGGCGAGAGACCGAGCTGCAGAATCTGTGGGCGTGGAGTGAACAGGGATGGATCAGTTCCTGACTAAACAGTGGTCAATTCGGCGTCGCGCTGTTCCGAGGCTCTTTGGCGTAGGCGCTATGTGACCAATCCCTGAATAGCCGCTGGTCAGTTTCCGGCCAGCATTTTTTTGCTGGCAGCGCAGTTGTGATGTCGGTGCACTTCGGTAGCCTGCACGTATGGCCCACATATCAGGCGTTCTTGCGGATTTCCAGAACGGTGAGACGCGTCTCGTCTACGGGCGCCGTCTTGTTGCTGACGACCTCTTTCTGCTCCCTGATGGTGAAGCGAAAGAGTTGCGGGCCTGGGCGAAGGAGGAACTTTGTTGCCCTGTTCGCGATTGCCCTAGTCCGGCGATCACCACAGTCAGCCGGAGCCGGGGTCGAGATGGCTTCAAACACTACGGCGGCGGTGACGACGTCGGCAGCCATGCGTCCGAGAGTCTGTTCCATATGCAGGCGTGCGAGCGCATCGCTGTTTGGTTGCGTGGGCTGTATCCAAGCTTCACGGTGCAGAAGGAAGAGATCGCCGGCGATCGCCGAGCTGACGTGATGATCACAGCGTCGGACGGAAGCCGCATGGCCTTTGAGATTCAATACTCAGCGCTTACTCCGGCCCAGTGGCAGGAGCGCCACGACTCGTATCGGTCCATGGGCATCGTCGATGTGTGGCTGTTCGGTCACCACGGTGCACAGCTGCGAGGTGCACAGCTGCGACAGGTTCACGCACGCACCGTGGTCGGCAGAGCGGCTGATCGTCTTGCGAGTGACAACCTCGTGATCATCAACCCGACTCATACCGCGGTCATCGATGCCGGTCTGCCTCTGCTCTGGTTCAATCCTGTGACCGCGCAGATCGGCACCGCCGTCGAGCAGGTCGTTCTAGACGAGCGTCAGTTTGAGATACCCGCCACAGGCACACCGGGTCAGTTCAACGTCGAGGATCTGTCGCGCCTGAAGTTATGCCTAGCGGGCGTGACCAGCGATCGGCTTCAGCTGTTGGAGAAGAATCGGGCCGAGATGGAAGCGCAAAGGCTGGAACTACACGCCGCACAGAGACTCTCTCAAGCCGAAGAGGAAGCATCCCGTGCTGCGGCGCGGCGAGTCATGATGGCTGCGGATGCGGTCATCGCTGCGGACAAGCAGGCGGCCGTGGATCGAGTGCTATCTCGTCGGGCGGCCATGGACGCCCAGGCGCTCCTGCTTGAGCCGGCGTGGTTCACCTCGGATCTCCGGGCGCGGATCCTCGACGAGTTCGATGGTCACTGGCCAGGCATCCTGGACGTAGTCACGACAGGAGAGCCGGGGCTCCCGTTCCCGCGGCAGCAGTGGCAAGCGACATTGTTTGCGCAATTCATCGAGGGTCGGCCCATTCTCTCTGGGCTGTCATCTGGCGAATGCGCTACGCATTTGGCAGCTCAAGGTCTACACGAGTCCGAGATTAAAGCCATAATTCGTGAGTGGATGGATGAACTCGTGGCTAAGGGGTATCTGCTCTGCGTGAAGGTCAAGAAGAAGCGTTACTCAATAGGCGGGGGCCGGGTGCGCTACACAACCGCGAGTAAGGGAACGCCGAAGGCTCAACGTGCCTCCGATGCGCATTCAAGGGCGGTCAGGGAAAATGCAGCGCTAGCAGCATCCGTGCGGTCCGCATCAGGAAACCTCACGGAAAGTGTGCGTCGTTCTGAGCACCGTTCGTATGTTGCTCCTATGCCGCTTTTGGTCGATCCCATTCGCCCGGGTGTCGCACTGTGCCGTGATTGCGCCCGTCCTCTGGCCGCCATGTTCGTTGCACGGGGCTATCACTTGATGTGCGGGCCAGATCGGCGATAGTGGAAGTGCAAGTCCGGCGCTTTAGTGGGACACAGGCACGAACGTCAGCCTTATGTGCCTCTCGTTCTCACTCGGCTCGGTGCGGCGGGCGCAGAGGGCAGGACCTCGCACGAGCCCACGCTCCTTAGTGGGGTGCCTATCCCGGTCAGGCGATAGCCCTCACCGAGACACGGCGATCGGATGCGTCGCGTCGGCCTGCCTGCCTGCATGGCGACGCTCTCGCTCATATCGGAATTGAGCAGCATTCCAATGGTCGACTCGTGCCAGAGTTGGCTTGGCGGGTGCGCCTGGCTTAGTGCCTATCCAGCGTTTACGAAATCGCGTGCTGCGACCATGACATCCCGTGCGTGGCCATTAGCTAGAACGAACGCGGGGGCCTGGTCATCTAACTGTGGATTCATCCCCATCAGCCATCCTCGAGCAACCTCCGGTGATCCCGCCGATGAAAGCAGCTCCATGATTTGAAACGTGTCTCGGAGTAGCTGCTCGATCGTCTGCGGCACGCGCACGGTCTTATTGGCCCATCGTTTAATGGTTCGCGGACTCTTCATCACGATAGCTCCGAGAAGGGCCTGCCCGAGCCGAGCCTGCAGCGCCACGATAATTTCGATGATTCCGAGTTCCACGGCGCGTGCATGTGCTTCTCGAACAATGTGAGCACGAGGCCCCCCTGGCTGAGCAACGTCAGTCATACTTTCCACCCCAAAGCTTCCTCGGGGCAGCTTATCGTCTAATCAGCGCTGCATAGATATGGTCACTTGTGGGGCACACGATCCGGCGATCGAGCCGGTCCGCTAAATCTGCAGTGCGTCTGCAGGCCGGTCGCGCGTTGAATTGAAATCGCCAATTCAGCTGCACCGCGCTATAGACAACTCGGCCGGTCGGCCGAAGCATCTTTCTGGAAGACTAATTCATCCCACTTTGGCGGCCACTTACCCTGGGCCGACGCCTCGAGGGCTTTCCAGCAAGCCACTTTAAGCACACGCAGCACTTGATCGTTAGTTTCTCGGAGCTGTATCTCGTCGTCTGGCTTCAGAGTGTTCCCGTGAGCGACCTTGCTCCTCATCGAATAGGCCGACTGGAACAGCTTCATCGTCTTCAGGCACTCTTCTGGTGAAGAGGCGTCGAGCCACAGTGCGGCACGCAAGGAAAGTCGATATGACAACTCACCCTCATCTTTGGATAGGTACAGAGCCTCGGCCGCGATCATTAGGTCAATGGTTGTGTCTTCGGGTACGCTCCTCTCTACCGTCCGCGCGAGTCGTCGGAGAGCGAGTTTGATCGGATTCGGCGCATTCTGGACCGCGTGCCATGCTCTTGTGAATTCGTCAATTAAGGTTCGGGACCATTGCTGGCTGGAGGGCGATAGAGCCACATGACGGGACTCACTCAGGGAACCCGTGGGCGGAGGCGGCAGCCGTAACGCGGAGAAATACCCAGCCGGTAACACAGGCTGTGCCATAGTTAGCGCGAGTGCACTGTCAAGCAGCCGCCCGTAGCGCTCCGTCAATTCGCCTTCCGGATTATCCCCGTGCAGAACTTCTAGAACCGCATAGCGGTACTGAGAAGGTGCGACAGTGAATCCGGCGTGGTTTGGTGGTCTCAGAATGTCGAGGTTGAGGGACCAAACGAGATCCTCGGGCGACTGCGTCGTTAGGAACACGTTCGCTTCCAACTCAATGGGGCTGTCAATTTCAGGTGCCAGGGGGATAACCCATCGAGTTGAATACCGCTCAGCGGAACTCAGCAGGGTCACGCACTCTGTCACCCGCGAAGGAAGTCGCTCGCGATCGACGGATACCGTGGGTCGGGTCCCATCAAAACCGCCAACAAACGGCAAAAGAAGCACGAGTGCGATGGTCATCTCGGTTGGCAACTCTTCGACCCAAACGGGCGAGGGACCGTGGGCGCGTAGCAGGTCGCTGAGTGCCAACTGGGCGGCGGACCAGCTGACGAGTTTACCAAGTTCGCGCGCGACACCGAGATTTTCGCGCCACTCGATGCCCGCTCGGAACGGGATGTACTCAATAGTGGCCGTGTCCTTCGTCTTTTTGGTCACTTCCCAACCTGCCGCAAAGTTGCGCACACTGATGTTCCCGCGGTGAGAGTCAATGTAAGTAGCCGCATCTAAACCCCAGCTGATGAGTGCGAATTCGATCTCCTCGATTGATGCGCTGGACACTCGGTTCTCCAATCCGATTGGATTCTGACTTCTGAGCCTTCGATGAGTCGCCATATCTATTGTCGCGGTTCACACAAGCTTGTCCATGGTCGATAGGCCATCTTCAGCACGCAAGCACGAACGTCTGGGCAGGGCGCTGTCGGTTCACGGGAGCAGAGTAACTCGTTCTACGCACGCTGGGCCGACCTGGTTAGTCACGACCCCCAAACACCCACAACACCGCAGCCGCTACTCTGACCTAACACTCGGATCTTCGCTTGGGGCGGAATCGCTGAATCGAGAAGGGCACCACCATGCACACCACCACCAAACACACGATCGTGGGCGCGGTCGTAGCGCTCCTGCTGACCGGGGGACTCGCCGGTTGCGCGTCTGAGACTTCAGCAAATTCTTTGCTGCCCGGACTTACCTCTTCGACGTCCGATGCTGCTCCCGAAGATTCTGACCACGAGATCACTGCGAGTCCAGCAGCAACCACCGAACCAATCGCCGGAGACCTCGACGGTGACGGGAAGCTCAGCGCCTGGGAGACAGATCAGCTAGGACCGTCGTATATAACTATCGACGGACTAGAGCTGTTCCTAGCTCGGGATCAGCCGTTGCCCGACGTTGTATTGGCAGAAGTCACAGACAAGCTAACCCAGATTCCGCCCTTTAGCGGTATGGGCGATGGAGCAAGATTTAGCGACAGTATCTACGCAGAAATCGACATTCAAGAAGCAAGAACAGGCAAGAAAATAATCCCCATTTCGTACGGGGCAGTAGACCATGATGGAACTCGGGGATGGGTCATCGGCTCTCCGGCACCGTCGTCGGATGGTGGGTTTGAATCCGCCGTGGCCGCAGTGGCCAGTGCAACCGCGTGGGCGGCCGGTAAGAGTAACTATTACGTCATCATCGTGGTCGGGTAATCCGCCCAGTAGGTGCAGTTGTCCGTTCGAAATCCACGAGCTGACTCAGAGGCGGCCGCGTTGTGTGCAGAGCACAAGGTTGGCCAGCCGCAGGGTCAAATAATCCCGCATCCTGCGAGCTCATCCCCGTACCCACCACCCACTTCTCCCCAGCGATCGCTGAGCTGAATCCCAGAATCGCTGAATCGCTGAATCGAGAAGGAACACACCATGCACACAGATACCTCTGATGAGATCCCAGATCAGACACAGCCGAAACGCAGCCGCCTCGTCGCCCGGCTGCGCACCATCAGCAAGCCTCGCAAGATCTTCCTCGCCAGCGCTCTGGCTGTCGTGCTCGCAACAGGCGGCACGTTTGGCACCTTCGCTGCTGTAGCGGCCGTCCAGGAAGCAGCGCACACCAGTGCTCTCGCTGATCACAAAGAAGCAACAGTCACGCTCCAGGCAGCTTGGGAGCTCGACGCGCAGGCCGACACCGACCTGACGAGTGATCTTGCTGAAGCATCTCTGCTCGACGCCCAGGTTGTTGCCCTTGTCGCCGGCACGGATGGCCTGGTCGACGGTGACGCGCGTGCCGACCTCGAAGCAGCGCGCGCTGAGCTGCTGGTCGCAGCTACCAGCATCGCTACGACCCAGGGCCTCGACCTGGCAACGGGTGCTGTCATCGAAACGGTCACTGTCCCGAAGTCACCGGCTGTCAAGAAGTCAGCCAGCACAGCCAGCATCGTCGAGTCCACGGTTGCGGTCGAGACGCTGACCAGCGCGTCCGGCACTGAGCTGAAGAGCGTCACTGCCCTCTCCGGTGATCTCGAGGCCGCTGTGGCAGATGTGACCGACACGTTCCCAGCCCTCACGGAGTCCGTCGCTGTCGCAGGACAGGCACGGCTCGACGGCACCCCCTCTGCTGGCGCACCAGAACGCGATGCTCTCGCGGCCGCTATAGCCGCAGTCACTTCTGCGGGTACTGAGAACAGCGACGCTGACGCACTCGCTGTTCTCAGTACCTATGCCACCGCAGCCGCAGCGACCAGCGCCTCACACGTCGCCGTCGAAGCAGAGCGTGCCGCCGAAGCAGCGGCAGCAGCACAGGCGGCAGCCGACGCAGCAGCACGAGCAGCCGCACCCCGCAGCTCCGGCGGCGGCGGCGGCAGCTCAGGCAAGGGCGCCGGCGGCGGAAGCAGCTCGGGCGGCGGATCAACTGCGCCTGATGTCCAAACGTCTACGGGCAACGGTGGAGGCAGCTCCCTCACCGGTGACCAGCCGTGGCGCCCTCTCCAGGTGAAGCCCGGAGGAAGCGTGTGCAAGGGGATCGGCGGCGGCCAAGAAGTCACCTACGGCAGCACGCTCATGCCACCTGTCGACAACTACAGCTATGAAACGTATGAGGTTCCCGGTTACGGCTGGGGCATCCACTGGACGTGCGACACCGGCTGGTAACAGCTCCCATCATCTAGCCGCGTTCCCCGTGCGCGTGCGGGGCTAGATGCGTTGGCGGGGCTGCAATGGGTACTTGACCGGTGACTGGCCTGACGTGAACTGAATAAGCGCTTGGGTACCGAGCACGTTGAGCGCAGCTTTTACTCTGTGAAACTCGAGCTTGCCTATGTCTAACAACAAAATATTTAATGGGGGAACAACTATGAACACGTCACAGCGCAAGATCGGGTTATGCATCATGGTCGCCATTACGGCGATCACAATCTCGGGCTGCGCCCAGATCGATGCCGCCGTGAACGATATGGTGCCGACCTTTCCGTCAAGCACAAGCGCGAGCAGCGTTGAGTCTGAAAAGGCTGCTGTTCCAGAACTCTCTGCTACCGAAACTGCCCAGCGCGATTCCGGCCTGAGTATCGAGGAATACCAGGCGGGCCAGGACGTGCTCAACGTTCTGGCCGCGGAGTACAACTCACTTGCGCTGTCTGGCGGCGACACAGCCGGGTTCTTCGATAGCGGATTCGCGGACCTGGAAGCCAGGTTTGGGAAGCCCGTAGTACTCGTGGCGTATTACCCCTGCCCGCCCAAAAACAACGGTGGTGCCATGTCATGGGGCATCACTGGTGCGCTGCCCGGCATACCTGGGCCAACGTGTGGTGTCGGATATGGGAGCGCTCTGGATCTCATGCTCGATACCGTCGACGTGCGTGCCGATAGGAAAGGGTGGATCCCTGGAGACTGGGTGACATTTATCGTGGAGTAGCCGCGCCTAACCAGTGACTGGGAAGACTGCTGCATTACTGAACCACACCCGTCACTGACGACTGCCCATCGGCAACGCTCATCGGCAACGCCCACCAGCAGCACAGAGAGGAACCATCCATGACCGGCCCACGCCACATAACCGTCGCCGCCCGTGACTTCACCGTTCACGTTGAAATTATCTAGGCGTACAGCACGACATATTTCCTGCTGCCCGCAGAGCCGGCTGCACCCGCAGAGCCAGAACCAAACGCCCCAGTGCCCAGCGAGAACCCGCTTGATTGCGACACGATGGTCCGCTTCAAGTTGGCTGCTTTTCCCGAGATGCCCCTGAAGGGCCTCGTCACCCACATCTCCGTCGAGCCTGCCCAGCAGCGCACGGGCCTCGGCACAGCGGTGTGTCTTGCACTCGCCGCGACCTTTCCCGGTCGCGTCTGGGATGTCGAATGTCCCAACGACGCCTCGAGCGCACTCTTCACACAGCTGCACCTCGCGCAGCCGGATCTGTTCGTTGAGCAGGGGCTTGTGCATCCGTTCTAGATACTGTGTGTGAAATATCACTCACGCCCCCACAAAAACTCGAAACAGGGACCAAGACATGAACACTCTCAACATCGACCTCGGAGAAGAAGTCGGTCTCATTGGGGACGTTCACGGCAATCTGCCGTTTCTCATAGAGGCGATATTTCAATTAGAAGCCCGGGGCGCAGCGAGCCTCGTTCAGCTCGGAGATTTCGGAATGCTCTGGGATGGATCTGCCCACGAACGCGCAGGGCTTTCTACTCTCAACAAGGTGCTTCGGGCCATGGATAAAGATCTCGTCGTCATCCTGGGAAACCACGAAAATTACACGATGGTCAATACCGTTGAGCCCGCAGCAGACAAATCTCGTACCATCGGGCGAGTAGTCATCTTGCCTCGTGCTGGAAGACTCCGTGCAGGGAAGAAATCCGTCGGATTTCTCTCCGGCGCCGGATCCGTCGACCGCAGCTCCAGACGACCGAGACGATCTTGGTGGCCTGACGAGCTCCCTACCGAAGAGGAACCCCAGGATCTCGTAGATGATCTGGCTCCACGCGTGAACATTCTTCTTGCTCACGACGCGCTACGTGGACCGGCCCTGAAGAACAGGCTGGCCAGTAGCCGAAACCTCTGGAATGCCAACGATCTTGCGTACGCCGAGGCCGCGAGCGACGTGTTTACAGCACGTGCAACAGCTGTGCTGTCTGACGGTGGGCTCGTGCTGTCTGGGCATTATCACTTCAGACACACAGCTAACGAGATGTTCACCCGCCCCGGAAAAACTGGCGCTCCCATCTGGCTCCGCAGCGAGATATTGAGCGCCGAGTGGGACGAAGGTGCTGTTGGGGTGCTCGACACACGAACGCTCGCCGTGCAGACCTGGTCGATAGATCAGGCGGCCGCGCGCATCGGATACGACGCACTCACCACGCGGACTGAGTAACTCTGCGTGTGCTCATCAGCGATGAGGCGTAATGACCACGCCGAACAGCTATGAGTGCCGAATAGGAGCGCACCGCGTTACGCGCACGTGTCGAAAAGACCCGGCAGCCGTGGATCTGGACTGATGACGAAGAAATCGCTATTGGTCGCAGTTCGTTTGACTTCGACAGCGACCCTATCTTCGCTGTGCCACATCTAATGTTCGAGCCGGCGCCCACTGTGGGACTGGCCTTCGACGACATCTCAACAATGCAGCGATTTGCTACATCGCAGAGAACACGCTCAGACAACGAAAATCCCACACAACGCACGCTCTCAGCACCCGCACCGACTAGTCCAGCTCGAGTGCATCGACCGCCTCGGCCCACGGGTACTCCTGAATCGCTTCCTCGAATGTAGGGGCTGCGCTTCGATCAGGTAGAACTTCTGCCGCCTTGCTCGCCAGAAGCACACTGGACATGTCGGTCGCGGGCTCGGTAAGGAAGTGCAGCTGCACGTGATGGCCGTCGATGATGCCGAACACGACCGAGCTGAACGGGCCCGTTGGTTTAGCCATGGCCGACGCGAACTCGGCGCCGATAAGGGCCAACTCGTCGTTGACGAGCTGCACCAGTGTCTCCGTGCCGAGGACCGTCACCGCGTTTTCTCGAGGTGCCTCAGAACGAGCGGGGCCACTGGGAGTAGTAGGAGTAGTACTACTCCTACTATTCGTACCGATAATCGAGCGCTCAACAGCAGACGCCCACACCCACGCCCGATGAGTCCCGCGATCGTCCCACTCGATATACACAGCGCGCTGTGTCCAGGCGACAACCACGCCAGTAATACGGACAGCAACCGCCGGGTATCGAACCCAGGCCAGCACCGGCGTGGGCTCCTTCGACAAAGTAACGGGGAGCTCACCCAGCTCGTCTGGCATGAGACTGAAAGGCCGCGGCACGAACTCGTTCCCGTAGTCCGGTTCAACCTGCTCTAGCTTGTCGGTAGACAGAAACTACTTAGCGGCAGGTGTCTGAGACAGCTTGACGATCCACTGCGGCGTCGCCACGCCGGCCCGGCGGTCTGCATTTACGCGAACACGCGCGGCTACGGCCTGAGCTTTCGGGCTGGGTCGGCTGTCGCTCTGACGTTGCTGAATCTCGTTGATCGTCATGGTGTGCCTCCTGTTTCCTGTACTCATTATGCGCGCGGGTGCCTGAAAATACCACGTATGGCACCCCAGCGCGCGGTCGTGCGGCTGGGGTGCGCGTTGTGACCGAGAGGTCCGCAGCGCTCACCCCATGCCTCCATCCGTGACAGCGGAAATCAGTGATCCCCGCACCTGCAAAAAGAGCCGCCGCACATGTAGCAGCCTGGCTTTCCATCGCACCGATTGCAACCGCCGCAATCGGTGATGCTCTCGTTATGGTGGCGACTAGCTACCGAATCGTCAGCCGCGTAAGTCCCACTGCATGATGAGCAAGTTTTCATGATTGCTCCTTCCATCTTTGTTTGAGGGGGTCGGTGACCTCGCTCTCGGATACGACTGTCTTGCTCAGCCTGTCAGCAACTCCCGACACCGCTGCCAAGAAAAGACATTTTCCCAATCGTAAACGGACGCTAAAGCGTGATTGAAGAGGGCAATCGCCTCGAGTAGGCGCTGTGAACCGCCGAGGAAGGTGTCGCCGGTGCTCCACCGTTTGAGCGGGCTGCCGAATAAAGTGTCGCCGTCGTTGTCCAAATAACTTGTCGCCCCGAGCAAGCCGCTTTGGCAGGCGACACTTCCGTGGCAATCCAACGCGCTCTCCGGCCCCATCAGCCGGCGCAGGCCCTGATTGACTACGTTTAGGCGCTGACGGGGCTAACCACCACTGTTCAGACATGAATTCGTGTTTAGCAATGACAAGCACCATCTAGGCGCGGTAAAGTTGTGGTTATGAGCGCTGAAATCACCAACACCGCCTGGCCTCCACACGAGGTTGAGACTCTGCCTTGGCGTCAGCAGGTACGCAGTGGCACGCGTGAAGACCGGATGCTGAGTTCGGTCGACGCGACAATCCCGCCACTGATCCAGACGCTCGACTACATGCCGCCCCTGGCAGTGTTACTGGAAACCGAGAAAGCCCTTCTCGCCGTCGCGCAGGCTGACACCGACGCGGAAGGCCATTCAGCGGCGCTGAGCCGTTTCATGGTGCGTTCGGAATCTGTGGCTTCCTCGAAGATCGAGCACATCTCTGCCTCGGCGCTGGACTACGCCCAAGCTGTTGCAGGCAACCGCGGCAATGCCTCGGCGATGAGCATGGTCGCCGCCTCGGCTGCGCTGCACGAACTCATCACCACCGTCGAGCAGCACGGCCGTTTTGAGCTGGAGCACATCGAGAGCGCGCACCGCGCGCTAATGCTGGACGATCCCGACGAAGCGAGCTACGCAGGACGTCTACGGGACATGCAGAACTGGATCGGCGGAAGCGACTACTCACCCCGAGATGCTCTTCACGTGCCACCGGCGCCTGCGCGAGTCGCTGAGCTGATGACGGACCTGGTGGCGTACCTCAACCGCGACGACGTTCCAGTGATGGTGCAGGCCGCGATCGGCCACGCCCAGTTCGAGTCGATCCACGCCTTCACCGACGGCAACGGTCGCATCGGACGTGCGCTGGTATCCGCTGTGCTGCGTCGCCGTGGTGTCACCCGTAACGCCGTTGTGCCTCTGGCCAGTGGTCTCCTCGCCCGCCGCGACGACTATTTCGCAGCGCTCGGCGCGTACCGCCTGGGCGATCCCGGGCCGCTAATTAGCTTGTTCGCGCGCTCAGCGCGTGCTGCCGCCGAGTGCTCGCGCGGCACCATTGCGCGCCTGAAGGCAATGCCCGATGCTTGGGTAGCAGAGCTGCGCCCTCGCGCCGGATCTGCGGCCGCTGCACTGATCCAGGCGTTCTATGACTACCCAGTGATGAGTGCAGCCGAGATCGAGGCACGGTCTGGATCTGTGGCTTCCCAAGCATACCGGGCCATCGACCAGCTCACCCGAGCCGGGTACATCCAGGAAATCACCGGGCGTAAAAAGAACCGCGTGTGGGCTGCGTCCGAGGCGCTGGCCGAGCTGGATGATCTTGACCGACGCATCCAGGCCGCGATGGCGTGAAAATGAGCTTCGAGAACGTAGCGCTGGCGAGGGACTCGCACGGCTGAGCGTCGCGCTGAACGCCTAACAAGGTGGCCGGTCGCAGTGGCTTGCCGAGTGGCCCGCCGGGAGCGGCCAGGCCGACGTGAGCCTTGCCACGAGGGCTGGCTCCTGGTAGCCGGCCAGTCCGGCCAGTCCGAACAGAAGTACGAGTTGCCACGCAACGTGTCGCCCCGACCCATTTTCGGCTCAGCCTCATCTCACTTCAAGGGGGGTGGTTTTTTACCCCCGATAATCGCACTTATCCCTACTATCGGCGGGACCCGATGCGCTTGGTTTAGGCGCATCCTTCGGGGTAAAAGATCTGCGGTGTATTGCCAGTGATTACAGCCGTGACACTTCCAGTTTCGTCGGTGACGAAGACGATGCCGGCGTTGTCGTCAAGCACGCTGAGAATTTTTCCTCCTTCGACGTAGATGTTCTGGTCCTCTTTGACGACAGACCCGAACTCGTTTCGAACATCAGTTTCCGTGGAGCCAACACCGGTCCCGCCCAGAGTGCGTGGAAGGGCGGTTAGGTTGTCGTCCGATCCGGATATGAAGAATCGGTCAACGGGCCCGTAGGAGCCTCCTGACTCGGCAAGAAAACCGATGTGGGCGGCAGGGCCGGTCGCAGCGAGCGAACCCAGAGCGCAATACCCGCTGAAATCGTCCATGCCCAAACCCCACTGGTTTCCGTTCATGGGCACGTCCATGACCACAGCCATCTCAGCCATGGTCATCCCCCCAGAGAGAGGCCCCAGAGTTCCGTAGCCGATAACCCATGACGAAATGTCCTCCGTTTGCGACGTTCTAGTGAATACGGTTACGGTGCGCGCGGAGGCTGGCACTCCGAGCTCCGCGACGTAATTCAAGACGTTTGTTGCTGGCGCGATTACCGCCAGGCCGAGGCTGGCCCGGGCGATGAGCTGACCTGCGGCCAAGCCGGCAGCTTTGGGCTCACCTCCGAGCTTCAACATGCTGAGCGCGAGCTGCTTGGCGATGGGGGTGTCGGCTTTGGACAGGCAGGTGAGTGCTACCTTGACACCGCCGTAACCGTCCTCGGCCGCATTGATCTCGTCGAAGCAAGCAGCGACAACGATGGTCGCAGCGAGCCCGCCTTTCGCCTTCTCGGTTCCCCAGCTAACCAATGCCTGCTCGATAGAGGACCTAACGAAGACGGGGATATTTGGTGGAGAGAGGGTGACGAGGGGTGTCCCGGCGGGAACTTCTGATGTGGGACCCTGGGCGAAGCCGTAGCTGACCTCTTGCCCGGCGCCCACGAGGTCGCCGGAACTGTAAAGCTTTTCGACACCCTCACGAATCACTTGGTCCGTGTCGCCGACCAGATCAAGGGTGGCGTCCCATGCACCTTGGTTGCCGGTCGAGTTGTACATCCAGGATGGTTCCGTTGCCGTGCTGACCGTGTACCCGAACCCGCGGTTGACTCGGGCTTTCACGACGAGCAGGTCCGGATTTTTCCTGTCACGGCCGACACAGAACAGGATCGGGTTGTTTGCGTTGTACCCGATCATCTCGGTAGAGGTGACCCATGATGGGGTGGCGTCGTCACACACAGGGTCGTCCACCCGAGTGTCGAATACCTTCCCGATGCCGTAGTAGAGCGCTTCAGAGCCGTTGGTGAACGCCGTCTTGATATTCGCGTTCACCACTTTCAGAGCCTTCCCAAATATGGTGCTGGCATCCGACACCTTGTGCCCTGCGGCCGCGGCTGCTGCGGTGAAGATCTGCAGCGACTGTTGGCCGCCGGCCACGATATCGTCCCATAGCGACAGGTGATGAACAGTTGCGGTCAGGGTACGCCGATCCGGGGATAGTTCCGACGCGACTGCTTCCCAAGCGCCGAACTCCTCGTTGAAGAAGATGAAAGTGGCAGCCGCATCGTCAGGCACGGGGGTCAAGTACGTACGCTGAAGTTTCACCCCGTGTTCGGGGATCTCGGCGTCTAGCTCGATCCTGACCGGCACTCCCACGACCGCACCGATAAGGGCGACGTCCCGCAGTCCGGGGAGAGCGACGGAGTCAAGGTTGCCGGCGGTTACCTCCGCAGTGGCTCCTTGGACCGTCGCTGTGATCGAATGCCGGGCTGCTGGTTCGTCCGGCGTGTTCGTGGCCCCGCCGGTTGGCTGCCGCCCAGCTGGTTCATCCGCCGTGTCGCAGGCTGTCAGACCCGTCACGGTAGCGATGATGACGACAGCAGCAATCACCGACCTGATGCTGTGTCTCTTGTGTGTACGCCCTCGAGTGCCCAAGCTGTCCAAGATGCCGCCTCTGCTCGGGATTCGGGGTAGTCGGTGCAGCCGCAGCTTACTCACTGCGCAAGACTTCTCCCACCCCTGAATGGGGCAGGTATGGCCAGCTGCGCATGAGCTCACGACAAACCGACTTGAGGTGCCCACCATGCCCTCCAAACAATTTCAAGCTTGTCACCGTGGCTGCCCAGGGACGCAGCGCTTCAGTCCTTCTTTAGGCGCCTGAAACCAGAACAAGGACTAAGCCGCCGTACTAGTTCCGCTGTCTTGCAAAAGTGTCTACCGACGCGCGCCGTAGCGTTCTAGTAGAGATTCACGCCATGGATCACAAAGTCTCCGCTCTTCGTCCACCCGTCAGCAGATTCGCCTGGTAAGAGGAGACTGCCGCTACATTATGGCGATGGCCGACGAATATTGCCACTGCGGGACGCAGTCCGCTGGTCGATGCACCCGGTGCGCCGCTCGGCTCTGCCGCACGCACCTGCTCGTATACCCGTATGCGATAACACTCATGCTCGACCGACTGACAGATCCCATCGGACGTCCGCAGGTTTGCGAGCCATGCGCATGGAAAGCAATGGAGAACCGTGCGGAAGAGGTTGTCGCCAGTATGAAAGCTCGGGGTCTATCAACCCCGGAGCTTGCCGCCGCTAAAGTGGCAGCAAGTGGACTGTGGCACGGCAAGTTTGGTTTTGGCAGAGACCCACACCTTCCCTTCGGGCAGCTAATTACGTTGACTGCCGCCGGCGGAGTTCTTCCGGACTGGGCGACGCCAGATGCAACGGCGTCCATGGCGTTGGCTTACTCCCGCCTGGCCTCGCGAGCGAAACTTACGACCGTGCCATGGGAGCAGGTCGGACCGGAAGAAACTTCGAGACAAACCTGGTGTTCCCGTGGGAGGCCGACCAAGAGCGTTCTACGGTCTGGAAGCGTGGTCGGTTGGTTAGTCGAGTGGAACGATGAAGACTCACGCTGGGTTAGAACGCTCATAACCACCGCCGGCAAGGTTGTTGCGTTACCGGTATTGCCCTCGGCCAGCGGGGGTCTCTCGTTCACTACCGAAAACAGCCAAATGCTAGCCGCGATGATCGCGCTGTACGAAGGTGCAACTACAGTAAGCGGTGAAAACACAATCTCGAGAAACATCGCTGAGGCGATTCTCTCCCTTCCGAGGCCGTAACCGGCGCCAAGAGCGCCCGTGGGGCTCCTCGATCGCCAGCTTCGAGGGCCGCCCTTCGCGTATCGCGCGCCGATGCGGCAAGCTGGTAGCTACCGATCCCGGGTCAAGTGCTTTCGGATCGCGGCCGCGAAGTCCTCTTTGGTGAGGTGGGGCGGATTCAACGGCGCTGGCCTGCTTTCACCAGCCCAGGCAAGGCATAGGCACCACGATTCGTGTCGCCGTGGTCGCCTCGGCACCAAGTCGTTGTCGTGCAGCTGTGCTGTCGTCACGTCGAAGTAGCGGGGTACATTCTCAT
Source organism: Cryobacterium sp. Hb1 (assembly GCF_004403585.1). NCBI lineage: Bacteria > Bacillati > Actinomycetota > Actinomycetes > Micrococcales > Microbacteriaceae > Cryobacterium > Cryobacterium sp. Hb1. The sequence continues at coordinate 4,381 of NZ_SOHI01000007.1, read as the reverse complement.
TGGCGACGATCATCCGCTCGCGAATCTCCCATTCCCGAAAGGACAGTTTGATTTACCGCAGTGGCGTCCAGTGATGAGGCTATCCGCAACAAACGCTTAGTGCAGTTGAGTCGGTTCGATTGATCGGGAGCGAAGAATTTCAATTTATTCTGCAGTCCACCCCTGAAGGTGGGAGCGGCATAATGCAGCGTATTTCTCGGCCTCTGTGCGGAGCTCCGCACTGCGCTGGCGGAGCGCAAGTCGCTCAGCCGCTTTTCTTTAGTCTGCCTGTCCGCATCCGCGACTGCATCTTCGAACGCCATAGTTGCAAACCTCTGGGAGTCGTTACGAGCTGTCGCAATCGTGAAGCGCTACTCGCGAGCAGGGACCAATTCGACAGTACCGGTGGGCGCGGTGACCTGGATGCCCAGACAGAACTGGGGGGACTCATTTTCTCCGTAAAATCGCTATACTCGGGGCAAAATCTACTGATAAACAAGGAGAAGTCATGACTGCTGCAGTACCGACGTCCTTCATAGCCCATCTCTCAACAGCAGGAGGCAAGGAGAGTGTGGTGGTCGGGCTGAGCGACATCGAACTCGAATCCTGGGGTTTACACGGGAAGGTTCCGTGGATGAAATTGTCTAGCTACATTTCCAAAGAGACAACTACTGAGAATCAAACGGTTGATGGACGCACGCTAATAATCAACTGGGGTTCCGTTCCGTTCGTCGGCTATGACAACCCGTGGTTGGATATACCTTTCAACAAGCCGCTCAAGTTGAAGCGGGGTCAATGGGTCTAGCGGCATAGTCGCCCCCATGCTCGACTGCTGGAATCCAAGCTCATTGTGTTCGAGGGAGGGGGAGCGGACCGTTGTTGACGATGGTTGACCGCCTCGACTCAAGAAGGCCGAGGACACCATCGGAACGGAGGAGAGCAAGCCCGTCCGACCGGCCTGCCGCTCGGAATAGTTGCATTTAGCCTTCTAGGGCTCGTGTCCGTGGGTTCCGCGGTCCTGCCGGGATTATCGAGAAGGTATGGACGTAATTTCAGGGCGCGTAGCAGCCGAGCGTTCTTACAATGTTCCGGGTGTACCCACCGGCTACGAACTGCATCGCCACCGCTGAGGGACGCCACGGTCGAGGTTGGGCTTTGACGGCCGGACAAATCGCCGACCGAACCATCGACGGCCCCATGTACAAGACTAGAACGTCGCTGCTACGTTGTCGCCATGAGCCTTGAAGAAGATATGCGCCAGTCAGCTGCCGCTCGAGCTCGAAGAGAAAACGCCGAGCGTGAGACAGCCAATGAAATCGGCGCGCGCATTCACGATGTGCAGCGCTTACTCAACGAACTCGGAGCTGAGGTCGCGGAAATTTGCCGCACCCAAAACCGTCCACAGTACGTTGAAGCAATCGTTGACATGGGGTTCATGGAACACTGGAGAGTTCGCAATATCGGCCGGCGACTGTGGTCTGTTGGACCGGCACTCCTTGGTGAGGACGGTCTCTTCTACACCGGCTCGACTCAGATTCAGACCAGTCTCATTCCTCCCCTTCAACGAGGCTACGACCGAGCAGTCGTACGAGGGCGTCGACAGCACAACGCTGTCGATTTCGTCAGATATGTAACCCCGGTGTCCGTGTCAGCCACGGTGAGGCCTGGCAACGAATATAGGGGTAACGTCGTCGGTTTGGTAGACGGGACGCTCTACATGGACGGCCTTCCTCGACCATTACAGTACGAGATCGCCGATGCCCTCAGCCGCTGATAGCGCAGCTCACCATCAACCGACCACCTGAGCTTCCACCTCTGTTCCAAGACCGCGCCGAGTAGTCTCCTCGCCATTCTGTGCCGCTGCACACGCAACATCAACGGCAGCCCGCTCGGTGTTAGGTGTGTCTCACCGACGAGGAAGTTGCGACAGGACGGCGCAAGATTCAGCCTGCGGTCCACTCATCGCCTGCGGTCCATCCATCAGGGCGGACCGGTAGATTCAAGGTCATAGATTTCCATTTGTGCTCCACGGCATAACGCGCGCCGGGGCTGCGGAACGCGCCTCTCGCAGCTCGGCGATGAGCGTTGCGATCTCGGGAGAGTTCTTGTCGTGACTTGCTTCGTCGATGGCTTTGGTCAGCCTTGCGAAGGACGCTTTGAGTTCCCGCACCTTGGGGTCGTCCCACACAAAAGTGTCCAGCGACGTGAGGCCCTTTAGAACTTCTTGCTTCTCTGACAGCAACGAGCTGAGTTGGGAGTCCGCTTCGAGCGAGATGGCGGCGAGCCGCTGAATTGTCTTTTTCGCTACTGCGCCAAACACGTCAAAAATCAAGGCCGATTGTCGTAGCTGCTCGACGTACGAGCTATTGGCATCGATCGGGATAGCAGCGTGGTTATCGTCAAATTCGTCCGAGGAATAAGGCCCGGGCTGACCACGATAGACGAAGATTTCCTCTGCCTGTTTTAGTAACGATGTGATTTTTTGCGCTCGCGCCGGCGGCCCGTCTGGTGCGGTAGCGGCCATCCGAATGGAGGAAACATAGCTCAAGGGAATGTCAACCGGTAGGAAAACAGCCAGACCAGGCGCAGCATTCAAAGCAGATGAGAGTAGCGGAGCGGCCCTTTTCATCTCGATCCGCAAAAACGCAGCTTCGGGCAGGTGTGGCTCCAATTTCGGAATGGATCCAAGCGTCTTTTCGGCTCCATCGAGGTCGCCAGATTCAATCTGGATACGTGCTGCAAGCAGGACGCTGCCCGCAGCCTCCGCAGGGAAATCTAGCTCCCCGTATCGCGCAGCGTCTTGTAACGACGCAAGCGCCATTGGGCGATCGTCGAGCTTTAGGTACACAAATGCGAGGTGCATATGGGCCGGTGCGAAGTACCGGTCTTCCGCGATGCTCGCTTTCAAGTCATGGATTGCGTCTTCGAGCCAGCCCCGACCGGCGGCGCGGATTCCTCGTCGGAAGTTCTCAGCGGCAGCGGCGGTTCGAGGGTTTTCGAGCGCCCTCTGAATCGACATATTGGACAGCGCGGCCTGCGAGGTAATCGAGATCATTGCATCGAAGCCGCCGCTAAAGAGCACCGAGAGTGCAGCGAAGTGAGCATCATGACTGTGCTGCAGCGACGCAATGCTCGAATCCACACCCACTACGGAGTCAACTACTCCACGGTTGGCGCGACGGACGATATCCTCGCGAATTCGTTGTAGTTCCGGATTAGACTCTGCCCGGAAAAGCACTTCTTCCGGCGATTCCCAACTGTTCACAAGTGCTCCTTAAAGTCCCGATGAAACAGGTCGCGATGACTCCATCGGGGATAACCATAGTTGGCGGAGGGCCTGCTCAGCGAGAGCATTTCAGCTTTGTATGTTGGTATTGGGCCTGAGGCGTCCGCTGACCCGAGGGAATGGACCTTCCTCTGCGCAGCGGTTCAGGTGTTCATGTCTCGCAGGGGTCTAGCGAGCTGAGAGGCGACACCGACCGAAACGACGAGTATCAGGGCCGTTCTGCGGAGCACGGCACCTGTTGCGATCTCCGGCTGGTCGCTGCAGTGCGTACAGACCGCCTAGGCCCCACAGCGATTATCGCCACCGATACCCACTAGAACCTCAACAGCCCGTGAATTCCGACCGCCACCCTCACGCCTACTTACGAGGCGAGAATCAGCGGCGAACCTGACCAGTCGATGTCCGCCGTTCCTTGGCTGGTGTACCAGAGGACCAAGTTTACCCCATCTCTGCGCCACACATGGCGATGCTCCCGAGCAGGGTGACGAACGTTAGCGCAGTCGCTACCGCGGCGCCGAGCACAATAGCCATTCCGATCAGGAACAGGTCTCTAGCACTAGCACAACCGCAGCGAACCGCGTCGATGGTGCCCTTCTAGATGACCCGCAAGCATGCGTCGACGCTCTGTCGCTGAGCACGACCAGCGTCGTCGTGACGTGCAGAAGCTTCGAGGGACGCTTCGGTACAAAGCGACCTGAGCTGCGTCTAGACAAGCTCGAAGCGGTACTGTCGGCCACGAGACCTCGCTTGCGTCAGTGGAAGAGTCAGCGATACGTTGCCGCGAAACCTATAAGGAATCCCGCGATGAAGTTCAGTATGGCGGCACTGGCAATTACCCAAACGCCTGCAACTATCCAGCCGAGTCGGCTGCGGACAATCTCCTCGTGGGTTCGTTCGCGAATGGGCGCCGTCGTCGTGATCGGAATGCCAGACATGGCGGCACCTTCTTGGTAGACGGGTGACGTCGTCGGATCGAAATTGTCAGCCACGCTGCCCCCTGCTTCGTTGAGGCGCCCACTGGCCTTGCCCCCGGTTAGTGGACACGGGTTAAGCGGCGAGTTGAACTTCCGCGGTCTTTAACGAGTATTGCAGTTCGAAGTCGACGGGGCTGATTTG